>JALHPN010000025.1 GCA_022842465.1 Polyangiaceae bacterium | reverse complement strand
GTACCGCGGGGCGGCGACGGTCAGCGCTGGGCGCCGATCGCCGCCGCGGTCTCGGTCGGGCTCCTCCCCTGCGCCGGGGTCTCGGCGGGCCTCGTCGGGACGGTCGCGTCACTCCTCCGCCGGGCAGGGCCCGCGCCGTTGCTCGTCCTCGCGACCAGCATCCTCGCCATCGTCCTCGCGGCGCTCGGCGCGCGCAGGTCGATCGACGCCGCGCCTCGTGAAGGGCTCACGTCGCGTCCCTTCGCCTCGGCGGTCGCGGCGTTCGCGACCTTCGGCGCGGTCGCTTCCGGGCCGGTGCTCGGCGTCGGCGCTCGTGTCTTCGCGTCCGCGTCGGCGTCCCTCGCCGATCGCTCGATCGCGACCACCGTCGCATGGCCTCTGGGGCAGAGGACGGCGGACGGTCCCTCGGCGCTCGTGTCGCTCGCCTCCGTCTTCCTCGTGACGGCGGCGGCCGTCCTCGGATGGCGGGCGGGAGCGGCGGGCGCGTCCGGCGCGCTCGTCGCGTGGCTCGACCGCCGCCTCTCGCTCTTCGTCCGGACCGGAGACGCGCTCGGAGCGAGCGCCTCCGTCATGGCGCGGGGCGTCGTCGTGATCGATCACGAGGTCCTCGAGGACGCGGGCCGGGTCGCTGCGAGCGGCATCGTGCGCGGCGCAGAGGCGCTGGCGCGCATCTCGCCTGGTGCTGTCGGCGACCGGATGTCGACGGCGCTGCTCGCGCGTGTGGGGCTCGACGATCCGCGAGCGGCGACGCGTCTCCGCCAGATCGTGACGGTGCTCGGAGTGGCCATCCCCGTGCTGCTCGTGCTCTCCTCGTGGCTGCTCGGTTGAGGGAGCATCCGGTGCGACGCTTCGCGATCATCTGGCTCGTCGTCCTGCTCGCGGCCCTCGCGGCTGCTCTGCCGACCCGCGCGCATGCGCAGGAGGTCCGCCGAGCGGGCACCGTCCGTCTGGACGTGGGGGGACGCGGCCCGCTCGAGCTGCGACCCGCGCAGGACACCTTCACCGGGGAGGTGCTCGTCGTGAACGACGGGCGCGAGCCCCTCGTGGTCTCGCGCCTCGCCATCCGTGGCGGACCGACGGACGAGCGCGCCGCGTCCCGACTCACGACGCGCCTCGTCGATGGCACGCTCCCCGTGACGATCGCCCCTGGCCAGGCGCGACGCGCGGTCGTGACGTGGCAGCCTGACCGCGCGACGCGCCTCCGGCAGCTCTTCGCGCACCTCGTCGTGACGACGTCCGACGAAGCGACGGGCGAGGTCGCGATGGGCTTTCGCGCCGACATGCCGACCCCGCTCGGCCCCGTCGGGCGTCATGCGCTCTCGCTCCTCGTCCTCCTTCCGCTCCTCGGCGCAGCGCTCGTGCTCGTGGTGCGCGCGACGGGCCGGCGCGACGATCGCACGGCCTCCGTGATCGCGATCGCGTCACTCGCCTCGCAGACCGCGCTCGCGGGGTGGGCGTACCGCACGTTCGTCCCCGACGTCTCGCGACTCGACGGGAACGACGGTCTCCAGCTCGTCGAGCGCGTCGTGTGGATCCGGGCGCTCGGCGCCGAGATTCACCTCGGGGCGGACGGCACGTCGATCGCCGCGCTCCTCGCGCTGTCGCTCGTCGGTCTCCTCGGGCTCGCCTCCGAAAGGGTCGTCGTGCGCGCAGCGAGCACGCATCACGTCGCGTACCTCGCCCTCGCGAGCGCCGGTGCAGGCGCCCTCGTCGCGATCGACGGCCTCGTGCTCCTCGTCTTCGTCTCCTCCGCCGTCGCGATGGCTGCGGCGCTCGTCGGCGGTTGGGGAGGGCAGGGGAGGAGGCTCGCCGCGACGCGCCTGGCGCTCGTCGGCGGAGCCGCGGTCGTCCTCGTCCTCGTCGTCGTGCTCGCGCTGGCGCGGAGCTCCGATCCGACGTTCCTCGTCGACGGGACGAAGGCCGCGAGCACCTTCGACCTCGTCGAGCTCTCGAAGGTCGCCTTCGGTGCGAAGGCGGCGAAGCTCTTCGGCGGGGCGCTCGTCCGGGTCGCGTTCGCGCTCGTCCTCGTCGCGAGCGTGACGCTCCTCGGCGCGTTCCCACTCCACGGGTGGGTCGTGCCGTCGCTCGCGGAGGCGGAGTCGGCGGGGGGAGCGCTCGTGTCCGCCGTGCTCCCCGCGGTCGGCTCGGTGCTCCTCCTCCGCGTGGGGTGCCTGGTGCTCCCGGAGGGCG
Source organism: Polyangiaceae bacterium (assembly GCA_022842465.1). GTDB lineage: Bacteria > Myxococcota_A > Polyangia > Polyangiales > Polyangiaceae > Labilithrix. The sequence continues at coordinate 59,340 of JALHPN010000025.1, read as the reverse complement.
CGCGCTGGGCGTCCGGCGTCGTCGTCGCGCTCGGGGCGGTGTCGGTCGTCTACGGAGCGCTCGGCGCGCTCGCGCAGACGGATCTCCGCAAGCTGGCGGCGTCGGCGACGGTCGCACAGGCGGGCTTCGTCCTCGTCGGTGTGGGCTCGCTCACGCCGCAGGGCCTCGCAGGCGCCATCTCCATGATCGCGACCCGCGCGCTGTCCTCGGCGCTCTTCCTCTTCCTGGCCGCCGCCGTCGAGGAGCGGGCGCGCACGCGAGACGTGACTCGCCTTTCTGGCGTCGGCGCGCAGATGCCCTCCTGGGGCGCCGCGTTCGCCGCGGCGACGCTCGCGCAGTGCGCCGTGCTCGGCCTGGGCGGATCGTGGGGGCCTGTCCTCGCGCTCCTCGGCGCCCTCCCCAACTACCCGCCGCTCGCGCTCGCCTCCGCGCTCGGTCTGTTCTTGCTCGCCTGCGCGCACGTGCTCGTCTTCGCGCGCATCGTGTTCGGCACCCTCGACGGCGACTGGGAGAAGAGCGCGGCGCTCGAGCCGTTCGGCGGGCGTTTTCCCGACCTCGGCGGCCGGGAGTCGCTCGCCGTCGCACCGCTGGCGACCGCGCTCGTGCTCCTCGGGATCTGGCCGTCAGCCCTCGTCGCGACGACGACCGGCACGGTGCGCGATCTCACGAACGTCGTGAGCCCGCCCGGCCTCGACCCGGTCGTCATGCTCGACGAGACCGGCCGGCGCGGCGGCTGACGGTCACTCCACCGCGCCCGCGGTGCACGACGCGGGGTTCGCCCGCGGTCGACCGCGTTGATCCACCGCGGGGCAGCCCCTGCCTGCGCCGAACACGATGCTTCCTTCGGCGGGCATCATCGTCTTCGTGGGACCGCCGTTGTCGGCGAGCGGGGCGAGCCGTGGATCGCCGAACACGACGCCCGTCGCGCAGCGCCGGTCGGTGTCGTTCGCGTTGGTGGCAGGGAACTGTACGTTGCCGTCTCCGTTCGCCGGCGCGCTCCCGGAGCAGTTCACGGGAACGTACGCGTTCAGCGCCGTGTTGCTGATGATCGTGCTCTCGAGCCTGATCCGATCGACGTTCGAGATCCCGCTGGCGAACTGCGCGCTGTTCCCTGCGATCGTGGAGCTCTTGATCGTCCCCGTGACACGGTCGCCGAGCGCGATGCCACCCACGAGGCCCGTCGTCGTGAAGGGCTCCTTCGGCCACGCCTTGTTGTCGGCGACGGTGGAGTTCGTCATCTCGAGCGCCCCAGAGGCGGCGCCGTGCTCGACGACGAAGAGCGCCGCGTAGGCCTTGGCGGCATTGTTCGAGATCGTGCTCGCGTCGACGGTCACCCTCGTCCCTTGCAGATAGAGGCCCCCCGCGAGACCGTCGAACCCGTCCGGGATCGCGTTGCCGTCGAACGTGCTCCGCGTGATCGTGGTCGGTTCGAGCTCGTAGCTCGTGCGGAAGACGCCGCCGCCGTACGCGTGCGCCACGTTGCTCCCGAAGGTAGAGCCGCAGATCGTGAGAGCGCGACCCTTGCCGTCCATCGCGAGGCCGCCGCCGTTGCCACCGTCCCCGGGGTTGCCGCCGACGCCGGTGGCGACGTTGTTCACGACGGCGCTGTTGACGACGGTGACGGCGGTTCCGAGGGCTCCGATGGCGCCGCCGTTCGATGCGCGGTTTCCCGTGAGCACGCTCCCGACGACGATCGTCTCGCCGGCCCCCTGACCCGTGATCGCGCCGCCAGAGACGTCTTGCCCGTCGACGGGGCCGCGGTTCTCCTCGAACCGCGCGTCGATCGCGACCACGGTGCCTCCGAGGTGGAAGATCGCGGCGCCGCCCGCGTCGACGAGCTTCGTCTTCGGCGGCGCGGTCGTGAAGCCCTTCGCGAGCGTGATGCGCTGGACGACGAGCTTCGTCGTCACCTTCTCGTACGAGTCGCGGAGGGCGAGCAGGCGCGTCTTGCCGCCTCCGCTGAGCGTGACCTTCCCCCCGCCGTCGATCACGGTCTCTCGATCGTTCGGGACGACCTTCTCGGAGGCGAGCTCGACGGTCGCGGGGTCGGGCCCGCAGTCGAACGTGATGACGCCTCCCTTGGCGACGGCGGCGCCGAACGTGGCGTCGGTACAGCTCTCGGGGGTCCCCGTGCCGACGACGGTCGTGGGCGTGGACGTGTCGACGAGCGTGACGGGCGGCGTGCACACGGCGGCCGGCTTGTCGGGGACGGGCGACGGGGTGACGGCGCCGCTCGACGTCGCGTCACCGGGGCCGCCCGGACCTCCCCCCGAGCTCGTCCCGCCCGGGCCGTCGCCGGTCTCACCGTTCGGACCGCTCTCGTCGCTCCCGCAGGCGGACGCGGCGAGCGCAACGACGACGACGGCGCCGCCGAGACGGAGGCTCGCTCTCATGAGGAGAGGAGACCACGTCGTCGGGGCGCCGTCACGTCAAGCGCGCGCGTTCACTTCTTCGGCGTCGCGGCCTTCTCGGTCGGCTTCGCGGCATCCTTCTTCGCGTCGACCTTCGGCGCGTCGGCCTTCTTCGCGTCCGCCTTGGTGGCGTCGACCGGCATGAGCCACATCGCCGTCACGAGGAGCGCCGCGCGCTTAGCCGCGGCGCCGCCCTCGAACTTGCCGAGCGCCTCGCTCTTGCCGTCCGCCTTCGCGAGGGTGACCGTGCCGTCGTCGCCGACGCTGACCTTCGCGCCGCTCTCGGCCGTGAGCTCGTCGCCCTGGAACTTGAGCCCCGGCTTCACGCCCGAGCCGACGAGGCTGCCGTCGACGCCGATCGTGACGAGCGTGCTGCCCGTCGCGTCCTTCATCTCGTCGCCGGCGATCTTCGCCGTCGTCTTGCCGTCGAGCATCACGGTGCCGTCCTGCTTCACCTCGAGGGCTTTGTCGGACTTGCCCTTCTTGGCCGGCGTGAACTTCATCGCCGCGACGGTCATCATGCCGCCGGCGGGGCCGTTCGCCTTCTTGTCGGCCTTGTCGCCTTCGCCCTTGCCGTTGTCCTTGTCGGCCGTCGACTCGCCGTCTTTCGCCGGGGGCAGGTCGGTCGCGCTGTCGGTGGCAGAGGCGACGGGCTCCGGCGCCTTCGCCGGCTTGGTCTCGCCGCCGCAGGCGACGAGGACGAGGACCATGGAGGCGGTTCCGAGGAGGCTGAGCTTGTTCATGGCCGCGCACGCTAGTCGCGGGCCGAAGGTCGCACAAGGCGGGCGGCCTCCCCGCGCTCGTCGCCCGGCGAGTGCGGCACAAAACGACCAAAGGCGCACCGATCGCTCGGTACGCCTTCGTCGGTCAGGACCTCGGCGTGCGCGGAGGTGCCGTCCTCACTTCTTGGGGGCGGCCTTCGGGTCGGCCGGCTTCGCCGTGCCCGCCGCGGTCGGCGTGGCCGCCTTCGTGTCGGTCTTGGTGCCGGTCGCCTTCGGGTCGGCCGCCTTCGCCGCCGCCGGAGCGGGCGCGAGGACGGACCACGCCGCGAGCATCGCCGCGTGCTTCGCGTCGCCGGCCTTCTCGACCTTGCCGACCTTCGTGTCCTTGCCGGCCGAGGTCCAGGTGAGGGTGCCGTCGTCGGCCATGGCGAGCTTGTCGCCGTTGGCGCCGACGAGGTCGTTGCCCTGGAACGTCGCGACCGCATCGCCCGAGGCGCTGGTGACCTTGTCACCGGCGATCATGGCGACGGCCTTGCCGTCCTTGTCCTGCATCTCGGTGCCGGTGAGCTTCGCGGCCGTCTTGCCACCGTTCTGCACGGTGCCGTCGCTCTTCACGACGAGGTTCACCTTCTTGGTGGTGATGGAGATCTTGATGTCCTCCTTCGGCATGGCGAGCGGCGCCGGCGGCGGCGTCGTCTCGGCGGGCTTCGCCGTCTCGGCCGGCTTCGGCTCGACGGCCGCGACGGCCGCGGTCTCGGCAGGCTTGGGGGCCTCGGCCGTCGGCGTCGTCGGCGGGGTGACCTCGGGGGTCTTCGGGGGCTCCGCCTCGCCTCCGCAGGCAGCGATGACGAGCGGGAGAACGAGCGCGTTGAGAAGCTTCTTCATGTTCAGTCCTTCAGGGCCTCGGCGCCGCCGATGATTTCCATCAATTCCTTGGTGATGGCAGCCTGGCGGGCGCGGTTGTACTGCAGCGTGAGCCGCCCGATCATCTCCTTGGCGTTGCGCGTGGCAGCGTCCATGGCGGTCATTCGGGCACCGTACTCGCTCGCCTGACTTTCGAGCAGCGCACGGTAGATCGAAATTTCGACGTACATCGGGACGAGCCGCTCGAGCACGACGCGCTCGTTCGGCTCGAAGCCGTACTCGGTCGGCCGGAGCGCGTCTTCCTTGGCGGGAGGCGGCTCGGGCAGCGGGAGCAGCTGCTCCACGTTCACTTGCTGGGTGATCGCGCTCTTGAACTCGTTGTAGACGAGGTAGACGGCGTCCACCTCGCCCTTCTCGAACTGCGCGACGATCCAGTCGGAGACGCTCGCGGCCTTCGACATGTCGAGGCCGTCGTAGAGCTTCGGGAAATCGCGCGACACGCTGGCGCGCCGGCGGTTCAGGTAGTCGCGGCCCTTCTTGCCGATGGTCGCGATCCTCACCTCCGCGCCTTCGTCCGTCTTCTTCCGCCAGGTGAGGAAGGCGGCCTTGCCGGCGTTCGCGTTGAACGCGCCGCAGAGGCCGCGGTCGCCGGAGAGGACGACGAGGAGGACGTTCTTCTCGGGGCGCCGCGCGAGGAGCGGATGCATCGCCTCCACGGTGCCCTCGGCGCGGTACTCCTGGTCCGTCTGCTTCGCGGCCATCGCGGCGGCGACGCCGTCGAGGATCTCGCGGGTCTTCAGCGCGTACGGGCGCATCGAGACGATGCGCTGCTGGGCGCGGGAGAGCCGCGCACCAGCCACCATCTTCATCGCCTTCGTGATCTTCTGCGTCGCCTTGACGCTCGTGATCCGCTTGCGAATGGTCTTCAGAGAAGGCATCGGACGCTCAGCTCGACTTTCTCACTTGCCCTTGCCGAAGCCCTTGCCGAACTCGGTGAGGGCCTTCTTGAGGAGGTCCTCCGTCTCCTTGTCCTTCTTGAAGGCCTTCTTCTTGGTGCGGATGGCCTCGAGGATCTGCGGGTACTTCGACTCGATGAACGGGTAGAGCTGCTTCTCGTACTCCGCGATCTTCGAGACCTCGAGGGTGTCGAGGACGCCCGTCGTGCCTGCGTAGATGAGGAGCACCTGCTTCTCGAACGGAAGCGGCGCGTACTGACCCTGCTTCAGGATCTCGACGAGGCGCGCGCCGCGCTCGAGCATCTTGCGGGTGACCTCGTCGAGGTCGGAGGCGAACTGGCTGAAGGCCGCCTTCTCGCGGTACTGCGCGAGGTCGAGCTTCAGGGTGCCGGCGACGCCCTTCATCGTGTCGGTCTGGGCGTTGCCGCCGACGCGGCTGACGGAGATGCCGACGTTGATCGCGGGGCGGACGCCCGAGAAGAAGAGGTCCGACTCGAGGAAGATCTGACCGTCGGTGATGCTGATGACGTTCGTCGGGATGTACGCCGAGACGTCACCCGCCTGCGTCTCGATGATCGGCAGCGCCGTGAGCGAGCCGCCGGACATCGGGTCCTTGACGATCTCGTGCGTGTCGCCCTTCGCCTCGAGCTCCTTGGCGGCCGACTCGTGACCCTGCTCGCCGACGTGGACCGTCGCGTCGCCGCGGTCGTCCCACTTCTTGCCCTTCGGGAGGACGACGAGGCGGTCGGCCATGCGGGCCGCGCGCTCGAGGAGACGCGAGTGGATGTAGAAGACGTCGCCCGGGTACGCCTCGCGGCCCGGCGGGCGGCGGAGCAGGAGCGAGAGCTGGCGGTACGCGACGGCCTGCTTCGTGAGGTCGTCGTAGATGCAGAGGGCGTGGCGACCGGTGTCGCGGAAGTACTCCGCCATCGTGACGCCGGTGTACGGCGCGATGAACTGGAGGGGCGCGGACTCGCTCGCGCCGGCGCAGACGACCGTCGTGTACTCCATCGCGCCGTGCGCGGTGAGCTTGTCGACGACGGCGGCGACGGTGGACTGCTTCTGCCCGATGGCGATGTAGAAGCAGTAAACGCCCTGGCCCTTCTGGTTGATGATCGTGTCGATCGCGACCGCGGTCTTGCCGGTCTGCCGGTCGCCGATGATGAGCTCGCGCTGACCGCGGCCGATCGGGACCATCGCGTCGATCGCCTTGATGCCGGTCTGGAGGGGCTCCTTCACGGGCTGGCGCGCGAGGATGCCCGGCGCCTTGATCTCGACGCGGCGCTTGTGCGGCGTCTCGATCGGGCCCTTGCCGTCGATCGGCATGCCGAGCGAGTTGACGACGCGGCCGACGAGGGCCTCGCCGACGGGGACGTCCATGATGCGCGCCGTGCGCTTGACGGTGGCGCCTTCCTTGATGCCGGCCACGTCGCCGAAGAGCGCCGCGCCGACGTTGTCGGCCTCGAGGTTCAGGGCGATGCCCATGACGCCGCCGGGGAACTCGAGGAGCTCGCCGGCCATGGCGCCTTCCAGGCCGTAGACGCGCGCGATGCCGTCACCGACGCTGAGGACCGTTCCGGTCTCCGTCGTGAGCGCGGCGCGCTCGTAGCTCTGGATCTGCTTCTTGATGATCGACGAGATCTCTTCGGCGCGGAGCTGCATGATCTTTTCCTGTTCCCCTCAGTTGGGGAGCATCGTTTCCTTCATCTGCTTGAGGCGGGCGACGAGCGAACCGTCGTAGACGGTGTCACCGACCCGCACGACGACGCCACAGATGAGCGTCGCGTCGAGCTTGCGGTCGAGCGCGACGCGCCGACCGGTGATGCGTTCGAGCTCGCGCTGCAGCTTCTCGAAGTACTCCTCCGAGAGCGGCATCGCGGTCAGGACCTGCGCGCGGAGGATGCCGCGCTTCGCGTCGGCCATCTCGCGGAGGCGCTCCGAGATCGCCGGCAGCGCGCGGATGCGACGCCGGTCGAGGAGGAGCGAGAGCGCGTTCTTCGTCGTAGGCGCGAGCGAGAGGCGCTCGGCGAGCTCCTTCAGGATCGCCTGCTTCGCGACGGGCGCGACGAGCGGGTCGTCGAACACGGCGCGGAGGTCGGTGCTGCCCTCGTAGGCCGTCGCGACGCGGGCGAGCTCGTCGACGAGGCTGTCGAGCTGACCGCTCTCGACGCCGATCTCGAGGAGCGCGGTCGCGTAGCGCTTGGCGATGACGCCGGGGATCACGAGGCACCTCCGGCGGGGGAGTGCGCGCGCTGCGCGCTCGGGCGCTTCGACAGCTCGGTGAGGAGGTCCTGCGCGAGGCGCGCGTGGTCGTCCGCCGACACGCTCTTCTCGAGGAGGCCGCTCGCCTCCTGGACGGCGAGGTCGATCGTCTCGACGAGGAGGTCCTGCTGGACCTGCTTTCGCTCCTGCTCGACGAGACGCTCGGCGTCGCGGCGCATGCGCTCGGCCTTCTCCGTCGCGTCGCGAAGGAGGCGGTCCGCCTCGCCGCGGCCGGCGCTGACGAGCGCGGCCTTCGCCGTCTCGGCGTCGGCGTCGGCGTTCTTCAGGTCGGCCTGGTACTTCTTCGCGCGCTCCTGGGCCTCGGCGAGGAGCTTCTGCGCCTCGTCGATGTCCTTGCCGATGTTCACGCGGCGCTGCTTGAGGCCCTCCGTGACCGGCTTCTTCCCGAGCGTGTAGTAGAGGCCGACGAGCAGGCCGAAGTTCACGACGAGGGCGATGAACGCCGGACGGTGCTTGTCCGAGATGTCCGTCCAGTTGATCTCCTCGGGGCCGTGGTGTCCGGCGGCGACGCCGTGGGCGCCGGGCTCGTCGTGGCCCTCGGCGCGCGGGGCCGCGTGCTCGTCGTGACCGCCGCCGTGACCGCCGTGCTCCTGCGCCGCCGCGAGGCCGGTCGTCGAGAGGACGATCGCCGCGAACGCCGCCGCGTACGACCTGCGGAGACGCGGGCTCACGAGACCACCTCGCGACCGAGGACACGCGTGGCGATGTCGCGACCCAGCATCTTCACGTCTCCGTGCAGCCGCTCGCGCGCCTGCTTGGCCTCCGCCGCGATCGCCGCGCGACCTTGCTCTAGCGTCGAGCCCGTCGCGTCGCGGACCTCGGCCGAGAGCGCGGCCTCCTTCTTCGCGGCCTCCGAGCGGAGCTTCTCGCGCTCCGCCGAGCCGGTCTCGCGTGCTTTCGCGAGGATGGCCTCGTACTTCGCAAGCGCCTTGGCCGAGCGCTCATCCTCCTTCGAGGCCTCGCGACGGGTTCCTTCGATGCGCTTCTCGCGCTCCTCGAAGAGCCGCATCATCGGGTCGAACAGCGTCGGCTTGAGGACGAACAAGAGCACGACGAAGAGGACCATCGGCACGAGCAAGGTCGCGTCGAGGTCGACGTTGACCGCGCCTTCCGACACGGCCCGGGTTGCATCCGACAGGTTTGCTGAAATTTCGGTGAAAGCGCTCACGTCGAGCAGCGACATGGGGACTCTGGGCTCTGCGGACAAGCCGCGCAGCAGTTCGGGGACGGCGCGCGAGTACCATTGTCCGGGCCCCCTGTCCATGGGGTCCGCTCCTCACCGGGGCGCCAGGGCCCGCGGGAAAGCTCGGCTTACGTCCCGGCTGCGCTCACTCTCGGGGGCGGCGACGTGGGGACGCGAGCTGGAGGTCGCTCCGCGGCGCATCGGGCACGGCATCGGGCTGCGAGATGCGGGCGGCCGCGGCGGAGGACACCACGCGGAGCGACCCTTCGCTCCGCGGACGGCCGAGCCGCTTCCGCGCGGGCGGGGAGAGGAGGTCGTCCGAGCTCGGAACGCGGTCACGCACGGGCTGGCGGAGGGTGGGGAGCGGCGGGGGCGCGAGTGAGGAGGGGAGCGTAACCCGGCGACCCTCGCCCGACGTCGGGGCCGGCGCGGACGGGTACTCCGCGGTCGCGAGGTCGTCGACGTCGATGTCGATCGACTCCTCGGACGGCGAGGGGGGCGGGATCACGGCACGCATGGCCTCCGCGATCGCCGGGATCCGCTGCGTGCGGTCGCTGAGGTCCGCGTAGACGTGGTCCGACCCGCCGCCGCGTACGGTGGCGGGGGTCGGCTCGTCGTCGTCGAAGGTGAGGACCTCCGGGATCGTGCGGGTCCCGCGCGGCGTGGTCGTCTGGCGTACGTCCGGCGCCGAGGTCCGGACCCCGTCGGTCTGCTCGAAGGGGTCGTGGGTCGGCTTCCGCCGGCTCGGCGGGATCTTGGTCTCGAACTTCGTGACGATCCCGGTTCGAACGAGCGAGATGCGGCCCTTCTCGTCGACGCGTGCGAAGAGCATCGAGGCGCCGACGCGGGGGAGCTCGACGAGGCCTCCAGGGGTGCGGCCGTCCAGCGAGGCGACGTACTGCGCGCCCATGCAACGGGCGAGCGGTTTGCCTTCACCGGCGCGCTTGCTCGCGGCCATCACGACGCGGCGGCAGATGCCGGCCTCGTCGAGGAGGAACGTGCAGGTCACCGTGTGGGCGGCGTAGGCGATATCGAACGAGTCGCGTGTCACGGCAAGGGGGAGTGCAAGCCCCGGACCCGTACACTGTGCGCCTATGTCCTACCTAAAAAGGGTTACTTCTTCCGTGATTTCAGGCGGTCAGGGCGCCGACCAGTGGGTCTGCTCTGGCGCGATCCCGATCCACCGTCTTGCTTCGGTGACGATCCGGAGACGCGTCCACCTGATCCTGAGGGCGATATGTCTCGCACGGGGGCATATGGCTTTTGGGTCGCCGACCGGCTGGCGAGGAGCACCGGTCGCCCGTCGGCGACACCCGGGTGGATGCTCGCGTAGCCCTCGGCGCGCGCGAACCCGAGGAGGTCGCCCTTGTGCTCCTCCATCCACGTGCTGAAGCGCTCCCAGAGCGCGCGCGCCTCCGGCTCCGGCAGCTCCTGGCCGTCGACGAGGACCGCGAGGCGAGGGCTCACTTGACGTCGGCGAGCACGTCCGCCGCGTGCTTCGAGACGTCCACGTCGCGGTAGACCTTCTTCACGTTGCCGTCCTTGTCGATCACGAAGGTCTGGCGCCCGAGAAATCCGTTGTTGTTCGGCACGCCGAACGACTTCGCGATCGCGCCGTCGGGATCGCTCACCAGGTGGAACGGGAGCTTGTGGTGCGCCGCGAACGCCTTGTGCGACTCGGCCGTGTCGGTCGACACGCCGACGAGCACGACGTTCGCCTTCGACAGATCCGACCACGCATCCCGGAAGGAGCATGCCTCCTTGGTGCAGCCGGGCGTCTCGTCCTTCGGATAGAAGTAGACGACGACGGGCTTGCCCTTCAGCGCCGCGAGGTTCACCCGCGTGCCGTCGTGCGCCTTCGCGTCGAGCGAGGGCGCGGGCTTGCCGACGGCGACCTCTCCCGCTTTCGCGTCGGCGGGCTTCGCGTCCGTCGAGGCAGGGGACGGCGTTTCGCTCGGCTTGGTCTCCGCCGCCGCCACGGCCGTCGTCCCCTCGGGCGCCTTCGCGGGTGCCTCGCTGCCTCCGCACGCGACGAGGAAGGGGAGGAGAGCACAGGTGAAGAAGGGGGACCGAATCGACATGCGCCTTCGTGTAGGCGACCCGCCGTGCGCCGTCCAGCGAACGCCGCCGACGGATCGGAGCCGCGCTCGTGTACGTCGGCCTGCGCTCCGGTCCTCGCTCGGTCAGCTTCCCGGAGGGTTGAAGGTGACGCGTACCAGCTGATACGTCGGCATCTCGGGCGAGCCGCCGCGAACGATGATGGTGCGCGTTGCCGAGGTAGCCAGGCTCGCCCCCGAGAGCGCGAACGCCGAAGCAGGCACCTTCACGTCGCCCGTTCCAGGCACCGCCGCGGCGTCGAAGGCGTGGTAGACCTCGTCGACCATCGCGAACGTCGGCGCCTCTGGGAGCTTGCCGCCGTCGACGACGTACGAGCTCCCCGGCACCTTGCCGGCGACGAGTACCCCGCTCCCCTCGGCGGTGCTGACGACGGCCTTGGCGTTCACGAGGACCTTGAGGCCGTCCTCGAGATCGAGTCGGTAGTCTGGTGCCGCCACCTTCTCGATGCTTCCCGACGCCGAGACCGTGGCATAGGTCGCGCCGTAGAGTGACGATACGGCCGACGGGTCGTCCGAGTAGAGGACGGTCACCACGAGGCTCTCGCTCGCCTTCGAGAACGCGAGCTTGGCGTTGATGTAGAACCCGCGGTCGTCGCTTCCGACGTGAGCGGGCTTCGCCCAGTACGACTCGCCGAGAACGAACGGGGTCGCCAGCTCGAGTCGGTCGTCGGCATGGACGGCGGTCACCGTCAGCGTACAGGCCGAGTCGTCCTTCACGACCGAGAGGGGCGGAGCTTTCAGCTCGGGGTCCCCTTCCAGCGCGAGGCTCCAAGCGCCGAGACGGTCGACGCAGCCTGCACCGTAGCTCCCTTCCAGCGCCCGCAGCGATCCGACCGAGAGCGCATGCGTCGTCCGGTCGACCGCCTCTCCGCGAGCCAGGATGCTCTCCGGTGGCTCGCTCAGGCTGCAGCCGGCGGTGCCGGCCATGGTCGCGGCGAGCGCCGCGGGGACGAGGCTGTCGAACATGCTGGGCCGGGGGCGAACGGATTCCCGTTCATGGAGACGTGACATGATGCCCTCCTCTTGTTGTCGTCGTGGAACGGCTCATCGCTCGCGCGCTTGAGGACCTCGATGTCGATCGCTCGGACGGCGGCCGTTGCGTCAGGGCCATCGCGACGCGCAGTCGGCGGCGCAGGTTCCGGAGGGGACGGGTGAGGTCGTCTCGTTCCGGTCGCCCTCGTCGCACACCTCGCCAGCCTCCGTCTGGAGGACGCCGTCTCCGCACCGTGGGCCGGGACCCGCGCACGAGAGCGCGCACATCCCGTAGCTTCCGTTGAACTCCCCGTCGTCGCACGCCTCTCCCGCCTCCGGCTGCACGATGCCGTCTCCGCACCGTGGGCCTCGCGACAGGCAGTTCGAGCCGCACTTCCCGTAGCGAGGGAGCGCCGGAGGAACGTTCGTGTCGTTGCTGGATCCATCGTCGCAGGCTTCGAAGCGCGTGACGACTCCGTCTCCGCACGTGCTCGAGCAGACGCTCTTGGCGCGGACGAAGCCGCGAAGCGTGATCTGGTAGTTCGAGCCCGACCTTCGCCGTTCGGCCTGGAAGAGGGCGAACTCGTAGAGGCTGCCGCCTGCGAGCCCCAGCTTCGAGGCCGCCGCGGCGTCCAGGGTGAAGGACCGCGACAGCGGCCCGTGGACGCCGCCGATGTCGACGACGAGCTTGCCGTTCAGGAACACGAAGACGTCGTCGTCACCGAGGAAGTCGAAGCGCGGCGCGCTCGCGCCGTCGTAGAGGAACCAGAAGCGCAGCTCGCTGGTGAAGTGGAAATTGCGGTTCGGCGTGCCCTCCGATTGGTTCCCGAACCCTTCGTCGTCGATCGGGAAGAAGGCGGAGGAGCTGAACGCGTAGCGAGGGTCGGTCGTTCCGGCGCCGAAGAGCGACAGCGGCAGCGTCTTCACCAACGTGTGGTTCACGCGCGCTGCACCCCCGGTGCCGGGGAGGTCGCGGTACCACTGGGCGAAGCTCTCCGCGCTCGCAGCGCGGCAGGTGCTCGCCCCGGGGGCGGTCGCGCAGGTCGAGCCCACACATCCCGTCGGCGCGATGCAGCGGAGGACCGGCTTGCCCTCCGCGTCGAGCGTCCCGACCTTCGCCGGCTCCACGTCGTCGAGGATCGTCCGTCCGAGCATCCCGCTGATGGCGCCGTTCATCGTCTGGAAGTCCGGGTGCGCGCTCGGGCACCGGCCGTTACACGCAGGGAACGCGCCGTACGCCGGGATGGTCACCGCGTCGCCGCGGCTGAAGTCCCGGTAGACGATGGGCGCATCGACCGTGGGCGCGAGGTCCTGGACGACGGACCGGCACGAGAACCCCGGCTCCAAGGTGCACGTCGAGGAGCACCCGTCGCCCGAGCGAGTGTTCCCGTCGTCACAGCTCTCGCCGGGGAAGACGATCCCGTCCCCGCAGACGCCCTCGCAGGCGCCCCCGGTCTTCGGGCAGAGCGGTTCGGCCACGCACGTGGGCGAGCAGCCGTCGAAAGGCATCCCGTTGCCGTCGTCGCACTGCTCGCTCCCCTCCCGTCGCCCGTCGCCGCAGACCGTTCGCACGCAAGGGGTCCCCTCGACCGGGCACGTGTAGCCAGCCGCGAGGCGACACGTGGCGGTGCAGCCGTCGTCATCGACCGCATCCCCGTCGTCGCACTCCTCGTCGGCCCTGACGAGACCGTCGCCGCACCGCGCCGCGACGCATGCCGCGCCCTGCACCGGACAGATCCAGCCGCTCTCGACGATCAGGTCGGCCGAGCAGCCGTCACCCGATACACGGTTGCCGTCGTCACAAGACCTCGGCGTGCAGGTCACGGACACGCTCTCGACGTCGCGGTCGCGGATGGTCCCGAGACCGCCACGGACCGTGCACACCCCACCGTTCGGCTGCCGGAGAACGGTGACGGCGTACGGGCCCCGCGAGATCGACGTGGGAAAGACGAACGGTCCCTCGCGCGTCACGGCGAGCACCGAAGTCGCTCCCTTGCCGGAGAGCCCGAGCAAGAGCCCTTCGCCGGTGAGGCCGCTCGCGCTGCCCCCCACACTGTAGACGAACGAGGTGCTGACTCCGCCTCCGGCCAGCTCGTCCAGACGGCGACCGACGCGCAGGTGCAGCCGAACGTCTTCCATGAACGTGCGTGACGAGAGCTTCGCCTGGACGGCCAGCCGCTCGACTCCGGCGCCGTCCGTGAGCGCCGACGGCCGATCCTGGAAGGTCGTGTCCAACGCGAAGGCGGGGCTCGCCCGCAAGGGTGATGCGTCGACCACGACCCCGGTGAGGAGCAGCGTGCAGGCGGTGTCCCCGAGCACGAGCCCGAGGCTCGGGTATTGAGTGGGTTTGCCCTCGGCGAGACCGATGCTCCACGGACCCGTGCGCGTTCTACACGAAGGGCCGTAGACACCGAACACCTCCGAGACGGAAGCCGTCGCGAGCTCCGACGTGGTGACGTCCACGTCGACTCCGACGACCCCGTCGTCCGAGGTCAGACCGCAGCTCGCGCCCGTGGCGGCCGCGCCGAGCACGGCGCCGAGCAGCGCGAAGCGCAACAGAGCGTCGCGGTCACGCTCCGGCGCGCCCATGCGCACTCTCCCTCGAGCTCTCGAACGCATCTGCGCCTCGAGCGAGAGAACGGCCGGTCGAAGCCGAGCTTGAGGCGGGAGGGGCGCGTACCCGCGCGGCTAGACGATCCCGTAGTCCTTGAGGCGCCGGTAGAACGTCCGGCGCGGGATGCCGAGGACCTTCGCGGCCTGGACGCGGTTCCAGTTGCAGCGCGTGAGGGCGCCGAGGATGCGCTCCTTCTCGTTCTCGCGGTGCTCTTCATGGGAGCGGGGTCGCGGCGAGACGGAGGAGGTCTCCGGGGACCGCGCCTCGACGCTGCTCGGCGGGATCATGCTCGGCGCGACGCTCGCACGGAGCGACGACGTCGGGAGATCGAGATCCTCCGCCTCGATCTCCGGGCTCTCCGAGAGCAGCCACGCGTTCAGGAGGACGTGCTCGAGCTGTCGCACGTTGCCCGGCCAGTCGAAGGACTGGAGTCTGCGGACGGCGTCGCGGCCGATCGTCTTCCGCTCACGCTTGTGGCGCGCGGCGAAGAGCCCGAGGAAGTGATCCACGAGCGCGGGGATGTCCTCCGCACGCTCGCGGAGGGCCGGCACCTTCAGCTCGATGACGTGGAGGCGGTAGAAGAGGTCCTCGCGGAAGCGGCCCTCCTGCACCATCACGGAGAGCTCTCGGTTGGTCGCGGCGACGACGCGCGCGCTGCACGGCTCCTCCTTCGCGCCGCCGACGGGGCGCACGGTCTTCTCCTGCAGCACGCGGAGGAGGCCCGCCTGCATCTTCATCGGCATCTCGCCGATCTCGTCGAGGAGGATCGTCCCGTTCTCCGCCTCGCGGAAGAGCCCCTTTCGATCGCGCTCGGCCCCCGTGAAGGCGCCGCGCACGTGCCCGAAGAGCTCGCTCTCGAGGAGGTTCTCCGGGATCGCGCCGCAGTTCACGCCGAGGAACGGCTGCTTGCCACGCGGGCCGGCGACGTGGACCGCCTTCGCGACCATCTCCTTGCCCGTCCCGCTCTCGCCGAGGATGAGGACGGGGATGTCGGTGTCCTTCACCCGCTCGATGACGGCGTAGAGCTTTCGCATCGCCGCGCTCGTGCCGACGAGGCCCGCGTAGCCGAAGTGCGAGCGGAGCTGCGCGCGGGCCTCCTTGAGGTCGCGGCGCGCAGACGCGAGCTGCTCGGTGCGGCGGCCGAGGAGACCGGCGAGCTTCTCCTTCGCCGCCTCGAGCTCCGCGTTCGTCACCGCCAGCTCCTCGGCGCGCCGGCGGTTCTCGTCGATCAGGCGAGCGTTCTCGATCGCGATCGCGGCCTGATCCGCGAACGCCGCGAGCGTCGGGAGCTCCTCCCGGAAGCGCTTGCCGGGGCGGAGCCGCGTCTCGAGGTAGAGCGCGCCGATCGTCCGCTCCGCCGGGAGCGCCCCGCGGATGGGCACGCACGCGATGGACTGGATCATGAGCTGGTGCACGGAGACGGCCTTTGCGAGCCGCTCGTCGTCCCGCGCGCTCGTGGCGATGACAGGCTCGCCGTCGCGGATCACTTGCTCGGCGACGCTCCGCGAGAAGTTCGCGTGCGACTCCTCGCCCTTGCTGCTGCGCGCGGTGTGGGCGACGACCGCGCCGTCGTCATTGACGAGGACGACGAGGCCGCGCTCGGCGGAGGCGAGGCCGATCGCGTGATCGACGACGCGCTGGAGGAGGCGATCGAGATCGGTCTCGCGCGCGAGGTCGCGCGTGATCTCGAAGATGCGCACGAGGCGGTCCTCCGCCGGCATCGGCGCGCCGATGCTCGTGAGCATCGCGCTCCGGCCGAGCGACATCGCCGTCGACATTCCTCCGCCGATCCGAATCGCGGAGGTCGCGTGAGCGCCGGGCGGGCTCGAGGTGCCGGCGGGCGCGGTCACGGTGTGCGCCTGACGGAGCGAGCGCCTCCGGGGGTCGTTCCAGAAGACCTCCCGCAGGTCGCGCGGGAGCTTCGCTGCCGTCTCCTCGAGCATGGTGAGCGCGGCGTCGGTGTCCCGTCGAGCGAGGGCGGACGCTCCTTGCGCCGCAGCCAGCCGCGCCCGTGCATCGAGCGCGCGCCATGCCCATTCGCGGATGCCGGCGCGTTCGGCGCCCTCGTACGCGCTGTCGAGGAAGGCGCGCGCGCGCGGCTCGTCCCCGCGCGCGAGGGCGAGCGTGCCCTCCACGATGTTGGCGAGGGCCTCGTGCTCGCCGAAGCCTCCGTCACCGAGGCGCCGCCGGAGCTCGCGGAGCTCGCGCTCGAGCGCCGTGACGTCGATCGTGACGGCGGCGTCCGCGCTCGAGAACGCGCGCGCGAGGATCCCTTCGAGGCGTGCCTCGGCGGCATCGAGCGGACGCGCGACGGCCTCGTAGGCGTCGGCGCAGAGCTCGTAGAGGCGCGCGCCCTTGTCGACCTCGCCGCGCCGCGTCGCCAGCTCTGCCTGCAGGCCGAGGAGCTGAGCGCGAGAGGGCCCGGCGAGCTTGTCCCGTTGCTCGGCGAGCTTCTCGATCGAAGCGTGGGCGCGCGCGTAGCGACCGAGGTAGAGATCCAGGTTCGCGAGGTTGAAGAGCGCTTGCTGCACCGCGATCTGCCCGCCGGCGCGTCGCCCCAGATCGACGACGGCCTCGAGGTGCACGAGGGCGGCGGCGAGGTCTCCGTCGCCCTTCTCGAGGACGGCGAGGTTCAGACGCGCCGAGCCGATCGTCCAGGCGTCGTGAGCCTTCTCGGCGGCCGCGAGCGCATCCTCGTAGGCCTTCTTCGCCTCGCGGGCGCGGCCGCCGCGCTGGTGGGCGATGCCGAGGGAACCGAGCGCGACGGCCTCGAGCCGCGCATCACCGAGCGCGCGCGTGACCTTGAGCGCGCGCTCGAGGATCGGGATCGCGGCGGATTCTTCGCCGAGGTAGGCATGTGCGAGCCCCCGAACCGAGAGCGCGTCGGCGGTGATCGCGTCCTCGGCCCCCTTGTCGAGGACCTCGGCGGCGAGCGTGGCCGCACGACCGAAGTCGCCCGCGCGCATGAAGGTACGAGCGCGGGCGGCCTTCCAGGCGCGCTCGAGCTCCGACGCGCGCGCGAGCTTCTCCACCACGTCGAGCGTGTCGCCGGCGCCGGCGGCGTCTCCGCGGGCGGCGAGGATGCGCGCGCGGGCGATCGCGCGCTCGACCTTCTCCTCGCTCGACGCTTCGGGACCGAGCTCGCTCTCGAGCTCTGCCGCCGCGTCGAACCGGCCCGTGTCGAGCGCCCGCTCGAGCTCCGCGCGGAGCTGGGCGCGGCTTCGCGTGGCGAGAGGCGCGCTCTTGCCGGACGGGGCAGCGAGGATCGCGTCGACCTCCTCGACGGACGTGACCGCCGCGCCGCCGAGGCGCCTCACGAAGCTGCGGAGGCGACCGGGCCGTCGATCGACGCGCGCGAGGAGGTGGGCCGCGAGCTTGTCGGGGAGCGACGGGATCGCGCGCCGAACGAGCTCGGACGCGCTCGCAGGGTCGAGCGGCGGCACCTCGAAGGCGGTGACCCCCGCGATCGCGAGGTCGTCGACGATCGCGCGGTCGCTCTCGCCGTCGCCGACCACGGCCACGAGCCGGGCGCCGTGCTCGACGGCCTCGCGCAGGAGCGCGCGAGCGTCCTCGTCGAAGCCGGCGAGGTCGTCGACGACGAGGACGAGGCCCGCTGCCGGCGTCCTCGCGCCGCCCCAGCTCGCGAGCTCCAGCTCGATCATCTCCGTGTCGGTCTTGCCGACGCCCTCCCGCGGCGGCTCGAGCGCGGCCACGGGGGTCGCGCTGACGCCGAGCGACCAGGCGAGGCGCCTCACCAGCGTGCTCCGGCCCGATCGACTCGGTCCGACGACCGCGAGGGCATGACCGGGGGCGAGCGCGTTCACGTCCGAGGCGAGCATCTGGGCCGGGCCGTCGAAGCCGAGGACCGGCCAGGCCGCGCCCTGCTCGAACGCGCGCGTCTCGAGCTTGGCCGCGCTCTTCAGCGCGCTCGCGAGCTCGTCGACGCTCGGGTGCCGGAGGTCCGGCTCTTCCTCCGTCGCGCGCGCGGCGATCTTCGCGAGGGCCTTCCGCGTCTCGGCGTCGAGCTCCTTGCCGCGCTTGCCGAGGGCGTACTCCAGCGTCGCGCCGAGCGCGTAGACCTCGGCGCGCACCGTGAGCGGCTCCCCGGTGAAGAGCTCGGGCGCCGCGAAGCGAGGCGTGAGCCCTCTCGGACGCGTGCCGCCCTCACGCCACGGCGCGGAGAGTCCGAGATCGACGAGGGTGCCGGTGCCGTCGGGGCCGACGATCACGTTCGCGGGCTTGATGTCGCCGTGGAAGAGGCCGGCGCGATGGAGCAAGGTCAGCTGATCGGCTGCCCCCGCGAGCGGGCGGAGCCACTCGCCTTCGCTCCCGAGCACGTCCTCGAGGCTCGAGCCTGCGACGAGCTCGCGAACGAGGAAGGGGCGCCGGCTGCCGGGCAGGCTGCCGAACGCGAGGACGCGCGGCACGCCGACGCCCTCGAGCCCGTTCAGCGTCACGGCCTCGCGCACGAGCGCCATCACCTCGTTCTCGCCCGCGTCGTCGGCCAGGGCCTTCAGCGCGAGCTCGGCCCCCGTGAGGCGGTCCCGGACCGCCCACACCTCGCCGCCGCCGCCGCGACCGAGGCGTGCCACGGGGAGGTACCGCGCAGGTAGCGGGAACGAGGGCCTTTCGTCCACGCGTCCATCTTACGCTGGCACGGCTGTGCCAGCGCCAGAATGTGCCATCGCGTGGGATGACCGGGCGCTTCGGGGCTGCAGGGCTTCGGCCCGGAGGCGCTCTCTCCTGCGCGATGGGGGCGCGGTCGTGCGGATCGCGGGGGTCATTTCGGCGGGGCTTCCCCCCAAGCCATTTCGAGCGACGGGCGAGGCGTGCCACGGACCTGGCGAGAGCTTCCTACCTGACGACGCGGTTTGGGGCCCCCGAGTAGGTCAGCCCCTCGCCAGGTCTTTCCGAGCATCCACGCTCCGCTCGCGCCCTTTTCGCTTGGAGAGAGCGCCTCCAGGCCTGCGCCGCCTGTGCCGACTCGGAACGGTGTCGCGGCGCGCGCCCCGAGGTTGGCTGCGAGAGGCGACTCCCCTTCGCGGCTCTGCCGCGCTCTCGACGCGGGGGAGGACTCCACGCCACATGAACAAGGTGGGAGGAGCCGAGGTCCGCTCTTACGGCTTGGGCTTCTGCTCGAGGCCGTACTCGGCGGAGAAGCCGAACCAGAAGCCGGTGAGGGAGAAGCCGAGGTTGGCGCGGCCGACGAAGTTCTTGATCGGTTTGAAGCGGACGCCGATCTGCGGGAAGGCGATCCAGGGGAAGACGTTGGGGACGGAGCCGCCGCCGGCCCAGGACTTCTCGACGTAGTTGCCGACCTTGTCCTCGGCGGAGTTCTGGTGATCGACCTTGTTGCAGCCGCTGCCGACGGGCCCGACGGACTGGCAGCGGGTGAAGCGACGGCCGCTGTCCGAGCCGATCTCGCCGTTCGGATCGACCGCCACCCAGTTGTTGACGAGATCGCCGAACATCACGCCGAGGCCGAAGCCGGCGCCATACTCGAAGGCGAAGTTCTTGTTGATCGGCGTCGACCAGAGAAGGTCCGCCGTCACGTAGATCGCCTTGAGCCCGCTGTTCACGAGCGTGTAGTTGCCGACGAAGTCGTTCGTCCCCTTCTGCTTGAAGAGGAGATCGCCCGTTCCGTACTCCGTGTACTGGATGCCCGGGATGAGCGAGAAGCCGTTCTTCCGGATGTCGAGCTGGACGCCGATCGAGTTCGAGTAGATCGTCTTCCCTTCGTCGACGAAGGCGTTGAGCATGAACTTCGGGACGACGTTTCCGCGGTAGCGGAGCCCGACGAACAGGTACGTCTTGTTCGGGTTCTCCTCGACGTCCTTGATGTCCCACGTCTCCGGCGGGGGCTCGACGGCCGACTGCTTCGCGGTCGCGCTCTCCTCCGTCGCCGCCGGCTCCGTCGTCGCCGGCTCCGGTGTGGGCTCGGGCTCGGGCTTCGGCTCGGGCTTCGGCTCCGCCTTCGGGACGGGCTTCGTCGCTTTCGTCGGCTTCGTCGCGGGAGCCGTTTGTGCGACGGCGCCCGCACTGGTGAGGAGGACGAGCGAAGCGGCGGCGAAGGGAAGGAGCGTTCGGGTTCGCATCGGGAAGCTCGGTGGATGGATGCTACACTTAACGAGGGATCGGTGGGCAACCGCCGAGGTCCTCCTCGCCTTGATCCTCTACGGCCGCACCCTCGAGCAGACGATCGACCGGCACGAACGGGCCACGTTCGTGAAGGAGCTCGTGGTCACCGGAGGTGCCATCCCCCTCGCGATGGTCAGGAAGCGTCTTGCCTCGAACGAGGGCGGCACGAAGGCGCCTGTCCTCCTCGTCCACGGGTTCGGCCAGAACCGCTATGCCTGGCACCTCCCCGCGCGGAGCCTCGCGAACCATCTCGCGCGCTCCGGGTTCGACGTCTTCAACCTCGATCTTCGCGGTCACGGTCGTTCACGGCACTTCGGCGCGCGGTCGCCCCGCCACGTGGACGACTACGTCACCGAAGATCTCCCGAGCGCGCTCGAGGAGGTGCAAGCCCTCTCCGGCAAGCGCCCCGTCTTCCTGGTCGGGCACTCGCTCGGCGGGCTCGTCAGCTACGCGGCCGCGCCGCGATGCCAGGGCGCGGTCGCGGGCGTCGCCTCGATCGGCAGCCCCTACCACTTCACGCGCGGCTCTCTGTCCCTGCAGGCGATCTCGCTCTTCTTCGAGGGGCTGCGGGTCGCGGGCGTCCCGCACGTCGGGCTCCCCGTCCCGCTCTACCCGCTCGGCGCGCTGATGAACGCCTTCCGGCGCGTCGCGGAGAGCCCTTTCTACCCGCTCCCGCTCCGCGGCTGGCACGCGGGCGCGCTCGAACCGGAGGTCCTCGAGCAGCACCTCCGCCTCGCCTTCGACCGCGCCGGCATCGCCGAGCTCCGGAACATGTTCGAGTGGGCCGCCCAGAAGCGCTTCGGGGGCCATCACTACGACTACGAGGAGCGCTTCGAGAAGATGGATCTCCCGCTCCTCGTCCTCTCCGGCTCGAACGACGACCTCGCGCCGCCCGCCAGCGTTCGCCCGGCCTACGAACGCAGCCGTTCCTCCGACAAGACGTACCGGACCGCGCCGCTCGGCCACATCGATCTGCTCGTCGGCCGCGATGCCCCGCTCTCGACGTGGCCGCTCGTCTCGAAGTGGCTCACGAAGCGCGCGGCCTGAGCTCTCAGTCGTTCTTGTCGCGCTCGAGGCGTGCGAGCTCTTCCTCGAGCCGGCGGACCTGACGCTTCAGGTCGTTCACTTCGTCCTCCGTCGCGAGGCTCATCGCTTTCGCGAGCTTCTCGACCTGGTCGTTCGTGAAGCTCTGGACGCGGCCGGGTACGTTCATCATCTGCATGACGGCCTTCATCACGCGCTCGTCCTGCATCAGCTTGAGGACGCGGGGATCGCTCATGAGCTTCATCCCCTGGTTCATGATCGTCTTCTTGATCGAGCTCATTCCCGAGCCAGCATAGCCGACGAAGCTCAGGGGGTGGCGCCTTCGAGCGTCGCGCACGCTTCTTCGACGCCGGCGACGCACGCGCGCTCCCAGAGCGTCTTCGCGCGGGCAGGATCCTTCTCGACGCCCTTCTCGGGCTCGCCCTTCGCGAAGGCGCGCGCGGCGACGGCGCATGCGGATCCCTCGCCCAGGCTGCACGCACGCGCCAGGAGCTCGATCTGGCGACCGCGGTCGACGCGCACCCCGACACCGCGCCCTCGGAGGCGCGCGGCGTTCGTGCAGCCGAGAGCGTCGCGGAGCTCGCAGGCTCGCTCGTCGAGCGTCACGGCGCGAGAGGGGTCACGGGGGACGCCGTCGCCTCCGTGCTCGAGGCGGTCGGCCGCGAGACGACACGCGAGCGCGACGCCGCGGTCGCAGTCTTCGTAGCAGGGGGCGAGATCCTTCACGTCGAAGGTGCACACCCGCGGCGCTCCGGCGTCCGACGAGGCCGACGTCGCGTCGTCCTTCGCGCTGCGTCCGAGGTCACGCCCGCCGGCCGAGCTCGGGGCGCGCGAGGCGCAGGCGGTGAGAGCCGCGAACGCCAGGAGGAGCCGATGGCGCATCTCAGGCGAGCCTCTCGCGCTCGTTCTTGTAGCGTCGCTCGATCTTGGCGGCGAAGTGCTCGGGCGTGACGTCGAGCGCCTCGCGCACGCGTCCGCGCGTCGCTTCCTTGCGGATCCGCGCGGGCAGATCCGGCACGTAGAGCTCCACGCCGCCTCGCGTCGCGCGATGGATGCCTGCGAGGGCGCGGAGGATCCCTTGCTGGTCCGGCGAGGACAAGTGCGTCTCGACGAGCGCGGCCACGACCTCGGCGACGTCCCCTTGCTCGAGCGAACGCGCGATCGTCTCGCCCCACGCGTCGAACCAGGGCCCGATCGGGAGGAGCAGCGCGCGCGAGGTCCGGAGGGCGCGCGGCTTCCGGAGCGCGAGGAAGCGATGGTTCTCGAGGGCCATGATCGCCTTGTTCAGCGCGCCGGCGCGGACGAACGCCGCAACGGGAGACGGCGCGTCGGGGTGACCGAGCCGCGCGTAGCGCGCGCGGAGCTCGGCGAGCTCGGGCTTGCCGGGCCACGCCTCCACGACGCGCGAGAGGTCTCCGAGGTTGTGCGCGAGGATCGTCGCGATGCGCAGCACGCGCTCGGCCGGCGCGTTCGCCTTCCAGGCCTGGTCGAACACGCGCGCGTGACGCTCGAGCTCCGCGTCGATGGTCTCCGTGAGCCGCGTCACGACGTCCGAGTCGCCGAGGACCAGCGCTCTCCCGAGGGCACCGGCGCGCACCGAGAACCACTCCCCCTGATGACCCGCGAGGGCGTGCCCGTGCTCGTCGTCGACCGTGCGTGCCGACACCCACCGTGGGTCGAGCGCGGCGATCTCGTCGAGCACGTCGAGCATCGGCGCGAGCGCGGCGGGGTCCTCGACGAGCGCCCAGGCGTGGTGCCGGATGCGCGTGTCCACGTCCGTCGGCACGAACGTCGCCACGGTCGCGTAATGCGCCGCGAGGAGCGCGCGCAGGTACGCGACGCCGTTGTCCTTGCGGTCGCGCTCGGCCGCCAGGACCGCGTCGAGCGCGTCCGTGACCACGGAGAGCCGCACGTCCGCGAGCGGCGCGTCCCAGAGCCACCCCGCCGTGGCCTTCACCTGACTCACGAGGAGCGGCGTCGCGATACCCGACTTCACGGCGGGCATGATAGGACACGGAGCGCGCGATGAGCTCCGTCTTCGGCGGCATGACCGTTCGTCGCTTCCTCGCGGAGCACTGGCAGAAGAGGCCGCTCCTCGTGCGAGGCGCCTTCCCTCGATTCCGGGACCCGATCACGCCGGATGAGCTCGCCGGCCTCTCCTGCGAGGAAGACGTCGAGTCGCGGATCGTCCGCGAAGAAGGGGGCGCCCACCCCTGGGAGGTCGCCCACGGGCCTCACCCCGAGGAGCGCTTCGGCGCGCTCCCCGACCGCGGCTGGACGATCCTCGTCCAGGAGCTGAACCGCCACGTCCCCGCCGCCGCGCGGATGCTCGAGCCGTTCGCGTTCGTCCCGAACGTCCGCGTCGACGACGTGATGGTCAGCTTCGCCGCGCCGGGCGGGAGCGTCGGCCCGCACGTCGACAGCTACGACGTCTTCCTGATCCAGGGGCAAGGTCGGCGACGCTGGATGTACGGTCGCGAAAAAGTGCAAAATGCACGGTTCATCTCGGGGCTCGACCTCCGCATCCTCGAGTCGTTCACGCCGGACGAGGACGCGGTGCTCGAGGCGGGCGACATGCTCTACCTCCCGCCCGGCGTCGCGCACCACGGCGTCGCGGTCACCCCTTGCCTGACGTACTCGATCGGCTTCCGCGCGCCGCGGCTCGCCGAGATGTGGAAGGACCTCGCCGAGCATCTCGGGGCCCGGCCGGAGGGGGCGGCGCTCCTCGTCGACCCGCCGCTGTCGCCCGCCGAGGAGCCGGGCGCGATCCCGGTGGCGATGCTCGCTCGCGTCCGCGCGGCCGTCCGCTCCATGGACCTCTCGGACGACTCCATCGATCGCTGGTTCGCCTCGTTCGCGACGCGTCTGAAGCCGGGCCACGCTCTCACGCCGCCGCGCCGTGCGCCCGCGCTCGAGGTGATCCTCGCGCGCCTCCGCGCCGGCGACGTGGTGGCGCGAAGCGAGGAGGGCCGCTTCGCGTTCCTCCCTCGCGCGCGCGGCGGCCTCTACCTCTACGCGGGCGGCGAGGAGATCGAGGTCCATCGAGGCGCGGCGGCGTCGCTCGCGAAGCTCGTCACCGGGCTCCGGCGTCCGGACCCCACCGAGCTGGCCCGTCTCGCGCGTGACCGGCACGCGCGCGCGCTCGTCCTGCGCCTCTTCGCGAGCGGCGCGCTCCGGTTCGTTCGTCGGGCTCGCTGACCCGTCAGCGCGCGCGGCCGGCCGTCGCCTCGGGCTTCCGCCCGAGGAAGAGGTAGTTGAAGCCGCGGAGCATGAAGCCGCCCTCGTCCGCCGCCTTCCGGTAGTTCCCCATCTCCAGCGTCCGGTTGTGGCGGACGACGGACACGACGTCGAGCATCGCGAGCGACTCCGCCATGCTCACGAACAGCTGGAAGCCGACCGGCGCGAACCCCTTCTTCTTCTCGAAGTAGTCGCAGACGTAGAGCGCCATCACACCGCCGGGACGCAGGACGCGCACGCTCTCCCGGATCGCCCGGTGCATCGCCTTGTAGAACCCGGGGTCGTACGCAGAGAGCTTGCCGATGCAGTCCTTCTCCTTCGAGTACTCGATGTGATCGCCGTACGGCGGATCCATGAACACGAGATCGACCGAGCTCGTCTCGAGCGGGAGGCGTCGCGCGTCCGCCTTCTCGATGTCCTCGCGGTACGGCGCGATGTCGAAGCCGCGTGCCTCGCGGCCGGTGTCCTTCGCGACGTCGAGCGTCGTCCCCGATCCGCAGAACGGGTCGACGACGAGATCACCCCGCTTCGTGAAGCGCTCGATCACGTTCCAGATCACGTACGACGGTGTCGCGCCGACGAAGCGTTGGTCGCCCTGCATCCCCTCGCCGTAGTGCTGCGAGGGGTAGTCCCACAGCGTGGTGACCTGCGGACGGAGCTCGGGCTTCACGAGCCCGCGAGGGCGATTCGGCGGGGGAGGACGGCGCATCACGCGCGGGACCCTATCCTAGACGTGAGCGTCAGTCTCGCGCGCAGCGAGCGCCCGCCTTGCCGTACTTGGTCATCACGGCGAAGTTCCAGCCCGTCACGTTCATCTGGTGGCCTTCGAAGGAGCCCGCGCGGGACCAGCGGACGCTGGCGCCGTACTTCGGGTCGTTCGCGCCGAACGTGGCCGTGAGCTCCATCATGATGCCGCCGAGGTCCTTGTGCCCGCCGGCGCCGACGTCGTCGGGGAACCTCCCGGGCGCGCTGATGTAGAACGCGTAGTCCCAGGGCTTCATCGGATTCCCGCCGGGCGGTAGCTGGTAGTTGCTCGCCCAGTTCGCGCGGTCGACGTCGCATCCGGGGCACGCGCCGATGGGGTTCGGGGACGCCGCAGGCCCCGTCGGCGCGCCGTTCACGAACGGCAGCCCGCCTGCGTGCGGGGCCGCGCCCCACGGATACGGACTCGGGCCGTAGGCGGCCGAGTTCTCCTCCCACGTCTGCAGGCGTCCGCCGTCCCAGGCGCAGAACGCCGCGGCGAGCGGGTAAGGCACGCAGTTCAGCGCGAGCCGGTCGAGGTACGCCTGATCGAAGCCGCGGTCCTCTTGCTCGAGGGTCCCGTTCCAGAAGGTGTGCGAGCCGTTCGCGACGTTTCCCGCGTTCCCGGTGAAGCACCCTTGGACGGTGCTCGGGCGGTCGGTGAGGTAGATCGTGCCGCCGAGCTGGTAGTCCGTCCCCGTGAGATCGCCCGTGCGGCTCGTCGGGAGGTTCGCGCGGTAGGGCTCGATCTGCGCGCGCGCGCCGGCGGAGAGAGACGCCTTGTTGGCGTCGTACCAACCTCGCACGTTGCCGTTCACGCGCTCCACGAAGGCGCGCATCCGTCCTGCCGTCACCTTGTACTTGTCGAGCTTCGTCGCCGACCCAGGGATGGGCAGGGACACGCAACAGCTCTCGTGCTGAGCGCCGGCCGTGCCCACCTCGCCCGCGCCGCACGTGCGGCCGCCGTTCGCTTGCGTGCAGCTCCTCGTGAGCGCGCACTTCTTCTGATCGTCGCAGCCGTCGGACGCGCAGTCTCCGTGGGCGTTGCACGAGAGGCCCGCCGCGCAGCGCGGCGCGCCGGTGCTCGAGCCGCCGCAGTCGACGTCGCTCTCGTCGCCGTTCTTCGTCGCGTCGGTCGCGGTCGGCGCGTTGCAGGTCTTCTTCCCCGCGTCGCAGACGCGGCTGTCGCAATCGTCGGAGACGGTGCATCCCTTGTCGGTCGCGCAGCGCGGCGCTCCCGTCTGCGACCCGCCGCAATCGGTGTCGCTCTCGTCGCCGTTCTTCACGCCGTCGTCGGGCTTCGGCGGCTGGCAGGTGCCCGACGTGCACACCTTGCTCGTGCAGTCGGCCGCCGAGAGGCACGTCTTGCCGTCCGCGCACGCCGGGGCGGTGCCGCCACAGTCGGTGTCGCTCTCGTCGCCGTTCTTCACGCCGTCGTCGGGCCTCGGCGCCGTGCAGACCTCGCCCTCGCAGATCCCGGACTTGCAGTCGACGCCCGCGTTGCACTCGGCCCCCGGGTCGGCTCCGTCAGGGTTGCCAGCGGTCGCCTTCGCCGGCCCCAGCTCGCCCTCGTCGCCACCGACCACACTGCAGCCCGCGAGGGACCCGCACACGGCCACCACGACGAGCGCCCCCGAGAGAGCCAACGTGCGCATCCCGACGAGAGTACACGACGGGAGCACCGCACGCGATGCCGGGCGCTCGTCAGGGCGTGAAGCCGTAGAGGTACGTCGCAGGCTGGGAACCGGCGTCTCCGTTGGAGACGAGCGCGCCGCCGCCGAAGTCGACGCTCCCGGTGAACGTGCCGTGCTCGGCGACGGTGGTGCCTTGGACGGCGAGCCGACCGGCCCTCGTGCGCGTCTGCGCGGACGCCAGCGCGGGCGCCTTTGCCCAGACCGCGAGGCCGGCGACGTCGAAGGCGACGAGCTGGCCGCCCAGCGTCGCCGGGAGCGCGACGCCGTCGACGGTCCCGGGAGCAGCCGCAGCGTTGTCCGTGGCGAGGACGAGGCCGCCGGCCGCGGTGAACGCCACCGACGCGGGGCGCCCCGACGGCAGGGCCTTGTCCCACAGCGTCGCGCCGTTGGCGCCGTCGAGCGTCGCCACGAACGACGTCCCCGTGCGGGCCCCCTTGCCGAAGTCCACGGGGCTGCCCATCGGGCCGGCGACGGCGATCTTGTCTCCGTCCCCGACGGCGAGCGCCGCGGCGATGGTCGTCGTCCCGGTCGTCGCGCCCCACGTGCGCGTCCAGACGTGGGCTCCGGTCCCGGAGAACCGCGTCACGAAGGCGTTCGGCTCCGAGTGCGTCCCCGTCCGCGGCCCGAGCACGAGCGGGTCATCGGTCTGGAGGTCGCCTCCCTCGAACTCGCCGGCGACGAGGACGTCGCCCGTCGACAGGATGGCGCCCTCCCAGGCCTTGCCGCCGCCCGCGCCCGCGAGCTGCTCGAACCAGGCGACGTCGCCCGTGGCGGCGTCGATGCCGGCGACGAAGGCCTTCGGGTTGTTCCCGACGAACGTGGGCGAGGTCGGGCTGCCGTGGGCGGTCGTGTAGCGGATTCCCCCGCTCAGCGTCGAGTACCCGAGCACGGCCACGCTCGCGCCGCGTGCCATGACGCTGAAGTTGCCGAGGCCCCCGTTCGACTGGAAGCTTCGGCCCCACTGCGCGACGCCGTTCGCGTCGTACTTCGCGAGGAGTCCGTACTGGGAGACGTCGTTCCCCGTCACGGTCTTCGCGTCGCCGAGGTTCACGGTGGCGCTGAACGAGGTCGCGGCGAGGTAGACGTTGCCGTCCGCGTCGACGCCGAGACCGATGGGATCGATGTCGTCGTCGGCGTCGACGAGCTTGCCGCGTACGGGGGCTCCGCTCGCGTCGACCCACACGACGGCGAGGTCGCGGTACGGACCCGTCGACACGAGCGTGGTCGGGCCGACGGTGAAGGTTCCCCTGAAGAGGAACGCGAGCACGTAGCCGCCGCCCGGGAGCGCGGCGACGGGAGGCTCGCCGTACTCGGCGTTCCCCTGCACGTTTCCGGGGAACGCCCGCGCGAAGGCGAACGTCGCCGTCTTCGGGCCGGCTTGGGCGTCGTCTCCCGCGCTGCCGTCGCGAGGTCCCGGATCACCGCTCGAGCTCCCTCCGCCGCCGTCGCCCGTCCCACCGCCGTCGGCCGCCGGATCGGTCGTGGCGGCACCCTCGTCGTCGCTCCCACACATCACGAGCGCCAGCGCGCACGGGACGAGGAGGAGGGGAACGACGCCGCCGAGCCGGGAGGGAAGAAAGCTCATCTGGATTCGACTCCGATCCTAGACGGGCCATTCACGTCGGACCAAGAACGCGCGAAGGCCGCTCGGTTGCCCGAGCGGCCTTCGTCGCCTGCGGGTGCGACGTGTCGGTCTTCAGTCCTTCGCGTCGCCGCGCGCGAAGATCGAGGCGACGTAGTTCAGGACGTCGGTCGCCGAGACCTCGTTGTAACCGAAGTTCTTCATCAGGCGCGCCTTGATGATGTCGATCTTCTCCTGCGTGTCCTTGTCGACGACCGCGGCCACGAGCGTCTTCAGCTTGATCGAGTCCTTCTGATCCTCGAAGAGCTTCAGCTCGAGGGCGCGCCTCAAGCGATCGTTCGTGTTCCAGGCGAACTTCTTCCCGTCGACGGCGAGGGCTCCGATGAAGTTCATGATCTCGCGACGGAAGTCGTCCTTCCGGTTCTCCGCGATGTCGATCTTCTCCTCGATCGATCGCATCAAGCGCTCGTCCGGCTCCTCGTCCTGGCCGGTGTAGCGGTTCTTGACCTTCTCCTTGAGGGTGAAGGCCTTGATGTTGTCGATGTAGTTCGCCGCGAGCTTCATGATCGCGTCTTCGTCCGCGCTGATGGCGCGCTGGACCTCGTTCTTCACGATCTCTTCGTACTCGCGCTTCACCTGGCCGATGATGTCCTGGAAGCGCTTTCGCTGCTCGTCGTTGGTGATGAGCGAGTGGTGGCGGAGCCCCTTGTCGAGCTCGTTCAGCACCATGAACGGGTTGATGGTGCCCTCGCCGACCTCGTTCACGAGCGCGTTGGAGATCTTGTCCTGCACGTAGCGGGGCGAGATGCCCTCCATGCCTTCGCGCTTCGTCTCCTTGCGCAGCTCCTTGACGGTGTCCTGCGTGTACCCGGGGAGCACCTTGCCGTCGTACAGCTTCATCTTCTGCACGAGCGACAGGTTGTGCTTCTTCGGGTCCTCGAGGCGCGTCATGACGGCCCACATCGCGGCGACCTCGAGGGTGTGCGGGGCGATGTGCTTGCCCTTCACCTTCGCCTGCGAGAAGTCCTTTTCGTAGATCTTGATCTCTTCCGACAGCTTCGTGATGTACGGGATGTCGATCTTGATCGTGCGGTCGCGGAGGGCCTCCATGAACTCGTTGTTCAGGAGCTTCTTGTACTCGGCCTCGTTCGTGTGACCGAGGATGACCTCGTCGATGTCGGTCTGCGCGAACTTCTTCGGCTTGATCTTCTTCTCCTGGGACGCCCCGAGGAGATCGTAGAGGAACGCGACGTCGAGCTTCAGCATCTCGACGAACTCGACGATGCCGCGGTTCGCGATGTTGAACTCGCCGTCGAAGTTGAACGCGCGCGGGTCCGAGTCGGAGCCGTACTCGGCGATCTTCCGGTAGTTGATGTCGCCGGTGAGCTCGGTCGAGTCCTGGTTCTTCTCGTCCTTGGGCTGGAACGTGCCGATGCCGACGCGATCCTTCTCGCTCAAGATGAGGCGGCGGCAGCGGACGTGGTTCGCGACGACCTTGCCCCAGTCGCCCTGGTACTTGGTCATCAGGTTCTTGAAGATGAAGCGCGAGGCCGGATCGAGGTCGCCGTCGACGCGCACCTTGTACTGGTCGTTCGAGAGGCCGAGCTCCTCGATCGCCTGCGGACGCCACTCCTGCGGGATGAGGCGCAGCGGGTCCTCGTTCATGGGGGAGGGGAAGCGGTCGGTCGCCGTGCCCGCGAGCCCCGTGTCGCCGAGGTTCACCCAGTCGAACGAGTAGAGCGCGCCGTCCGTCGAGCGCGAGTAGTACTCGACGCCCTGCTTCAGGAGGCGCGCGATCGTGCTCTTCGACGAGCCGACCGGACCGTGGAGGAGGATGACGCGCTTCTCCGGGCCGTAGCCCTCGCTCGCCGCCTTGAGGACGTGGACGAGCCGCATGAGCGGGATGTCCAGGCCGAAGATGGCGTTCGCGCCCTTGTTCAGCTCGTCCTTGAAGAAGTTGTACCGCGTCAGCTTCTTCTTGTTGTCGATGTACTCCTCGGTTCCGAAGCTGATGATCATGTCGTAGAGCCGCTGGTACGCGTTCCGCGTGACCTGCGGCCGCTCGCGCACGATCTGGAGGTACTCCTCGAAGGAGCCCTCCCAGTGCAGCTCGCGATACAGCTTGTAGTCCTGCATCGCGCCGATTCGTTCGATCATGCCTTGCGCCATCGGGACTCCTCTGGACCAGTCGCGCGCTACGCACGCTCCGACCTGGACGACCAGGCTATCACCCAGGGTGAAGGTCGGCGGGAGCGTTTTCTGCCAGGGTGACCAGCGGTTGACCTCGTTCTCGCGCGCGGGCCGGACCGTCAACGCCGATTCACAGGCCGGACGTGGCCCGGGGGTCACGGCCTCCTCCTGCCAACCTGGCAGAGCGCCGGTGGGCGACGGACGAGCTGTCCGAAAGGGGGACGAACGTGGCCGGACCCCGCGCTCGAGCGACGAAGCCTGCGAGGGAATTCCCTGCGGCCTCGACTATCCTGGAGAGCGGCCCCGACGTTGCTAGGGTTCCTCCGGAGGCACGATGATCACGGCGTTCACGACGGCGAAGCGGTTCGGTGGGCGCGCGGTCGTCGCGCTCACGATGGTCGCGTTCGCCTTGGTCGGGGGCGGCTGTGGTCCCTGGGAGCCCGAACCGCAGACGGCCGCGTCGTATCGCGTCCCTCCGCCCGAGCCCCGCCCCGCGACGTCCGAGGAGCTCTCGGTCCAGGCGGCCGCGCGCGAGCAGGCCGCGTGGGACGGCGAGGGTGAGGTCGCGGTCGGCGCGAGCGCGGACGAGTACGTCGACACGGATCCGAGCGCGCTCACGGACTTCAAGCCGGTGCTCGCGCCTTATGGGACGTGGGTCGACGACGGGACGTACGGCACCGTATGGGTCCCGCGCGAGGACGTCGTCGGCAGAGACTTCCAGCCGTACATGACGGCGGGTCGCTGGACGTATTCGGACGAAGCGAGCTGGGTCTGGGTCTCGGACTACGAGTGGGGCTGGGCCCCCTTCCACTACGGACGCTGGGTCAGTCTCCCGCAGCGCGGCTGGGCGTGGATCCCGGGGCGCCAGTACGCGGGCGCGTGGGTCACCTGGCGCACGGGCCCCGTCGGCTACGAGTACCTCGGCTGGGCTCCGATGGCGCCGAGCTGGTACTGGATGAACGGCGTGGCCGTCGGCTGGTCGTTCGGGTGGTACAGCCCGCGCTACGTCTACTGCCCGCACGCGTACATCTATCATCCGGGCTTCCACCCGTACGTCGTGAGGTCGGGGCCCTCGTACGCGACGATCCACGAGCGCACGCGCCCCTACACCCCTCCCGCGGATCAGGGGCGCGTGGTGGCCACGCCGGGGGTCTCTGGCGGTGGCCGCGTCATCGCGGAGCCGGCCGTGGGAGGTCGCACGGTCGCGACGCCCCAGGTGGGCGGGCCGCGCCCGACGGAGCTCGGGATGAAGTCGCCGATCGCCTCGCCGCCGGAGGGCCATGCCGGGCTCGCGAAGGCCGAGGCCTACGCGACGCCGCGCTCGGCGATCGCCCAAGGGGGCTCGGCGCCCGTCACGATGCAGACGCGCCCGCGCAGCACCGACGGGCAACTCGGGAATCCTGCGCCGGGGCCGTCCGGGGTGGCATCGGGATCGATGGGGAGCCGCAGCGCGCTCTCGTCGCGTCCGTCCTCGAGCTACGACCCCGTCGCGCGCGCGCCTCAGGTCCAGGGGGTCGTCCCGACGCCGTCGCGTCCCCTTCCGGAGTACCGCTCACGGTCGATGGGGACGGACGCCTACGCCGCGCCGCAGCCGTCGCGCTCGTACGGCTCGTACGGTTCGGCGAGCCCGGTCCCGTCGTACAGGTCTTCGCCGCCGAGCTACGGCGGTCGCTCCGGCTCGAGCTGGGGTTCGTCGAGCCCGACGCCGTCCTATCGCTCGTCGTCGCCGAGCGTGTCCGCGCCCTCACGCTCGTATTCCTCGCCGAGCGTGTCCTCGCGCCCGTCGTATCGCTCGTCGCCGAGCCCGTCGCGTTCGTATTCCTCGCCCAGTGTGTCGTCCCGTCCTTCGTACCGCCCGTCGTCCCCGAGCGTGTCTGCTCCGTCGCGTTCCTATTCGACCCCCTCGGTGCGCTCCGCGCCCTCCGCCCCGCGCTCGTCGGGCGGCACGGTCCGCGGCAGCACGTCCACGCGTGGGAAGAGGTGAGATCCATGGCCGTCGCGTCCTTCTTGATCCGTCTCGGTGCCCTCTCGACCCTCGCGACGTTCGCGGTGGGCTGCGTCATCGAGAACGACCGCCCGCGTCGCCTCGGGCCCGAGCCCGCCTACTCGGTCCCCGGCGAGGAGGAGACCAGCGGCGGGACGACGGGGGGCACGCCGGTCGCGACCGCGCCGCTCCTCGTCGAGGTCGACACCGACCAGACGATGACGGCCGATCCGGGCCAGGGAGTCGGCGTGTTCGTGGAGTACGGTGCGGGCGGCAAGTGGCACGTCTGGTGGACGTGCGACACCACGCGCACGAACAAGGTGTGCGACGTCGACGTCACGATCACGTCCGGGAACGGGCCGATCGCGAACCTCGACGCCGCGGCGCTCACGGGCGGGTACGTCGCGACGCCGGAGCCCGCGCGGCTCGAGGCCTCCGTGCGCACGACGACGGAGGTGCACGGCGTGACGTTCGACACGCTGCCCGGCGCCATCATCACCCTCGAGGCGAGCGTCTCCGGCCTCAGGGACGGCTCGTTCCTCTTCTTCGTCCAGGACGGCAAGGTCCGCGGCGGGTTCCAGGGCGTCCTGACCAACCCGCTCCAGCTCCAGGGCAAGACGCCCTGATCAGCCGAGGCCGAAGCGGGCGTGGACGCGGCGCTCGAGGCGGACGAACACGAGCCGGTCCACCAGCGTCGCGACGGCGACCATCGTGACCATGCACGCGACGACCTGACTCACGTCGGCGACCTCCCGCCCCTGGTGGAGGAGGTAGCCGAGACCGTGTCCCCGGATCATGAAGAGGAGCTCGGCGCCCATGAGCGAGCGCCAGGCGAAGGAGAAGGCCTGCCTCACGCTCGTCGTCGTCGCCGGAAGGCTCGCCGGGAGGAGCACGTGGCGAAAGAGCATGAAGCCGCGCGCGCCGAGCATCCTGCCTGCGTTCTCGTAGGCCGGCGGCAGCGCCCGGAGGCCGTCGCGGAGGGCGAGCGCGCCCGCGAACATGCTCCCCATCACGACGACGAAGAGCACCGACGTCTCGTTCAGGCCGAAGACGAGCACGGCGATCGGCACCCAGCAGACGCTCGGCAGCGTCTGGAGACCGAGCGCAGGCCCGCCGAGCGCGTCGTCCACGACCTGCGACCGCCACATGAGGACGCCGATCGGCAGGCCGAGCGCGAGGCTCGCGACGAACCCGATCGCGACGCGCGCGCTGCTGACCGCGAGGGCCTCCACGAGCGCGTGATGCGACTCGGCCGAGAGCATGGCGGCGAAGGCCTCGAGGAGCGTGCTCGGCGCGGGGAACACCCAGGCCGCCCAGCGGAGGCTACGGAACGCGAGCTCCCACGCGAGGAGGAGGCTGATCCAGACGAGCAGCGCCCGCGTCGTCCGGGTCGTCTTGGTCTCGCGTCGCGGCTTCGAGCTCGGCTCGGACGCGACCGATGTCGTGACGGTCGAAGTGAGGGGCGTGGCGCTCAAGGATGATCTCCTTCCGGATGCCGGGGGCGTTTCTCTCGAGGACAATCAGGCGATGACCGAGGCGGACGGCCTCCTCGAGCGAGTGGGTGACGAGCAGGACGGTCTGGCTCCTCCTCGTCCAGGCCTGCTCGAGGTGGTCGTGGAGGTCTCTGCGCGTCCGCGCGTCGAGGGCCGAGAATGCCTCGTCGAGCAGGAGGACCGGCGCCTCGAGGACGAGGGCGCGCGCGATGGCGACCCGCTGGCGCATGCCGCCCGAGAGCTCGTGGACGAGCTTCGAGCCGGCGTCGCCGAGCTGGACGGTCTCGAGCGCGGCCTCTGCGCGCGCGTCCCTCTCGGCCTTCCCGACGCCGGCGAAGCGGAGCCCGATCGCCACGTTCTCGTGGGCCGTGGACCAGGGGAAGAGCCCGTGGTCCTGGAACACCACGGCGCGTTCGGGCCCCGGCGCGCGCACCGGCACGCCGTCGAGGGAGACCGAGCCCTCGTCGGGCGCCATCGTGCCGGCGGCGAGGCCGAGGAG
This sequence comes from Polyangiaceae bacterium, assembly GCA_022842465.1. GTDB lineage: Bacteria > Myxococcota_A > Polyangia > Polyangiales > Polyangiaceae > Labilithrix. The sequence continues at coordinate 24,616 of JALHPN010000025.1, read as the reverse complement.
CGTGCTCTTCCCGCAGCCGCTCGGTCCGAGGACGACGACGACCTCTCCCGGACGGCATCGCAGAGACAGCGCGCGGAGGACGGGCGCCCCGGTCGGGTGAAACCGTTTGCCGACGCGGTCGAAGACGAGCTCGCCGCGCGCGTTCACGGGGCGACCCTTCGGAGGAGCGTGGTGTCGACGAGCGACGACGTGTCCGCCGCCACGCGCGAGAGGCCGACGTCGTGAGACCAAGCCGCCATCGTGCGGAGCGACTCCTCGAGCGGATCGTCGGTGAACTCGACGTGGGCGATCGCGCGCGCGAGCACCTTCGGCGGCAGGCGCTTCCCCGTGGCGGCGAAGAGCGCTTCGCCGAGCGCCGGGAGGTGGGGGCCGGGATCGGCGCGGAGCTTCTCCGTCCAGGCGTGGTGCACGGCGAGCACGCGCTCGACCTTGTCTGGATGATCGGAGAGAAACTCCGTCGAGGCGATGACGAGGGCCTGGGCGAAGCGCTTCGACGGCCAGAGATCCTTTTCTTCCGCGATCACGACCGCTCCGTTCTCCTCGACCATGCGCGAGGCCCAGGGCTCGACGACCCACGAGGCGTCGATCCGCCCACGGGAGAGGAGCGCGGCGTGCTCCGCGGTCGGGTAGGGGATGATGTTCGAGAGGTCCGTCGCGCCGAGCGACGCGCGAGCGAAGTGACGCGCGGAGAGGTCCTGGCTGTTGCCGAGCTGCGGCGTCGCGATGCGCTTTCCGGCGAGATCGGCCAGCGTGCGGATCCCAGCGTCGGGCCTCGCGACGACGAGCACACCGTTCGCTGCGCCGCCGGCGATGACGCGGAGAGCCGCTCCCTTGCTCTGGACGTGGGCGCCGAGGACGGGCGCCGGTCCGACGTAGCCGATGTCGATCTCGCCGGCGAAGAGGGCCTCGACGAGCGAAGGGCCGGCGTTGAACAAGCGCGTCTCGATCCGCGACGGGGCGACCGCGCGCGCGAGGTCGCCCTCCTTCAGACCGAGGAGGAGCTGCGCCTGGGTGAGGTGTGCGACGTACCCGATGCGGACGACCTCGGGCTCCTTGCCAGCGGAGCGTTGCCGGCAGCCCGTCCCGAAGACCGAGACGAGCACCACGAGGGCCGCGAGTAGAGCCGCCGCGAACGAGCGCGCCGTCCTCACGAGGACCTCGCCATGCCCGCCGCGCGCGTCGCGCCGGTCTGGGGATCGACGAGGAGGAAGCTCCCCGTGGCGCGGAGCTCGGCGTAGGGATCGACGGGGAGCGCCTCGAAGAGCCGGAGCTTCACGCGCGCGAGCCCGTTCAGCGCGATCGGCGCGTCTCCCGGCAACGCCGCTCCGCCTTCGACGTCGAGGTGGGCGAGGATCTCCTCGATGCGGGCGCGCACCTCACGTGTCCCGTGCTTCACGAGGTAGGTCTCGCCCGGGCGCGAGGGAGACCGGTGGACCCACGCGAGATCGGCGACGAGCTCGGTGACGACGGCGGGCTCCCTCGAACGGCTCGGCACGAGGATGTCGCCGCGGCTCACCGCGACGTCGTCCTCCAGGTGCACGACACACGAGAGCCCAGCGGCGGCGCGATCGAGCTCGCCGTCCATGGTCTCGATCGCGCGAACGCGCGAGCGCGTCGTGCCGGGGAAGACCCGGACCTCGTCCCCACGCTGGAGGACGCCAGAGGACACTCGCCCTGCGAGGCCGCGATAGTCGGGGCGCGCGTCGTCGTTCGGCCGGACGATCCACTGCACGGGAAAGCGCGAGGGCGCGCCGTCGTCCTCGCCCTCCGTCGTGAGCGCCTCGAGGTGATGGACGAGCGTCGGACCGTCGAACCAGGGCATCGACGTCGAGGGCGTAGCGACGTTGTCGCCGTGCAGCGCGGAGACTGGGAAGAACGAGACGTGCGGGGGCGAGCCCGGGACGGGCAGTCTCGCGAGGTAGGTCGTCACATCGTCGCGGAGGCGCGCGAAGACGGCGTGCTCCCAGCCGACGAGGTCCATCTTGTTCACGACGACGGCGAGGGCAGGCACCGCGAGGAGCCGGGCGATGAACAGGTGGCGGCGCGTCTGCTCGAGGAGGCCCGCGCGTGCGTCGACGAGGACGAGCGCGACGTCCGCCTGGGAGGCGGCCGTGACCATGTTGCGCGTGTACTCGACGTGTCCCGGGGCGTCCGCGAGGACGAAGCGCCGCCGCGGGGTCGCGAAGTAGCGCCAGGCGACGTCGATCGTGATGCCCTGCTCCCGCTCCGAGCGGAGCCCGTCGGTGAGGAGGGCGAGGTCGGTGCGCGCGTGCCCACGCCGCCGGCTCGCCTCCTCGACGTGGGCGAGCTGATCGGACATCAGCGCCTTCGAGTCGAAGAGGATCCGGCCGAGCAGCGTGCTCTTCCCGTCGTCGACGCTGCCGGCCGTCGCGACCCGGAGCGGCGGGACGTCGGGCGCGCCGAGAGCGGTCGTGTCGTGATCGTCCGTCATCAGAAGTACCCCTCTCGCTTCCGGTCCTCCATCGCGGCGTCGCCCGTCTTGTCGTCGGCGCGCGTGGCGCCGCGCTCGCTCAGCGTCGCGATGGCGGTCTCCTCGATGATCTCGTCGACGCTCCGTGCGGACGACCGCACCGCGCCGGTGCACGTGAGATCGCCCACGGTCCGAAACCTGACCGTGAGCGTCTGGGGCACCTCGCGCGGCGAGAGCGTCACGTGCGGCGAGAGCGCGTAGAGCATCCCGTCGCGCGGGAACACCTCGCGCTCGTGCGCGAAGTAGATCGCCGGAACGTCGAGGCGCTCCTGGCGGATGTACTGCCAGACGTCGAGCTCGGTCCAGTTGGAGAGCGGGAAGACGCGCAGGTGCTCGCCCTGGCGGATCCGCGTGTTGAAGAGGCTCCAGAGCTCGGGGCGCTGATCGTGCGGCTTCCACTGGCCGAGCTCGTCGCGGAGGCTGACGACGCGCTCCTTGGCGCGGGCGCGATCCTCGTCCCTCCGTGCTCCGCCGAACGCGACCTCGAAGCGATGCTCGGCGATCACGTCGAGCAGGGTCACGCTCTGGAGGCGGTTGCGCGAAGCGCGCGGCCCGGTTTCCTCGGCGGCATGTCCCTGCCGGATGCTGTCCTCGACGCTCGCGACCACGAGCGGGACGCCCGTCTCGCGCACGAGCGCGTCGCGGAAGGCGATCACCTCCGGGAAGTTGTGGCCCGTGTCGACGTGGACGAGCGGGAAGGGGACCTTCGCCGGCCAGAACGCCTTCCGCGCGAGGTGGAGGAGGACGATCGAGTCCTTCCCGCCGGAGAAGAGGAGAGCGGGGCGCTCACGCGTGGCGACGGACTCTCGTAGAACGAAGACGGATTCGCTCTCCAGCGCAGCGAGGTGGCGACTTCTGGTGCTCACGGTCATCCTCTCTGTAACTTCATCTAGCATAAAGGACATACGTCTGTTATGATGAATAGTGTCACGATGACGAATTCTCCGTCGACCTTCCTCGCCCGCGGTCGCGCCCTCGAGCCGGCGGCGCTCGTCGAGGAGACGCTGCGCACGTTCGGCCCCGATCTCCGGGTGGCGACGAGCCTCGGTGCAGAGGACATGGTCGTCCTCCACCTCGTGGCTCGAGCGTCCCGGACGCTCGGCGTCGCGCCGCGCGTCTTCCTCCTCGACACGGGCCGCCTCCACCAGGAGACGTATGACCACGCCGCGCGTGCAGAGGAGCGCTACGGGCTCCCGATCGAGGTCTTCTTCCCGGACCCGCTCGCGGTCGAGTCGCTCGTCCGGAAGAGCGGCGTGAATGGCTTTCGTCGCTCCGTCGAGGAGCGAAAGGCCTGTTGCGGCGCGCGCAAGCTGGGGCCTCTCGCGCGCGCCCTCGCGGGGGCTCCGGCCTGGGTGACGGGCCTTCGTCGCGAGCAGTCTCCGACACGCGCCGACGTGGCCACGGTCGAGATCGACGAGGCCAACGGCGGCCTCGTGAAGGTGAACCCGCTCGCCTCGTGGACGACCGCGGACGTCTTCCGCTTCGCGGCCGAGAGCGACGTCCCGCTCCACGCGCTCCACGCCGCGGGATATCCCAGCATCGGCTGCGCGCCGTGCACGCGCGCCGTTCAGCCGGGCGAGGACGCGCGCGCCGGCCGCTGGTGGTGGGAGAGCCCCGAGCACAAGGAGTGCGGTCTCCATCCTCGCGGGATCGGGAGGGTGGTCTCGTGAGCGCGCCGCTCTACCCTCTCTTCTTGAAGCTCGAGGGGCGACGTGTCCTCGTCGTCGGCGGCGGGCCCGTTGCGACGTCGAAGGCCGAGGAGCTCGCCGCGCACGGGGCCGAGGTGCACGTGGTGTCACCGGAGACGACGCCGGCTCTGTCCGCCCTCGCGACGACGGTCACGCGGACGACGTTCGCGCCCGAGCACGTCGACGGCGCGTTCCTCGTCGTCGCAGCGGCTCCTCCCGAGGTGAATCGTGCCGTGAAGGCGGCGGCGGATGCGCGAGCCGTGTTCATCGTCGCGGTCGACGACGTCGAGAGCTGCTCGGCGTACGGCGCGGCCAGGCTCGTCCGCGGCGGGATCACCGTCGCGCTCTCCTCGTCCGGCGCCGCGCCCGCGCTCGTCGCGCTGCTCCGTCGCGGGATCGAGGCCGTCCTGCCCGACGATCTCGATGAGTGGCGCGAGGTCGCAGAGCGCGCGCGCGCCGACTGGAAGGGGTCGGGCGTCCCGATCGCCCGCCGTCGCCGCCTCCTCCTCGATGCCCTCCTCGCTCGTCAAGAGAACCGCGGAGAACCGTCATGACGAAAGGCAAGGTCACGCTGGTGGGCGCAGGCCCAGGGAGCCCCGATCTCCTCACGGTCCGAGCCGCGCGAGCGCTCGCGGAGGCCGATCTCGTCCTCTACGACGCGCTCGTCGAGCCCGAGGTCCTCGAGCTCGCGCCCCGCGCGGCGAAGTTCTCCGTCGGCAAGCGCAGAGGGGCTCACAGCGTCGCGCAGGAGACGATCCACGTGCTCATGATCCGTGCCGCTCGCGCCGGCCGTCGCGTCGTGCGTCTCAAGGCGGGCGACCCGTTCGTGCTCGGTCGCGGCGGAGAAGAAGTGCTCGCGCTCGGCGAGGCGGGCGTGCCGGTCGAGGTGGTGCCCGGCCTGTCGAGCGCGCTCGCCGGCCCGCTCGCGGCGGGCATCCCGGTGACGCACAGGAAGGTCGCGTCCGCGTTCGTCGTCGCCTCGGCGGTGCCCGCGGAGCCCTTCGCGAAGCTCGCCGCGTCGCTCCCAGGCCGCGGTGTCACCGTCGTCGTGCTCATGGCGCTCTCCGCCCGTGCGGCGGTGCGTGATGCGCTGCTCGCGGGAGCCTTCGACCGCAAGACGCCGGCGGCGATCGTCGTCGGCGCGCACACGGGCAGAGAGTGGTCGTGGTCGGGGACGCTCGGCGAGCTCCCCGACGTTGTGCTGCCCCCGGGGGACGAGCCCGGCCTCGTCGTGGTGGGGGACGTCGTGCTCGTCGGCGCGCGCATGGCGAGCGCGATCGGCGACGCGCGCGCCATCCAGGACGAACGTATGGAGGACTGCCTTGGCACATGACACCTTGTCTCTCGGTCGCGCGCGGTTCGACTTCGCCGAAGCGCGTGACGTCGATCTCTTCGTCGACACCCTCGCGAAGTTCGAGCGTGGTGAGATCGACGCGGACGCGTGGCGCGCGTTCCGCCTCCTCAACGGCACCTACGCGCAGAAGCAGACCGAGGGCGGCGCCTCGATGCTGCGGGTGAAGGTCCCGCAGGGCATCCTCACGGCCGAGCAGCTCGAGGTCGTCGCGGACGTCGCCGAGCGGTGGTCACGCGGCTTCGCGCACATCACGACGCGGCAGAACTTCCAGTTCCACTTCGTCGCGCTCGCCGAGATCGAGCAAGCGATGCGCGCCCTCGCCGCCGCGGGCCTCACGACGAAGGAGGCGTGCGGGAACTCGGTCCGGAACGTGACGGCGAGCCCGACGGCGGGTGTCGCGGCGGACGAGGTGTTCGACCCCGTCCCGTACGCGGAGGCGTTCACGCGCTTCTTCCTACGTCACCCGCTCAGCTCGACGCTCCCGCGAAAGTTCAAGGTCGCGTTCTCGGGCGGCGGCGGTGATCACGCCTTCGCCATCGTGAACGACCTCGGGTTCTTCGCGCGCACGCGCGTGCGGGACGGTCGCGTCGAGCGCGGCTTCCGGCTCACCGTGGCGGGAGGGACGGCGATCCTCTGCCGGAGCGGCGAGGAGCTCTTCGACTTTCTCCCGGCGGGTGAGATCTTCGGCGCGGCCGAGGCCGTGCTGCGCGTGTTCGACGCGAAGGGCGACCGCGTTCATCGTCACAAGAACCGCCTCAAGTTCCTCGTGAAGCAGCTCGGGTGGGAGCCGTTCCGCCGGCTCGTCCACGAAGAGCTCACCGCGATCCGGAGCACGGGGATCCCGCCGCTCCCGTTCGATCCCGAGTCGCCGCCCGAGGCGGAGCATGCGCCGGTCGGCCTCGCTCGTCCCTCGCCGGCCGCGCTCCGCGCGCGCATCGAAGCCCTCGTCGAGGCGGACGTACCGCGAGGCCCCGGGCTCCGGCCGCGCTCCCTGCCCGTCCTCGGCGACGACGACGGCGCCCGCTTCCGCAGGTCGAACGTCCGGCCTCAGCGGCAGGAGGGCTTCTCGCTCGTGACGGTGACCTTGCCGCTCGGTGACGTGACGAGCGGTCGCTTGCGCGTCCTCGCCGAGCTCGCGCGCGCCTACGCCGACGGCGCGGTGCGCACGACGCACGGTCAGAACGTCATCCTGCGTTGGGTGAGGAACGAAGACGTGGCTCTCCTCCACGACCATCTCCGCGCCGTGGGTCTCGCGGAGCCGGACCCCGAGTCGCTCGCCGACGTCTCGAGCTGCCCGGGGGCAGAGACGTGCAAGCTGGCCGTGACGCAGTCGCGCGGCGCGGCCGACCTCCTCTCGACGCAGTTCCGCACGGACCGTTCGCTGGTCGATCGCGCGGACGGCCTCGTCGTGAAGGTGAGCGGATGCCCGAACGGCTGCGGGCTCCATCACGTCGCAGGGGTCGGGCTCCAGGGCGGCATGCGGAAGGTCGGCGGTCGCCCGGTTCCGCAGTACTTCGTGCTGGTCGGCGGAGATCCGAGCGGCGACGTGGCGACGTTCGGCCGTGTCGCCGCGAAGGTGCCTGCTCGTCGCGTCGCGGAGGTCTTCCCGGCGCTGATCGCGCTCTACGCGCAGCGGCGGACGGACGGGGAGAGCATCACGGCGTATCTCGCGCGCGCGCCGCTCGGCGAGGTGAAGGCCGCGCTCGCGCACCTCGAGCCGCTCGACGAGGCGAGGGCGCGTCCGGAGGACTTCGTGGACCTCGGCGAGACGGCGGCCTATGCGCCCGACGCGACCGAAGGCGAGTGCGCTGCTTAGCGCACGTTAGCGACGCTCGGGCTTGCGTCGACGGCCTCGGGTGACCCATGCTCGAGGGGTGAACGTCGTCGTCGGTCTCGGCGGGAACCTCGGCGACCGGCTCGCGATGTTGCGCGAAGCGACCCGCCTCGTGGGGCAGCTCGCGCCGGCGCACGTCACGGCCCGGTCGCGCGTCTACGAGACGGCGCCGGTCGGGGGCCCCGAGCAGGGGCCCTTCCTCAATGCGGCGATCGGGCTGACGTGGGGCGCCGATCCGCTCGCCCTGATGAACGCGCTCCTCGGCGTCGAGCGCTCGCTCGGTCGCGTGCGCGACGTGCGTTGGGGGCCCCGCACGATCGACCTGGACGTCCTCTGGATCGAGGGCCGGACCGTCGACATCCCGCGTCTCGTCGTCCCACACCCGGGGCTCGCGTCGCGGGCCTTCGCGATCCTGCCCCTCCTCGACGTCGCGCCCGACGCGCGGGATCCGCGGTCGGGCGCTCGGTACGTGGCGCCGGGCGATCAGATCGTGACCGTTCGCCCGGACCTCGTGCTCTGACGGTCTCTCAGCCCTTCGCCCCGACGAGCATCCCGACGCACGCGTCGAGAGAGATGTCGGTCATCTTCTTCGTGCCGGCCTTCGCCGCCTTCGCGCCGTCGCGGATGCAGTTGAACACGTCGTTGCTGCCGCTCGTGGAGAGGCCGGAGAAGGTCTTGATGCAGCGCTTCGTGAACGCGCCGCCGGCGTTGAGGTGACCCTTCGTGCCGAGCTGGGGATCCGCGTCCTTCAGCTCTACGACCAGCGCGTCGCACGACGTCCGCGCCTCGGGCGCTTCGCACGAGCGGGCGAGGGTGCCGATCGCGCACGTGCGCGCGGCCTCCTGGAGCCTACGCGCATCGGCGGGGGCGCCGCCCTCGGCGAGGATGATCTCCGTCTCGACGATGCACGACTTCGTGTCGAGCGCCGGCTTCGCCTTGAAGAGACCGTCGATGTTGCGGCACTCGTCCTCGACGTCGGTGCTGCAGCCTGAGAACATACCGCTCGAGGCGACGGCGTTCGTGTCCTCGCACTTGGCGCGGACGTCGTCGAAGCCGAGGCCCTCGACGCAGGCGTACACCGGGAAGTCCGGCTGCCGGTCGATGCAGCGGCGGATGAGCGGACGGCTCTCGATGCGCACGCCGCGGACGAGATCCTTGCACGCGTCGAGGAGGACGCTGCGATCGCTCGAGCCCGTGTACCCGAACGACGCCGGGGTCCGGATGTTCATCGACCTGTCGCGGGCGGTGAGCTGCTTGTCGGCGATCGCGCCGCAGAAGGTCGTGAGCCGCGCTTCGTCCGCGTCCGAGCCCTTGCAGGTCGAGGCGAGCGCGCGGAAGCCCGCGTCGTAGGCGTCGGCGCCGCCGCCGGTCGCCTCGATCGCGCTGCGGGCGACGCCGGCGTAGAAGTGCGAGACCCAGGCGTTGCACTGGCCCCAGCTCTCGCCGATCGCGTAGCAGGCCTCGGCGGCGGGGTAGACGCCGTTGTCGACGTGCGGATTCACGCACGCCGCGGCGGGAGCGCCACCTCGCGACTGTGCGCCGCTCGTCTCGTCGACGTCGTCGGCGGGCGCGGCGCAGGCCGCGGCGGAGATGGCGGTGACGAGCGCGAGGAAGGCGGAGCGATCGAGCTTCATGGTGGAACAATCCAGCTGCAGCGGATGTGCCACATGTGCGCGCGTGTCTGCAGGGCCATTTCCCCCGAGAATACGGGGTGAGTCATCGCCGACCTCTGTCGCCTGTGGACCAGGCGCCTCACGCGCGCGATCCAGCCTCCGGCGGTTCAGAGCCCGAAGGAGCGGAGCTTCTTGTGGAGGCCTTCGCGCGTGATCCCGAGGTTCTTCGCGGCCGCCGTCTTGTTGTTCTGGTGCTCGCGGAGGGCCTCGATGAGGAGCCAGCGCTCGACCTGGTCCATCATCTCCTTAAGCGTGCCCTTCGTCGGGCGGACGCGCTCGATCATGCCCTCGACCTGCCGCACGCGAGGCGAGAGCATGTCGGGGGTGACGAAGCCGCCCGGGTCGACCTGGATGACGAGCCGCTGGATCTCGTTCTGGAGCTCGCGGACGTTGCCCGGCCAGTCGTAGCCCTGGAGGAGCTCCATCGCCTGCTGCGAGAAGCCTGCGGACGGCTTTCCGAACTCGTTCGCGAACCGGTGGAGGAAGTGCTCGGCGATGAGGGGGATGTCCTCGCGGCGCTCGCGGAGCGGCGGCACGCGGAGCGGGAACACCTTGAGGCGGTAGTAGAGGTCCTCGCGGAAGCGCCCCTCGGCGACCTCCTTCTCGAGGTTCCGGTTCGTCGCGGCGACGATGCGGACGTTGACCTTCTTCTCCTGCGTCGCGCCGATGGGGCGGACCTCGCCCTCCTGCAGGACCCGCAGGAGCTTCGACTGGAGCGAGATGGGCATCTCCGTGACCTCGTCGAGGAAGAGCGTCCCCCCGTCCGCGATCTCGAAGAGCCCCTTCTTGTCCTCGTGAGCGCCCGTGAAGGAGCCCTTCTTGTGCCCGAACAGCTCGCTCTCGAGGAGCGTCTCCGGCATCGCCGCGCAGTTCTGCCCGACGAAGAGGCGGTCCTTCCGGTTCGAGCGGTAGTGCACGCTCGCGGCGACGAGCTCCTTGCCGACGCCGGTCTCGCCCTCGATGAGGACGGTGACACGCGTGTTGACGACCTTCTCGAGCTGCCCGAGGAGGTGCTTCATCGGGTTGCTCGCGCCGATGATCTCGGGCTGCGTCGCGCCACGGCCGCCCGCGCGCCGCTCCTGCTCGCGGCCCTTCAGGAACGCGTTCTCCTTCTTGAGGCGGTCCTCGGCCGCGCGGAGGCGCTTCACGAGGCGCGCGTTCGCGACCGCGAGCGACGCGTTGTGCGCGAGGACGGCCATGATCTCGAGGTCGCCGCTCGTGAGCACGCCGCCCGGGGGGTGTGACGCCCGGTTGTCGACCTGGATGACGCCGAGGATCTCCTCGCCCTTCCAGAGCGGGATGCCGAGCGTCGAGCGGATTTGCGCCCCCATCAAGGACTCGCTGCGGCCGACCTCCGTCTGCGCGTCGGCCGCGACGACGGCGGCGCGCTCGCTGACGACCTTGCGGAAGACGCTGCGGGTGATCGGGATCGGCGACGAGGACGGCGCCTCCTGTCCGCGCACGCGGGTGAGCACCGGGACGTAGCCCGCCGCGGCGGACGTGCCGGACGGTCGCCCGGCCTCGTCGTCGTCGTCGCGGAGCACGATGGTCACGTGCGTCGCGTGTGGGACGAGGTCGAAGCTCGACTCGCACACCGCGACGAGCACCTCGCTCAGGTCCTGCGCGGCGCCGACGCGCTTCTGCGCCTCGTAGAGCGCTCGGAGCCGGTTCGCGTCCTTCTCGACGATCGTCGCTTGCGGGACGAGCTCGGCGATCTTCTTCACCGCGAAGACGCGCGCGTCGTCCGCGTCGTCCTTGATCGTGACCGCGAGGTGGACGATGCGATCCTGCGACCCGAGCTCGATGACGTCGCCGTTCTCGAGGCCCGCCTCGCGGCCGTTGGCGTCGTCGAGGGTCACGCGCTCCGTGCCGCGGAGGATCGCGGTGCCGTTCGTCGAGCGCTGGTCGACGAGGACGTAGCGGTCGCCCGCGTACACGATCTTCGCGTGCTCGCTCGACACGTGCGTGTCGGGCACGACGAGGTCGTTGCCCTCTGCGCGCCCGATGCGGACCACGTCGCTCGCGGGCTCGAGCTTCTCGCCGAGGCGTTCGCCGCGTGTGACCTCGAGGACGATCACGGCACGCGCGACCGCAGCTTCAGCGCGAAACGGTACATCTCGTCGGCCCCCGCGATGCCCGCGCCGCGATCCGTCTCGACCATCTTCTCGAGCTTGTCCGCGAAGGCCGCATCGCCTTGCGGCGAGAGGTGGTCGTAGGCCTCGAGGAGCGCGAGCCGGACGCTGCCGTCCTTGATGCGTTCGATGCGCTCGCCGAGCTTCGCCTTCGTGTCCGCGCCCGCGTTCTCGACGATCATGTAGACCGCCTTGATGTGACCGAACTTGGCGGCCGGGGGCGAGCTCGGGACCGGCGTGTCGAGCACGCCGAAGTAGCAGCCGACGTCCTTCTTGCACTTCTCGGTCACGGTGAAGGCGGCCTTGTAGACGTCCTTCTCGATCGCCTGGCCGGGGATCTTCGCGACCGCGTCGCCGACGGCCTTCGCCTGCTCGAAGGTCATGATCTTCGTCGCGGCGGGGAGGCCCTCGGGGGGCATGGAGTCGGCGGCGTCGCCCTTGGCGGAGGCGATCTCCTTCAGGATCCAGTCCGTGAGGCTTGGATCGAAGAAGCCGGACGCGTTGCCGGCGAGGACCGCGTGCCCGTTGCGGCCGCCGAGGAGCGCGATCGCCGAGCTCGGCGAGATCTTCGCGTACGCGTCGGTGTACGCCTTGATGAGCTTCGGCTCCGTGGGGAAGTACGTCAGGTAGCTCGCGAGGAGCGTGCGGTTCTGATCCGTCGTCGCGGAGGCGAGCGCTTCGAGGATCGCGTCACGACCCGCGGGGCGGGAGATGTACGCGAGCGGCTCGGCGATGAGGGGGAGGTAGGCCTTCTCGGGGTACGTCTCGGCGAGCTTCTGGTAGTCGCCTTCTCCCTTGAGCGCCTTGACGAGCTCCGGCGTCGCCTCGACGTACATCTTGTGGAGCGCGAGGCGGACGGGGAAGGTGAGCGCCTTCTTCGTCGGCGTCATGAGGACGGTGACGAGGGGCTTCACCGCGCCGGTGAACTTGAGGTCGCCGACGATCTGCGCGGCGGTGAGCTGCCAGAACTGCAGCTCGTCCATCCCGACCTCGGGGCTCTCCGGATTCGAGATCGGGCGCGAGAGGAGCGCGACCGCCTTCGGACCGTACGACGGGTGCTTCACCGTCTTCACGGCCGTCTGGAGGTCCTTGACGAGGTTGATCGACTTGGCCTTCGACGGCTGGAACTTCGCGAAGCAGTCCCAGAGCGCATCGACGAGGTTCTGGTCGGTGAGCTTGCTGTCCTTCGCGAGGCGCGTCGTGCCCTGCGAGGCGAACTTCACGTCCTCGTCGTTCTTGCCCGGCTCGTAGTCCTTGAAGGCCTTCGCGAACGCCGGAGCTGCGCGGGGGTCGCCCATGTCGGCGAGCGACTTGATGAGCTCCTTCCGCGTCTTGTCGTCGAGCTGCGCGGTCGTGTACGTCTTCGCCAGGGGCTCGACGGCCGCGTCGAGCACCTTCTTGACGGCGGGGTCCTCGCGCTTGTCGCTCGTGCTCGCGCTGCCCATCGCCTGGTTGAACATGCCGTCGAGGCGCTTGATCGCCTCCACGCGCTGCGCCGGCTCGTCGAGCCGCTTGGCCCACGTGGCGGGATCGTTTTCGTCGGCGCACGCCGCGAGAGACGTCGACGCCGCCACGAGGGTGAACATCCCGAGGCCGAGCCGAAGGTGGCTGACCATGCTCACGAGACAGGCGGTCTTCCTCATGCGTGACAACTCCCTCCCAGCGGGGAAAATCCCGTGTTTTCGAGGTGCGACGGTAGCGCTGTCGGCGCGGGGGTGTCAACGACGGTTCTCACCTGCTCGGGGGACGCGGGATCCAAGCGGTCGGCCTGCGGTTCGCCCGGCCGCTGTCCCGTGAGTGTTGCAAATTCATGGACTTGGGCATCGTGTGCGAGATGGTCTTACTCGTGCTTACATCACCACGCATGCGCCGTCGGTCGGAGCTCCCGACGAGCCCGTGGAGGAGCAGGAGGGAGCGATGGTGGAGGGCGCCGGTCGGACGGGCACGCTGGCAGTCGACGACCTCGTCGGCAATTACGTCGCGGGGACGGGCGAGGTCCTCGTGATCGGTCGCGAGCCCGCCTACCTCCTCTTCGTGATCACGCACGGAGCTCGAACCTCGGAGTTCGTGACGACGGATCGCTTCGACCTGGCGTCGCGCGTTTCCGACGCTGCCACCATCGACGCCGCGTCGCCAGGGAGCATCGCCTTCTTCGGCCTCGATGGGCCCCGGCGGATGCACGTCCGGTGGAGCTACACGACGGCGCCCTGGACGGTGCGCTGGAACGGCGAGGCGACCTTCGTGAAGCGGCGAGCTTGAACAGGGTCGGTCACCCGATGATCATCGACTCGCTGAGGAGCTTCCCTTCCTTGAAGCGGCGGAGGTTCCAGCGGTCGAACATCGGGAGGTGGGCTCTGTGCTTCTCGAACGCGGCGATGTGCTCGGCGATGAGCTTGCCCATCACGGGCGCCATCATGAAGCCATGACCCATGAAGCCGGACGCCTGGTAGAAATGCTCCACCTCGTCGACGCCGCCGACGATCGGGTTCGCGTCCGGCGTGATGTCGTAGCAGCCCGACCACTGGCGGAGCACCTTGACCTTGCCGAGGATGGGGCAGGTCCGGACCAGCGCCCGCGCGTAGAGGCCGAGGAACGAGAAGGAGCTGTTCTGGTCGAGGCCCTCCGGGACGCGCTCCTGCCCGATGCCGCCGACGATCTCGCCGCGCGTCGACTGGCTGAAGTAGAGGCCGTTCTCGAGATCGGCGACGAGGGGTTTCAGCCAGGGCTTGAGCGGCTCGGTGGAGCAGATCTCGTGGCGATGGGGCTTGTTCGGCAGCTCGACGCCCAGCATGCGAGCTACCTCGGGAGACCACGCGCCCGCCGCGTTGACGACCTTCCGCGTGCGGATCGTGTGGGTCGGCCCTTCGCCCGCCCCTTCGCCCCGCGTGCCCGGGAGCACCTTGCGCACCCGGACGCCTTCGATGCGCCCGTTCTTCGCGGCGATCCCACGGACCTCGGCGAACGTCGCGATCTCGACGCCGAGCTTCCGCGCGGCCTGCGCGAAGCCCCACACGAACGGCCACGGGAAGACGACGCCGTCGTCCGGGTTGAAGGTCGCGGCGACGATGCCGTCCAAGGACAGCTCGGGGACGATCTTCTGCGCCTCGCGCGGCGTGAGCATGCGCGTCGCGAGCCCGCATTCGCGCTGGAGCTCGCTGCTCGCCTCGAGCGCACGCCGTCGCTCCTCGCTCCGCGCGAGGAAGAGATAGCCGCCCTGACGGAGCCAGACGTTGATCTTGAACTCGCTCGCGAAGTCCTGGCAGAGCCGGATGCTCTCCTGCATCAGGCGGATGTTGGCCTCGCTCGCCCACTGTGCGCGGATCCCGCCGCCGTTCCGGCCGCTCGCACCGCCGCAGAGGTAGCCCTTGTCGAGCACCGTCACGTTCGTCACGCCGAGGCGCGCGAGGTGATAGGCGATCGACAGGCCCATGATGCCCGCGCCGACGACGACGACGTCTGCGTGATCCCTCACGTGGCACCCGCGAAGCGTCGGAGCGCCTCGGCATGGAGGACGGGGTTCGCCGCGAGCATGCCGAGGCCTTGCGCGACCGGGCCGCGGTAGTCGAAAGGCCGACCCGTCGCGTCGGTGAAGACGCCTCCGGCCGCGCGCACGATCGCGTCGGGAGCGCACGCGTCCCAGAGCTTCACCGCGCCGGAGGAGGGATGGGCGTAGACGTCCAGCGCGCCCGACGCGACGCGCACGCCCTTCACGCCGGCGCTGCCGCACGGGACGAGGGTGCGGACGCCGAGCGCCGAGAGCTTGGCGTCGACCGTCTTGCTCCTGTGGAACCGCGAGACGGCGCAGGAGGCCTCTGCGAGGGAAATCGTGCCGCCGACGTGGAGCGGGACACGCGACGGAGAGGCGTGGTCGATCACGAAGGCGCCCTCGCCGACGACGCCGCCGTAGGTCGCGCCGAGGGCAGGGCAGAGGACGACCCCGCAGGTGGCCACGCCCTTCTCCGCCCAGCCGATCATCACCGCGAACTCGCCATTTTTCGCGATGAACTCGCGCGTGCCGTCGACCGGATCCACGAACAGCGCGCGATCGGCCGTCTCGAAGCCGAAGAACGCCTCCGGGTCGCTCTCCTCCGCCACGATCGGGACGCCGGGAAGGGCTCGGGCGAGGCGCGAGACGAGGAGGGCGTTCGCCTCCCGGTCGGCGCGCGTGACCGGGTCGTTCGGTCCCTTCAGCTCGGCGCCGACGTCCGCCTCGGCGTACACGCGCATGACGACCTCGGCGGCTTCACGCGCGGCGTCGAGGAGCAGCGCGAGGACGTCCGCGCGCTCGCTCACGACGCGATCCCCACCTTGTCGAGCGCGCGAGGGAGCTGCCGGAGGTCGTCGTCGGGGAGGTAGCGCGGCCCCCCGCCCGTCTCGCGGACGAGCTGCTCGAGCTGCTGAACGCTCTTCGGCCCGAGGACGGCGGAAGAGACGAGGTGATTGGCGAGGACGTAGCGCACGGCCGCGCCGCGGAGCGTGTGGACGTCCCCTTTCACGAGGTAGCGGACGGCGTCGAGCTGCGCGAGGCGGTGCTCGAGCTCCATCTTCGTCCAGCGATCGTTCCGGTGGTCTCCCGACGGGAACTCGCGGTCGGGGGCCCAGTGTCCGGAGAGGAGGCCGTACGCGAGCACGCTGCGCGCGAGGACGCCGCAGCCCGCCACCATGATGTCGCCGGAGAGGCGATGAAGATCGAGCGGGTGGAGGAGGTTATAGGCGAGCTCGAGGATCGCGGCGCCCTTGTCGATCGCGGCGCGCGCGACGTCCTCGTCGCCGGCGGCGACCCCCCAGTGACGGAGGAGGCCGTCCTTCTTCATGGTCTCGAGCGCGGTGACGGCGTCGCCGAGGAAGATCGCGTCGGGCGTCGGATGGTGGAGGAGGACGACGGGGATCGCGTTCGCGCCGAGGCCGAGCCGCTTCTGGGAGCGCTCGACGGCGGCACGGAGGTACGCGGGCTCGAAGCACTTCCGCGCGGGCTCGACGGTCTTGTCGACGCCGACCTTCGTGACGATGCAGAGGTCGGGATGGTCGGCGAGGAGCCTCCCGCAGAGGCGCTCCATGCGACCTGCGCCGTAGCCATCGGCGGTGTCGATCACGGAGAAGCCCATCTCGATCGCGCGACGGAGGACCTTCTCGGCCTCGGCCTCCTCGACGGCGCCGTAGGCGTCTCCGCCGAGGCCCCACGTGCCGATGCCGAGCTCCGAGACGACGAGCCCCGTTCTGCCGAGCGGACGCTTACGCACCGCCGATGCTTCTAGCACGGGAGGCGAGCCCCGTGCTTGACCTCGGGCGCGGTGCCGCGAGACCGTGGGACATGCGGACGATCGCGGCGTGTCTGGTAGGGGTCCTGGCGGTGGGGTGCGGCGGCGGAGAGGAGGCTCGGCCTCCCGCGGCACCGGCGACGGCGAAGGCGCCGCCGGCGCCGCCGCCGAGCGCGACCGAGGCCGCGCCTCCGACCCCCGCGAAGGCGGAGCCGACGCTCGCCGAGCTCCAGCAGAGGACGCTGAAGGCGATGTTCGAGGCGTTGAACCAGCACGAGGCGAAGAAGCTCGCGTCGTCCTTCACGGAGACGGCGGTCGTCAACGTGATGGGGACCCCCGCCGAGGCGAAGGGACGGGACGCGATCGCGGCGACGTACCAGCGCCTCTTCGACGCGTTCTCGAGCTTCAAGGCGGCGCCGACGCGGCTCTTCGCGAAGGGGGACGTCGTCGTCGTCGAGTGGGCGTGGACGGGCACGCACTCGGGGGACCTCTTCGGCGTCAAGGCGACGGAGAGGCCCGTGGGAACGATGGCCGTCGACGTCCTCTGGTTCACGCCCGACGGTGCGGTGAAGGAGAGCCACGTCACCTACGACATGGGCACGGTGCTGTCGCAGGTCGGCAGCTCGAAGCGCAAGGGCCGCTCGATCCCGACCTTGGCTTCGTCGTGGCCGACGTTCGCGACGTCCAAGGGCGGGCCGGAGGAGGCGAAGAACGCCGAGGTCGTGAGCCAGATGTACGCCGCCTACGCGAAGAAGAGCGAAGGCGACTTCCTCGCGTCGATCGCGGACGATCTCGAGTGGGACGAGATGGCGATGCCCGAGACGTCGAAGGGCAAGGAGGCCGCGAAGAAGTGGTTCGCGATGTCGAACGCGGCGTGGGCGGAGCCGAAGAGGACGACGCCGAACCAGTGGACGGTGGGCGACGTCGTGATCTCCGAGGGCATCTTCACAGGAAGGCACGTCGGCAAGCTCGGCGACATCGCGCCGACGAAGAAGGACGTCACGCTCCACGGCGTCGACATCGTGCAGGTGAAGGACGGGAAGGTCGCCAAGGGCTGGAGCTACGGCAACGGCGCGGAGCTCATGGCAGAGCTCGGGCTCGCGCCGATGCCGGGCGGGCGAGGCAAGGCGCCTCCGGCGCCGAAGGCCGACAAGCCCGGCGCGCCGAAGAAGTGAGCGCGCGTCAGCGTGCGCGCAGGACGACTTCTTCGACCGTCGCGGCGAAGCCGTGCGCGCCACCGACACCGAACCCGACGCGCGTGCGCATCTCGGCGGGGAGGGTGAGGGTCACCACGCCCTGGTCCACCGTCAGCTTCTCCGAGTTGGAGGGGGCGACGCGTCCGAGCGCCGCGTTCCACTCGTTCTTCGACTCGCGCTCCGAGCGGACGGGGGTGAGGGCGCGGAAGCTCGCCGTCGCCTCGACGCCGAAGTTGCCCGCGGGCACGTAGCCGCCGAGCGGGAGCTGCACGCGCTCACCCTCGAGCGTGAGCGCGAGACCCGGACTCGCGATGAACGCGGGCAGCGACGGGACCGCCGCCTTCTGGGCGAAGAAGCCGTTTCCGCAGCGCGTCGCGCGGTCCGCGTGGAACTGCGTGGTCGGCTGCGCCTCGATCGACTTGGTCTCGTCGGCGACGACCGCGCCGCGTGGGTCGGTGACGACCGTGCGCGACGTGAGGGGAATGGACTCCATGAACGCATCGCAGAAGCCGACGCTGCGGTGGAAGTTCGTCGCGCGGAGGCTCTGCGAGGAGATGGCCGACGACGGATACGTGTACGTGACCTTCACGCCGAAGGACGCCCCACGGACGACGACGTTGCCCTCGTAGGTCTTCGAGAGGGTGATCGCGGAGACCTTCAGGTCGGCCTCGTCGACGGCGGCCACGGGGGACTCTTCCTCGCTGGGCGCCGCACACCCGGCGGCGAAGACGGAGACGAGAGAGACGGCGAAACACGACATGGCAGAAGCGATGCGATTCATGATGGGGGCTCCTCGGTGGTCCGCGGTCACCCGCGGGACGAGGCTTCCTCTGCCACGCTCGCGGCGCGTGACGAGGGTGGAGGCGGGCACGCATGGTTTCCTAGTAGGAAAATGTGCGGCGTTGTGTTTGCTCCTGCAGACATGAAGCCGCAGCCGGGGACCGTCGCCAGGGAAAGCTCGCGCTCACGACTCCGCAGCGGCGCGGGGAAAGACGCTCAGGCCCGTCGCCGTCGAGACAGCTTTCGGTAGCGTCCGTCCACGACGAGCGCACGGATCGAGGCGCTCGAGCCTCGACACGAAGCCACGATCGTTGCTTCCAGGCAACGCCATCGGACGCGCGCAGGTGTGGGGCGGGCGGCACCCGCCGTGGGAGCTCCGCGAAGGAGGAGCGGACGATTCCGCCGCCGCCACCGCGAAGCCCGCCTTTGCCGGCACGCCGCCCGCCGGCGCGCGCCCGGCGGCAGGTGGCCGAGCGGTTGCACCGTGCACGGGCACCCGACCGAGCCGACCGCGACTCCTCGCCGGTCCGCATCGCGGGTGGAGTGGTGGCGAATGAGGCAAGTCGTTCGGTTCGCGGCCGTGGTCGCGTGTCTCTCCGTGTTCGGCTGCATCTCGGGCTGTGACGCCACCACCGAGGGAACGCGGGGCGAAGGCGAGGTGGCCCTCGACCCGCCCGACGGCGACGAGGCCATCCGCGAGCGTGACGAGGTCGACCTCGAGCCGAACGATCTCTTCGCCCTCGGCGCCGCGAACGGACCCGACCGGATGTCGCTCCGCCTCTTCGACGACGTCGCGCTGGAGCTCGCCGTCGACGGCGTCGAGACGCTCTCCGAGACGAACGTCATCGTGAACGCGCACGTCTCGAACGACTCGGCGAGCTCGGCGACGCTCGTGGCCAAGGACGGCGTGATCGTGGGCTCCGTCACGCACGACGGGCACCTCTACGAGATCAAGCGCGACCCGCGCGGACGCACGAAGGTCCGAGAGATCGACCCGGGCGGTGCGGAGCGGTGCCGGTCGGAGGAGCTCTCTGCCGACACCGGCGGCGCCGCGACGGCGCCCATCGCAGCGACGCCGAGCGAGGAGGACGGAGGCTCGGCGCTCGACCTCATGGTCGCGTACACGCCGAGCGCGCTCCAGCAGGCCGGGAGCGCCGCGGCGATCGAGGCGGCGATCCAGATGGCGATCAACGACACGTCGCTCACGTACGCGAACAGCGGCATGGCGCACCGCGCGCGGCTCGTGGGCATGGTCGCCCTGAGGCAGGCAGAGTCCGGCAACATGTCGAGCGACCTCACCGCCGCTCGCGGGACGTCCGATGGGAAGTGGGACGAGATCCACGCGCTCCGCGCGCAGTACGGCGCGGACCAGGTGAGCGTCGTCATCGCCGGCGGCAGCTCCGGCACGCTCGGCATCGGCTATGTGGGCGGGGGGCGTGGCGCGGCGTTCACCGTCACGAAGCTCGGCGCGTTCTCGCGCCTCACCTTCACGCACGAGCTCGGCCACAACCTCGGGCTCCGCCACGAGGACGACTTCGAGTCGGCGGCGGGCAATTTCCGCCAGGTGATGGCGTACGGGAGCCGGCCGCGCATCCGGTATCACTCGAATCCGGCCGTCGTCTACAACGGCATCGTCATGGGGAACGCCACGTACAACTCGGTGGCCAAGCTCGAGAAGTCGATCCCCGCCATGGAGGGCTACTACGGCAGCGCGGGGACGCCGTCGCCCACGCCGACACCGACGACCACCTCCACGGCGCCGCCGCCGCCGCCGCCCCCCTCCACCACGCCCACGCCGGGGACGTGCGAGGTCACCGTCATCTCGCCGAACGGCGGCGAGGTCGTGCGGCGCGGCTCGCCGGTCGCGCTCCGCTGGTCTGGCGCGCAGGGCCCCGAGGTGCGCGTCCGCCTCCAGCGCGTGTACTCCAACGGCACGTCGACCTCGACCTTGGCGCGGACCGCCAACGACGGCTCCGCGACCTGGACGCCGAGCACGAGCCTCTCGCCGGGCAACTACAAGATCATCGTCGTGGACGAGTCGCGCTCGAGTTGCCTCGATGCCTCGGACCGAACGTTCACGCTGCAGTGACGCGTGCTACTCGCGGAACGAGCGCGCCGGCTTGAGGTCGTGACGCGTGATGAGGCGATGGAGGTGGATGCGATCGACCTTCGCCTTGCGCGCCGCCTTCGTCACGTTGCCGTCGGCCCAGCGCAGGAGCTCGGCGATGTACCGGCGCTCGAACCGCTGGACGAGGGTCTCCTTGGCCTCGGTGAACGGGACCTCGAGATCGACGCCGTCGGCCGGCCCAGCGGCCGGGGCCGCGCCGCTGGCCGACGACGCCAGCGGCTCGGGCCGCTCGAGCACCACGACGCGCTCGACGTAGTTACGAAGCTCGCGGACGTTGCCGGGCCAGTCGTGCCGGCGCATCTCGGCGAGCACCTCGGGTGTGAAGCGAGGCTGCGCGTGCAGGGCGTCCATCGATGTGAGGAGCGCCGCGACGAGGAGCTCGAGGTCCTCGAGACGCTCACGGAGGGCCGGCAGACGAAGGGTCACGACCGCGAGGCGGAAGTACAGGTCTTCGCGGAAGCGACCGGCGTTCATCTCGCGGTCGAGCATGCGATTCGTCGCCGCGACGACCCGGACGTCGATCTCGCGCGGGCGGTTCTCGCCGATGCGCTGCACCCGCTGCGCCTCGATGACGCGAAGGAGCTTCGGCTGCATCTCGAGGGGGAGCTCGCCGAGCTCGTCGAGGAACACCGTGCCGCCGTTCGCCGCCTCGAAGGCGCCGACGCGGTCGCGCTCGGCGCCGGTGAACGCGCCGCGCACGTGGCCGAAGAGCGTGCTCTCGATGAGGTTCGCCGGGATGGCGCTGCAGTCGACGACGACGAACGGGCGATCGACGCGCGCGCTGCGCTTGACGAGCTCGGCGGCGACGAGCTCCTTTCCCGTGCCGCTCTCACCCTCGATCAGCACGTTCGCGTGGCTCGGGGCGACGCGGTCCATGATCGCGAAGAGCTTTCGCATGGAGGCGGAGCCGCCGAAGATCGCGCCGTATCGCGAGTGCTCCGAGACGGGGACGGAGCGCTCCGAGGCGCGCTCACGGACGCGGACCCGCGAGTCTCCGATCTCGATCAACGCCTCGCCATGCGGGAGGTCCGCGTCGCGGATCCCCATGCCGAGCACGCGCGTCCCGTTCGTCGACCCCATGTCGCGGAGCCGCCAGCCGCGAAGCTCGCGAGTGAGACGCAGGTGGAAGCGCGACACGGCCGGGTCGGTCACGACGAGGTCGTTGGCGGGATGCGAGCCGACACGGACGAGGTCGCCGTCGAGGAGGACGGCGCGCGCGCCCCCCTCACGGCCGGCCTCGCGCTCCACGACGATCTCGAGTCGCGGGGCCGTGTCGACGCGCTCGGCCGGGCGGGGGACTGTGCGCTCCTCGAGGCTCGGATCGCTCGGGGGTCGCTCTCGCATGCGTAGAGAGATGTACCACTGGCCGCCGCGTGGGCGCTACGCTGGGCCTGTTTGAGGCGCGTCTCTCCGCTCGTCGTCTGCGCGCTCGTGATGACGGCGGTCGCCGTCGTCGCGAGCTGTCGCGCGCCGACGCAGCTCTTCGTGGAGGTGACGACCAACGTGCCCTACCGCGACGGTCTCAGCACGTCCTTCACGGTGGGCGCGCCCGGCGCGACCGAAACGGCAGATGCGACGACCGAGACGCGCGCGCCCTTCGGCGAGGGCGGCTTCGTCGGCTCGCTCGGCATCGTGCCGGCTTCGGCGGACGATGCGCCCGTGTCCGTCAAGATCGTGCTCGGGGTGCGCCGCGACGTGCGCGAGTGCCGACCGCCCGAGTACGCCGGTTGCATCGTGGCGCGGCGACTCCTCCGCTACCGGCCCAGCGTGGAGCTCCGCCTCCCCGTGCACCTTCGCGCCTCGTGCGAGGGCGTCCCGTGCTCGCCGGACTCGACCTGCCAGGAGGGGGTGTGCGTGCCCGCAGAGGTCTTCGAGCCTACCTGCGACGGCCCCGCCGGCTGTGACGTCGTGGGGCCCGGGACGTCCAGTACGCCCGGCGCACCCGGCGCGCCCGGCGCTCCGGGCGCGCCCGGCGGGACGGAGGTCCCGGTCGCGGTGGGGCGGAGCGTGGACTGCCCCGGCGGCGACGGGCCGTGCACCGGCGCGCAGGGGTGCTGCTGGGAGGGCCCGACGAGCCCCGGGACGTGCGTGAACACGTGCGGAGGAAACGTCCGCGCCTTCCTCGAGTGCGACGGTCCCGAGGACTGCGGTGGAGGAGGGCGCTGTTGCGTGAGCTCGACGTTCGGGCGTTCACGCTGCACGACGGCGTGCGGCGCCACCGAGATCGAGCTGTGCCATGGAACGGCGGTGTGCGGAGGCGGCGGCACTTGCTCCGGGATCTACCGCGGGCACTTCAGGGCGTGCCAGTGACGAGCCGCCTCGCGTGGACGACGCTCATCGCCGTGAGCCTCGCGCTCACGTCTCCGGCGCGCGCGGAGGACGAGGCGGCTTCGCGCGCCGCGCGGTGGAAGCGCGACGGCGACGCGGCGATGGAGTCGGGCCGGCCGGCGGAGGCGCTCGCCGCCTACCGCGAGGCGCACGCGCTCTCGAAGGAGCCGGCGCTCCTCTACAACATGGGGCGCGCGAGGATGGCGCTCACGGACTACCCCCGCGCGCTCGACGACCTGGAGGCGTTCGAGCGCGAAGCGACGCCCGAGCTCCGGGACCGCGTGCGCGGCCTCCCGCGCATCCTCGAGGAGCTCCGCGGGAAGGTGACGCGCGTGACGGTGCGCTGCCCCCGCGGCGCGCTCGTGCGGCTACGCGATCGGACGATCGGCACGTGCCCCATCGACGCGCCCGTCGTCGTCGTCGCGGGCAGAGGCACCATCGAGGTGCTCCAGGACGACCACGTCCCTTGGCGCCGCGACGTCGACCTCCCCGGAGGGGGTGACGCTGCCTACAATGTGACCCTCGTGCGTCGCGCGCCGGCCGGCGGCGACGAGGCGCGGTCCTCGGGGCTCGTGTCGCAGTGGTGGTTCTGGGCCGGCGTCGCGGTGGTCCTCGCCGGCGGCGTGGCGGTCGCGGTCGCCGCGACCACGGAGGCGGAACCGCGCGCAGGCACGGTGCCGCCCGGGGTCGTGGCGGGGGGGCTCCGGGGCGCGACCCTCGCGCTCTGGTGATACGATGCGAGGCTGTGGAGCCTCGCCTGCCCGCGCCCGGCGACACGATCGCCGGCAAGTACCGGGTGCTGCGCGTCCTCGGGGAGGGAGGCATGGGCCACGTGGTCGAGGCGCAGCACCTCCGGCTCGACCAGACGGTGGCGATCAAGCTGCTCTTGCCCGTGCACGCGACGCGCGAGGAGGCGATCGCGCGCTTCGAGCGCGAGGCGACGGCCGTCGTGCGGCTCCGCTCGGAGCACGTGACCAAGGTACTCGACGTCGACGTCGACACGGCGACGGGCCTCCCGTTCATCGTCATGGAGCGACTCGAAGGTCGCGACCTCGCGTCGGAGATCGCCCGGCGGAAGCGGATCCCCACCGCGGAGGCAGTCGACTGGATGCTGGAGGCGTGCGCCGGGCTGCGCGACGCGCACGCGCTCGGGATCGTGCATCGTGACATCAAGCCCTCGAACCTCTTCGTCGTGGACGCCCCCGCTGGCGCGCCGCGCCGCCTGAAGGTGATGGACTTCGGCGTGTCGAAGCTCCTCCGCGACGACGGCCGCGAGCTCACCACCTCGAACGAGACCATCGGCACGCCGAGCTACATGGCGCCGGAGCAGCTCCTCGGCAGCCGCGCCGTCGACGGTCGCGCCGATCTCTTCGCCATGGCCGTCGTCCTCTACCGGATGCTCTCGGGCCGGCTGCCCTTCACCGGTGAAACGAGCGTCGCGCTCGCCGTCGCGATCGCGACGCAGGCGCCGCGCGCTCTACGCGAGGTCGCGCCGGAGATCGACGAGCGCCTCGCGCACGTCGTCATGCGCGCGCTCGCGCGTGATCCGAACGAGCGTCCCTCCGACGTGGTCGAGCTCGCCGCGCTGCTCGCCCCGTTCGGCACGGGCCGCGTGGCGCCGCTCTCGAACGTGCCGTCGCCGTGCTCGTCGACCCGTGCCGCGGCCGCGCCCGAGGTGGTCGTGGCCTCGGCAGATCCGACCCGCGCGGCCGAGCCGACGGTGATCGACTCCACGCCGCCGTTCGCGGC
This sequence comes from Polyangiaceae bacterium, assembly GCA_022842465.1. GTDB lineage: Bacteria > Myxococcota_A > Polyangia > Polyangiales > Polyangiaceae > Labilithrix. The sequence goes on along the minus strand of JALHPN010000025.1, from coordinate 5 downwards.
TCGGT
>JALHPN010000024.1 GCA_022842465.1 Polyangiaceae bacterium | reverse complement strand
GCGGCGCTCGCCACGCGCCTCGGCGAGACGAAGATCACGTCGCCGATGGACGGGTTCGTCACGGCGCGGAAGCTCGACCCGGGCGCGCTCGTGGGCACATCGACCGGAGCGACGATCGTGACGGTCGCGCGCATCGACCTGCTCAAGGCCTTCGTCTCGGTCACGGAGCGCGACGTGTCGCTCGTGAAGCTGGGTCAGAAGGCGGTCCTCTCGCTCGACGCGCTGCCCTCCCGGAAAGTGGAGGGCAGCGTCGTCCGCATCGCGCCCTCGCTGGACCCGGGCACCCGGACGCTCGACGCCGAGGTCCGACTCGACAACCGGGAGGGGCTCCTCCGCCCAGGCATGTTCGGGCGCGGCGCGATCGTGATCGACACGCATCCGAACGCCGTGGTCGTGCCGGCCTCCGCGGTCCTCGTCTCCAGCGGGAAGCGATGGGTCTTCGTCGTCGACGGAGACGTCGCGAGGCGCCGCGAGGTGACGGTCGGCGTCGACGAGGGCGACTCGCTCGAGCTCGTGAAAGGCGTCGTGGCGGGTGAGTCGATCGTGACGCAAGGGATGGACAACCTGTCCGACGGCACGGCCGTGCGCCCGACCCGTGCCCCCGTCGTGCCGCCGTCCGGGGCGGCGAAGTAGGACCCGGAGGCACGCATGTGGCTCACGCGACTCGCGCTGCGGAACCCGATCCTGATCCTGATGGTCTCGCTGATGGTGATGGCGCTCGGGGCGCTCGCCGTGACGCGCCTCTCGGTCGACCTCTTCCCGAACATCGACATCCCGGTGATCCGGGTCGTCACGTTCTACGCGGGCGCGGGCCCCGGTGACATCGAGAAGGCGATCACGCAGCCGATCGAGCGCGCGGTCGCGTCGTCTCCGGGCGTCGACCGGGTCGAGAGCACGTCGAAGCAGGGTGCGTCGGTCGTCAGCGTCTGGTTCAACCACGGGACGAACCTCGACACGGCCCAGTTCGAGGTGCAGCAGCGGGTGGCGCAGGTCCAGAGTCAGCTGCCGCCCGGCATCCAGCAGCCCTTCCTCCTGAAGTTCGACGTCACCAACATCCCGGTCGTTCAGGTCGTCGCGCGCGGGGAGGGCCTCGACGAGAAGCAGCTCTACGACCTCGCCTTCAACGTGATCGAGCCGCAGCTCGAGCGCCTTCCCGGCATCGCGAGCGCCACCGTGAGCGGGGGGAAGACGCGCGAGATCACCGTCCGCGCCGATCGCGATCGACTCCGTGCGCGCGGCCTCGGGATCCTCGACGTCGTCTCGACGGTCAAGGCCTCGAACCTGCTCCTCCCGAGCGGCACCCTCCGCTCCGGTGACCGCGAGTACAACGTCTTCACGAACACGCAGGTCGACACCGTCCGAGAGCTCGAGGACGTGGTGGTGAAGCAGGCGAACGGCGCGACGGTGCGCCTCGCCGACGTGGCGACGGTGGAGGACGGGGCCGCCGACCAGGCGAACGTCGTCCGCGTGAACGGTGAGCGCGGGGTCTACCTCCGTGTCTTCAAGCAGCCGGGCGCGAACACGATCGCCGTCGTCGACGCCGTGCGGGCGGCGCTGCCGAACCTCCGCGGCGTTCCTCCGAACGTGAAGCTCGACATCTCGTTCGACCAGTCGACCTACATCCGCGCGGCCGTGAAGTCGCTCGAGCACGAGGCGGTCCAGGGCGGACTCCTCGCGATGGCGGTCATCCTCGTCTTCCTCGTGAGCATGCGCGCGACCGCGATCGTGTCCGTCGCGATCCCGCTCTCGATCATCGCGACGTTCATCCTCCTCTACTTCTCGGGTCAGACGCTCAACGTCTTCACCCTCGGCGGCCTCGCGCTCGGGGTCGGACGGCTCGTCGACGACTCGATCGTCGAGCTCGAGAACATCCATCGCCACCTCGGGACGACGTCGAACCGGCGCAAGGCCGTGCTCGATGCTGCGCAAGAGGTCGCGATGCCGATCCTGGTGTCGACCGTCACGACCGTGATCGTGTTCTTCCCCGTCGTCTTCCTGACCGGCGTCGCGAAGAACCTGTTCGTGCCGCTCGCGCTCACGATCACCTTCTCGCTCGTCACGAGCTTCTTCGTGTCGCGAACGGTCACGCCTCTCCTCTGCCTGTCGTGGCTCCGCGCCGGGCACGCCGAGCGCGGGATCTCGGGCGGCCTCACCCGCGCGCTGGACGCGCTCGACGCCGGCTACGCAAGGGTCCTCCGCGGCGTCCTGCGGCACCGGGCGCCCGTCGTCGTCGGCATCCTCGCCCTCTTCGCGGCCTCCCTCCTCCTCCTGAAGAAGATCGGCTCCGAGTTCTTCCCCGACTCCGACGAGGGGCAGTTCTCCGTCATCTACAAGGCCCCGATCGGCACACGGGTAGAGCTGACCGAAGCCATCGGGCAGCGTGTCGAGAAGGCGGTGACCGCCGCGCTCGGCGGGGCCGGCGGCACGAAGGCGTCGTTCAACACGATGCTGGCGGACAACGGGCTCCCCTCCGGGCGCACCGCGATCTTCACGTCCAACACCGGCCCGCACGCCGGCAACGTGCAGATCAACCTGGTCCCGAAGACGGACCGGGCGTTCTCCGACGTGCAGGCGACCGAGAAGATCCGCGCTGCCCTGAAGGACGACATGCCCGGGATCGGGGTCTTCTACTTCACGGGCGGTATCGTGAAGCGCATCCTCAACTTCGGCGCCCCGGCTCCGATCGACGTCGAGATCCTCGGGTTCGACCTCGACCAGGCCAGCGCGTACGCGAAGGCGGTCGCCGCCGAGCTGCGCGCGCTCACCGACGACCGCGGCGCGGCGCTCCTCACCGACGTGCAGATCACGCGCGAGGAGAACTATCCCGAGCTCGACGTCGTCGTCGACCGCAGCAAGGCGGGCACGCTCGGCATCTCCCAGCAGCAGATCGCCCAGAGCGTCCTCTCGAGCCTCGTCGGCAACACCCAGTTCTCGCCGATCGCGTTCTCGGACCCGAAGACGGGCAACGAGTACTTCATCAACGTTCGCCTCGACGACGCGCACCGCTCGCACGTCGACGACCTCGAGAGCGTCTTTCTCCGCACACCGACGGGCGCGATGCTGCCACTCTCGAACGTGGCTCGTGTCGAGCGAGGGAGCGGCCCCGTCGTCATCGCGCGGAAGTACCTCCAGCGCATCATCGACGTGACGGCCAACCTCGCGCCGGGCAAGGACCTCGGCGCGGCGAGCGGCGCCGTCCAGAAGGCGCTCGACGACCATCCGCCGCCGGACGGCTTCTCCGCGCAGCTGGGCGGGCAGACGCTGGCGCAGAAGCAGGCGTTCCAGGGGCTCACCCTCGCCGCGGTGATGGCGCTCGCGCTCGTCTACATGGTGCTCGCGTCCCAGTTCAAGTCGCTCCTCGACCCGCTCGTCATCATGTTCAGCGTGCCGCTCGGCGTGAGCGGCGTGTTCGCGATGCTCTGGGCGACCAAGACGACGCTCAGCGTGAACAGCGCGATGGGCATCATCATGATGGTCGGCATCGTCGTCTCGAACGGCGTGCTCCTCGTGGACTTCGCGAACGTCCTGCGGAGGCGCGGCGAGTCGCTCGTCGAGGCCACCGTCGTCGCGGCGAAGACGCGGCTCCGGCCCATTCTCATGACGACGATCGCGACCGTCGCGGGTCTCGTCCCGATGGCGCTCGGGATCGGAGAGGGCAGCGAGACCAACCTTCCCCTCGCCCGCGCCGTCATCGGCGGCCTGACGGTGTCGACCGTCTTCACGCTGTTCCTCATTCCGAGCCTGTACACGGTCGCGGCGCGCTTCAAGAGAGCGCCTGCGGCAGACGACGACGAGACGGGACTCGTCGTCCAGGAGGTCGCCGGTGAGTGATCGTGCTCTCGCGGTCGCCGTGTGCGTCGCTCTCGTCCTCGCCGGAGGAGACGTCGGGGCGCAGCCCCAGCCGTCGCCCGCAGCCCCGGCGATCGCGGCGCCTCCGCCCGAGGCGAGGACGCCGATTCCTTCCGGCGCCCCGGGCGCTCGGAAGCTGTCCTTCGAGGAGGTCATCCGGCGCGCGATGACGCGCAGCCCCGACACCGCCCTCGCTGCCTCCGAGGCGAAGCGCGCGCAGGCCATCGTCGAGCAGGTCCGCTCCGGGTGGCTGCCGACGGTCGCGGCGAATGCGACCTACACGCGCCTGGACGGCGACCGCGTCCTGCAGGATCGCGTCATCCTGGGCGCGAACCAGCTCAGCGCGAACCTCCTCCTCACGGTGCCGATCCTCGCGCCCCGCGCGCTCGCGGCGACGGCTCGCGCGCGGGAGTCGGCGGGCATCGCGGGCGGCACGCTCGTCGACACGCGACGGCAGGTCGCGCTCGTGGCGGGTCGCGCGTATCTCTCCGTGATCGCGCAGCACCGGGTGCTCGAGACGGCGGCGCGGGCGCTCGACGTCGCGAGGGCACACGAGGAGTTCGCCCGATCTCGCCTCCGCGGCGGCGTGGGCAACCGCCTCGACGCGGTGCGTGCGACGCAGGAGCGCGCGACGGCTCAAGCGCGCCTCGAGCAGCAGGGGACCGCGCTCGCGCGCGCGCAAGAGGCGCTCGGCATCGCGGTGGGCGAGGACGTCCCCCTCGACGCCCAGGACGTGTCGCTCGCGGCCCCACCGCCGCTCCCCGATGCGCTCCGAGAGGCGAGCGGGCGGAGCGACGTCACCGTCCAGCGCGATCAGGTCGAGACGACCCGCAAGGCCGTGCGCGACGACTACGTGGACTACCTCCCGGCCCTCGTCGCGGTCGCGCAGCCGTTCTATCAGAACCCGCCGACGCTCACGCAGCCGCTCAGGGGATGGCAGGCGCAGCTCGTCCTGAGCATCCCGCTCTTCGACGGCGGCACCCGTTACGGCCTCGCCGACGAGCGCGCGGCCCTCCACGCCCAGGCGAAGACACGCCTCGACGCGACCCTTCGTCAGGCGCGCTCCGACGTGCGCATCGCGTTCGAGGCCGTCCAGCGTGCGGACGCCGCGCTCGCCGCCGCGCGCGAGGCCGCGGTGGTCGCGCGCGAGGCGCTCTCGCTCGCCGAGCTCGCCTACCGCGCGGGCGCGACGTCGAACATCGAGCTCGTCGACGCGCAGCGACGCGAGCGGGACGCGGACACGGATGCCGCGATCGCCGAGGATGCGGCGCGCCAGGCCCGGCTCGATCTCCTCGCAGCTTGCGGTCGCTTCCCCTGAAACTTGGCCAGAGGGGCCGCCTTCTGCCATGGACGTGGACCATGCGCCCTCGAAAGTCCCCGCCCGCGACGGAGGATCGTCGCGCAGGTCGAGACCGCCGCGTCTCGCCCGATCGACGTGAGCTCCCGCCTCGCCCCGAGGGACGCCGGCGGAACGGCGGGCGACGGGCGACCGACCCGAAGGACGCCTGAACGCGCTTCCGGCTTCTCTCCGGGCCAGACCCGCGCAAGGATGCGGAACATGCAACGGGTACCCTCGCTCTTCCTGGTCCTCGCCCTCTCCGTGTGCGCGTGCGGGGCGAAACGCGAGCCGCAGACGAGCGGCGACCCCTCGCAGCCCGGGGGAAGGGCGGCCGCGCCGCGCCCCACGACGAGCGACACCCGCATCGTCGCCTTCAGCGTCTCGAACGAGAACCTCCGCGTGGACAAGGTCGGGATCCGCGACGGCGTCTACAAGGCGGACGGGACGCTCGATCTCGCGTTCACCGCCACCGTCGAAGGCCCCTTCGAGGCCGTCTTCGTCTACTCGTGCAACGCGAAAGGCGAGCCGATCTACGGCCTCCGCGCGGACACGCTCACGCGCGGGGAAGAGATTCCCCCCGAGCTCGGCAGCGTCGTCGACACGGGAAAGATGACCTACGGCGTGGGCGTCTTCGAGAACGGGCGCCTCGTCAACCAGGAGAGCGGGCGCGTCCAGCTCGAGAGCGGCACCCACGCCTTGACGCTCTACACCCCGAATCCCGGCATGCTGAAGGCCGGCGACCACGTGCGCCTCTGGGTCAAGGCGCCGAACGGCGCCCTCGTCGCGAGCCCCGTGGCGCTCTACTGATGCGCGGCGGGCGCGCACCCTCGTGGGGTGTGCTCCTCGCGCTCGCCCTCGCCGTGGGGTGCCGCAAGGACGCGCCCGCCGAGGCGGTCGACGCGGCGAGGTCGCTCGCGCCGGCGCCGATGCCGACGGACGCCGCGGTCGCCGCGACGGTCCCCGACGCAGCGGCCCCCGTGCTCTCCGCCCCCTTCGGCGTCGTGCGCACCGCGAGCCGCGCCGGCTGCGGCGGTCTCTTCGAGAAGCAGGTGTCGCCCGTCGACGTCCGGAGCTCCTTCGTCTCTGGAGACGACCTCCTCGCGCTCGTGAATCGTTCGCCGACGGGCCAGCTCCCGCTCGACTACGCCCCCCGCGATCTCGTCGACCTCCGGAACGGTCACCCCCTCTCGGCCACCGAGTGCGAGAAGGTGCAGTGCGTCCGGAAGGAGACGAGCACCGCCCTCGGCGAGCTCCTCGCGCGCATGAAGGAGCTCGGCTTCCCCGGCAAGGTGGAGAGCGCGTTCCGGAGCTACGGCGCCCAGTGCGGGACGTTCCTCAACTGGGCGCGGAAGGGCTCGTTCTGCGAGGCGACCGAGCAGAGCGCCCTCCCCGGGCACAGCCAGCACCAGCTCGGTACGACGGTCGACCTCTTCACCGAGGAGTGGGCGAAGGACGAGCGCGGCGTCTTCCGCGAGGGCTTCGGCTGCACGCCCGCCGGCAAGTTCCTCCAGGAGCACGCGTGGGACTTCGGCTTCGTGATGCCGTACCCGCTCCACCCCGACGACCGCCACCCGAGGCAGCGATGCACGGCGCGCTGGGACATCCCCGTGAACATCAACCCGAAGACCGGGTATCGCTTCGAGCACTGGCACATCCGCTACGTCGGGAAGGAGAACGCGGCGCGCTTCAAGTCGGCCTGGGAGGCGAGCGGGCCGGGTACGCCGAACGAGCTGACGGTGGAGGGGTGGCTCCGCGCAGAGAAGGGGATCGCGAGCGGCGACGCCGAGCTCCCGGTGTGTGACGGATGCAACTGCGGGGCGTGCGCGACCCTCGCGCCACCCGGCGCGAGCGAGTGCGATCGGAAGAAGGGCGTCTTCCTCGGTGGCGCCCTCCACCTCGACGCGCACGGTCGCCCGCTCCCGGCGGCCAGGGCGCCCGAGCTCCGCGCGGCGAAGCTCGTGCGCGGCCGAGCGAAGAAGACGGGGCACGCCGCGATCGTCGAGGTGAAGATCGACGTCGCCGAGCACACCGCGACGCAGTCGCCGATCGTCGGACCGAGCGCGGCGAGCTACGCGGCCGAGGGAGCTACCTACACGTCGCTCGCGCCGTATCCCGACACGGCCCCCCGCGCCTTCCCTCCTCTCCCTGGCGCGTGGGTCGTCGCCGTCGAGCCCGTGCCGAACCCGACGAACGCGACGTGGCCTTGGCGCGCGGCGCTGACGTCGGACGTCCACGCGCAGATCTACGATCGGGCGAACGTGGTCCTTCCGGCGAAGCCAGGCGAGGTCACCCTCCGGATCCCCGTCCCGCGAGAGACGCAGGCGGTGAGGGTCGTCCTCCTCGAGGGCGGGGCGGCGCGAGGCGCGGAGCTGTCCGCGGAGCTCACCGCCGAGCTCCGCGAGACGTCGGTCAAGCCCGCTGGTCGATCTCGGGCGCGACCTTGAAGAACGCGTTCCGCTCCGGATCGTTGTAGCTCGCCCAGTCGGGCGCCCACGGCGTGATCGCGACTCCTTCCGGCCCGTGCGCGACCGTGACCACCATCGGCCTCACTTCTCGGTACGTGCTCGTCTCGGGGAGGTCGCCGTTGTCCTTCCCACCGGACGAGAAGACGGTGAGGAGGCGCGCGTGCGGGTCGGCGTAGACCTCCGCGAAGCCCTCGAGCACCTTCTCGTGGCCGCGCACCATCGTGTGCGCGCCGATCCGCTGCATGAAGGCGTGGAACTGCATCTTGCCGAACGCGAACCGCGCGGCCTGGTCCTGGAGCACGGCGGGGATGACGTCGGCCGAGCTCGGGTCGCTCCACATCATCTGGAAGCGGATGTCCGGATCGTTCAGCGCGGCGAGGCCCTTCCACTTCTCCTTGACCGTGGAGTCCTTCGGGATCCCGCCGTGGACGAAGACGACGCGGTCGAAGAGGAGCGAGCTCGGCATCGCCTCGAAGAGCTGCTTGTAGTGACGGAAGACGTCGACGGGGAGGAGCGGCTTCAGCGTGTTGATCGCCTCCGCCGGCTTCACCCCGCCGTACATCGTCCCGTTCACCTCGACGTAGTACTCGTGGTTGCCGCGCAGGACGACGACGTGCTCGGGCACGGTCACGAACAGCTGGAGCACCGTGCGGAGGACGCCGTTGAGGCTGAAGCGACCACGATCGATGTAGTCGCCGAGGAGGACGAGCATCGGGTACGGCTCGCTCGACGGGTTCGCGCGGTACGCCTCGACGCGCTCGAAGAACCGCGACTGGAGGATCGTCGCCTTCAGGATGCTGTAGCAGCCGTGGAGATCGCCGAGGACCGTGAGCTCGTAGCGCTGGCCGGGGCGCGGCGCGTGCACGTGGACGTGCCCGTCGAGGAACGCTTCGCCGGCGGGGATGTCGGCGACGGTCTCCGACCCTCCGAGCTTGCCGTTGCCCTTCGCGCGGAGCGCCTCCCACGTCGCGAGCGCTCGATCGAGCAGCGCGCGATCGGCGGCGACCTGGCGCGCGATCGTCTCGGGGTTCTTGGAGAAGTGGAACTCGAACGGCTTGAAGAACGGGTGGTCCCGCTCGGAGCGCGCCTCGGGGGCGGGTCCCTGCACCGTCACCTTCGCGGAGACCTCCTCGTCGGGGACGAGCTCGACGCCGAAGTCGGCCTCGAGCATCCCGGCGATCTCCGCGCGGAACTGCACCTCGGCGGGGTGGGCGACGCCGTCGGCGAGCAAGAGCTCGTCGATCACGCTCATCAGCTGCTCCTGCCCCGCGCGATCGAACGACTGGAAGATCTCGAAGCAGCGGACCTTCAGCTTGGAGTGCACGAACGCCTTCGGATCCTCGCTCGCCGAGACGCTCTCGGTGAAGAGGTCCTTCACGTTCTGGTCGATGCCCTCGAGCACCTCGTGGAAGTGCGCCGAGTACTTGGACACGACGTCCGCGCGCACCGCCTCGGGCGCGTCGGGCATCGCCGCCTTCGCGCGGTGCTCGATGAGGCGTCCGATCGTGTCCCGGATGTACTGCTTCTCGGCCGCGTCGAAGTCCCCGTCGATGTACCCGAACGTGACGAGGTAGAAGATGACCGCGTGCATCTCCTGCTCGGCGCGCTTCGGATCGCTGCTGAACGTGATCATGGCCCCGCGAGGCTACCGGGAGTCACGACGTGCAGGAAGATGCCTAGCGCCTCACGTCGATCACGTCGCCGAGCTTGTAGACGTCACAGCCGAGACGGCGATAGCCGCCCTGAATCTTCGTCGTCCGGTGCGCGCGGTAGCCGTACCAAGCGTTGAGCCCCTGCGCCTTCAAGATCTTCGCGGCGCACGCCGTGTTCTTGGTGGGGCTCCAGAGATCGTCGGCGGTGAGCTCGTCGCAGATGCCGTTCGGCCCCTTGAGGTGGATGCTGTTCACCTGGAAGAGACCACGATCGATGCTCCCGTTGTTGTTCCGCGCGTTCCACGAACGATCGCGCCACTGCGACTCGTAGTAGGCCGTGCAGACCATCTTGTCGATCATCGATGCGGGAACGCCGGCCTCGCGGAGCAGGCCCGCGATCTCGGTCGCCTCGAGCTTCCTGCCCTCGATCGCCGAGCTCCCTCGGCGAACCTCGTCCGAGTCGATGCCGACCTCCTCGTCGGCGTCCATGTCGTCGTCGGTCTCGGCTGCGCAGCCGGCGACGCCGACGGAGACGAGAGAGGTGAGGAACAGCGCAACGAGCGCGGGAAGCTTGGTCAACACGTGGGGACCTCCAGACGGATCCCAATGTGAGCAACCCTCGTACCTCGACCCCTTCGCTACCGAACCCTATGGAATCGTTGGATCGCGATCACCCTCGATGCAGACGGGAGACCGTTGCGGCTCCCCAGCCGAGGGAACGGAGATCCATGACCAGACGAGCGGTCAGGCGGTCTCCCAGACCCCTTCGCTCCGGGCGCTCCGCGGGCCGACGTGGCTCATCGCGTGCTCCGCCATCGCGGTGATCGTCAGGCTCGGGTTCACGCCGAGGTTCGCCGGGATGATCGAGCCGTCGATCACGAGGAAGTCCTCGTACCCGTACACGCGGCCGAACGGATCGACGACGCCGTCCTCGGGCGTCTCGCCGATCGGACACCCCCCGAGGATGTGCGCCGTCGAGGCCTTTCCGAACAGGACCTCGAGGAGGCCGCTCTGCGGGATGCCGTCCATCTTCGCGGCCATCTTCTTCGCGACGAGGTTCGCGACGGGGATGAACGTCGGCGCCGGCTCGCCGGCCCCCGGCGCGCTGTCGAGCTTCTTCGAGAACGGCCACCAGAAGCGACGCCTCAGGCGATAGCGCAGGTGGTTGTCGACGGGCTGCATGACGAGGAGGATCGCCGTCCGCTTCGCCCACCCGAACGGCACCACCGTGCGGAGGAACTGGAGCGGATGGCGGAGCGCCGTCCCGATCCACCGGAGCCACCGCGGGAGGCTGCCGCCACCGTCGGTGAGGACGGTCGCGAGCGGCGCGAGCGCGTCGGAGCCCGCCGGATAGCGCACGACCTCGATGTGCGTCTTGTCGTCGACGAACACGCCGCTGGTGATCGCGATGCCGCGCGAGTAGTCGACGTCGTCGCGGCGTGACCGGACACCGAGGAGCGCCTCGCTGTTCGTTCGGAGGAAGTGGCCGAGCATCGGCGAGAGCCTCGTGAGCGAGCCGCGATCCTTGCAGCGCATCAGGAGATCGACGGTTCCGTACGAGCCCCCCGCCACCACGATGCCGCGCGCGCGGAGCTTCCGCTCGGGGTGGAAGAGGCCGGTCGAGCGCTCGACCGTGAGCTCGTAGCCGCCGCTTTCGAGGGGCACGATGTCGGTGACGCGCGACTCGGGGTGGACGACCACGCCTCGCTTCTCTGCAAGATACAGGTAGTTCTTGTCGAGCGAGTTCTTCGCGCCGACCCGGCACCCGACCATGCACCCGCCGCAGAGCGTGCAGCCCGTCCGCTCCGGTCCCTCACCGTCGAAGAACGGATCCGGAACGGTCTTCCCCGCGTCTCCGAAGTACACGCCGACGGTGGCCTTGTGCCAGGTGTGGCCGCGGCCCATCTCTTCGGCGACCTCCTTCAACATGCGATCCGTCTCCACGACGACGGCGCTCTCCGTCGCGCCGAGCATCCGCTTCGCGGTCGCGTAGAAGGGCTCGAGCGTCTTCTTCCAGTCCTCGAGACCGACCCAGCGCGCATCGCGGAACGCCTCGTCGGGAGGGACGAGGAGCGTGTTCGCATAGACGAGGCTGCCGCCGCCGACGCCGGCGCCGTGGAGGAAGAAGGCGTCCTTCACGATCGTCATCTGGAGGATGCCGTACATCCCGAGCCACGGTCGCCAGAGGGACTTTCTCACGTCCCAGTTCGACTCCGGGAAGTCCTCCTTCTGCCAGCGCTTGCCCATCTCGAGCACGGCCACGCGGTAGCCCTTCTCCGCGAGTCGGAGGGCCGAGACGCTGCCCCCGAACCCCGAGCCGACGATGACGTAGTCGACGTCGAAGGTCGGGCTCACTCGGACGGTCCCCACGTCCGCGATATAGCACGCGGCTTTGCGGTAGGATGTGCCCTCCATGGCCCGAGCCCAGCCGCCGTCCATCCCCCCGGGCACGCTCGTCGGGGGTCGCTACCTGCTCGGCGAGAAGCTCGGGGCGGGCGGCATGGGCGCCGTGTTCGCAGCGACCAACGAGAGCGGCCAGCAGGTGGCGCTGAAGACGCTCCTCGTCGGACCGGGCGCCCCCAAGGTCGCGGCGGAGACACGCGCGCGCTTCGATCGCGAGATCGCCGCGTGCGTCCGCCTCCGCCACAAGAACGTGCTCCCGGTCGTCGACAGCGGCGTCGACGAGATCACCGGCGCCCCGTTCCTCGTCATGCCGCGCATGCGCGGAGAGGATCTCAGCCAGCTCCTCGCGCGCCAGAAGGTGCTCGAGCCGAGCGTCGCCGTCCCCCTCCTCGTCCAGGCATGTCGGGGCGTCGCCGTCGGGCACGCCGCTGGGATCATTCATCGCGACCTGAAGCCCTCGAACCTCTTCCTCGAGGAGGAGGACGGCGTGCTCGTCGTGAAGGTCGCGGACTTCGGGCTCGCGAAGGTGCAGGACGCCGGCATCGACTCGCTCACGAGCTCGGGCGCCCTGCTGGGGACGCCGCACTACATGTCCCCGGAGCAAGCCGAGAACGCGAAGCGCGTCGACGAGCGGACCGACGTCTACTCGCTCGCGATGGTGCTCTACCACGCGCTCACGGGGTCCCCGGCGTTCTCGCGATCGGGGTCCTTCATGGCCTTCCTCGTCGGGAAGGCGGCCGTCCCGGCCGTTCAGCAGGCGGCGCCGTGGGTCCCGACCGAGCTGTCCCGCGTGATCCACGCGGCCCTCCTGCGCGCCCCGGAGGCGCGCTGCCCGAACGTCGCCGAGCTCGAGCTGGCGCTCACGATGTCCGTGGGCTTCGAGATGGCCAACGCGCCGCTCTACCGCGCCTCGCTCGCGCCGGTGTCCCAGTCGACCCGCGCGCAGATCGCCCCGAAGGCCGCGCTCCCCGACCACTGGCAGGATCTGCTCCGGCGCTAGCCCTTCGCGCGGCGGCGCGAGCTATGCTCCGCCGATGGGGGACGAGCTCGACGAACGCGCCGTCTTCGTCCAGGGCCCCGTCGTCGTCTTCAAGTGGAAGAACGCCGCGGGGTGGCCCGTCGAGTACGTGTCGACGAACGCTGCCGAGGTCTTCGGACACGAGGCCTCTGCCTTCCTCGCGGGCGAGGTGCCCTACGCGTCGCTCGTGCTCGAAGAGGACGTCGAGCGCGTAGGACGAGAGGTGACCTCGGCCGCGGAGAGCGCCACGCCGGCGTTCGTGCACGAGCCCTACCGGATCCGGCATGCCGACGGTCGCGTCCGCTGGCTCTACGACTTCACGCACGTCGTCCGTGACGACCGCGGGAAGGCGACGCACTTCCTCGGCTACGTCATCGACGTCACGGCGCGCGTCGAGGCCGAGGAGCAAGCGCGCGAGCTCGAGCGACGGCTCCTCCACGCCCAGAAGCTGGAGAGTCTCGGCGTCCTCGCCGGCGGCGTCGCCCACGACTTCAACAACCTCCTGACGGGTATCCTCGGGCAAGCGAGCCTGGCGCGCCGCCACCTCGCGCGAGCGCCGGTCGCACGGCCCGTCGACTCGGCCATCGAGCAGATCGAGCTCCTCTCCCGGCGTGCCGCCGGCCTCACGCGACAGCTCCTCGCCTACTCGGGTCGTGGGAGCTTCGTGAAGGAGGCGATCGACCTCGGCGAGGTCGTCCGCGAGACCGTCGGCATGCTGGGCGTCTCGGTGCCGAGGAACGCCTCTCTCGACCTCGAGCTCGCGCCGGCGCTCCCCGCGATCGACGCCGACCGCACGCAGATGCAGCAGATCGCGATGAACCTGCTCACGAACGCAGGAGAGGCCCTCGGCGGCGCGACCGGGCGCGTGGTGCTGCGGACGTACGTGGAGGAGTGCGGCGAGGAGCGCCTACGCGAGCGCTACGACGCGAGGGCGGCGGCGCCGGGCACCTATGTCGCGCTGGAGGTCGCCGACACGGGTGCGGGAATGGATGCGAGCGTGCGCGCGAAGCTGTTCGACCCGTTCTTCACGACGAAGGGCGCCGGACGCGGGCTGGGGATGTCCGCCGTCCAGGGCATCGTGCGCGGCCATGCCGGTCTCCTCCGCGTCGAGTCCGAGCCGGGAGAGGGCACGACGTTCACCGTGCTCTTCCCCGCGCGAGCCGGCGTCAGCGCGGCGGCCCCTCCGCCAGTTCGGTCGACGCCGGGGAGGTCCGTGGGCACGGTGCTCGTCGTCGACGATCAGGCGAGCATCCGGCTCACCCTCCGGACGCTGCTGACGCACTTCGGCTACCGCGTCGTGCTCGCCGCGGAGGGCGCCGAGGCGCTCGCCCTCTTCGCCGCGTACCGCGAAGAGATCGTGGCCGTCGTGCTCGACCTCACGATGCCGGGCATGTCCGGGCCCGAGACGCTCGAGGCGCTGCGCGCACGTGCGCCGTCACTCCCGGTGATCCTGTCGAGCGGTTTCAACGAGACGAACCTCGTGAACGCGGAGGGCGCGACGGCCTTCCTCCAGAAGCCCTTCGGCGCCGACGAGCTCGAGCAGATCCTGGCGTCGGTGATCCGCGGCTCCTGACGGCCTCAGCGGCCGCGACCGCGCTTCTTTCCGCGACCGCGCGTCCCGTGGACGATGATGGACGGGTCGCGCGGCGGCGCGGTGTTCTTCGCGACCGCCGCGCGGACGCGCTCGATGTCGGCGGCGTGACGGCCGGCGAGCTTCGGGCCGCGGAGGTTCGACGCGATCGCCTCGCGGAGCTCGGGGATCGTCGTCACCGCCCAGCGCTCGAGCATGTCGAAGACGGGGACGCCGAAGCGCCCTGCGAGCGCGGCCGGTGCGACCCCGAGCGCCTCGACGAGCGCCTTGTGACCGGGGTAACGGGACGCGGAGCGCGTGGCGTTCTTCGCGAGGCCGTACGCCTCGTCGAGCCGCTCGATGACGGGGCCCGCGTCGTTCATCGCGTCGAGCCAGCTCGGACGCGACATCGCGACGAGCACGGCGGCGGCCTGGAAGAACCCGTCCATCCAGGGCGCGACCTCGAGGACGAGCGCGTCGCCCGCTCGTTCGCCGATCCTCGCGAGCGCGAAGGGGACGATCTCGCGGACGCGGAAACGGAGGTCCTCCGAGGCATCGTGCAGGACGCCGAGCACCTTCGGCCGCTGCTTGGGTTCGAGGGCCGCACGGAGACCGAGGCCGAGGACGCCGCATACGGGGAGGAACTCGAGGTCCGTGGCGCCCGGGGCCTCGTCGGCATCGAGCGTCGCCATCTCGGTGAGGAGGCTGTCCGCCGCCGCGCCGTGCGCCGCCGCCTCGGTCGCGAACGCGTTCGCCAGCGTGACGTTCATCCGCGTCCCGGGCAGCCCCGACGCGATCGCGAGCGCCTTCCACAGCTTCATCCGAGGCAGCTCGCTGGTCGGCGCCGCGATGCACGCGCGCAGCGCCGTCGAGATCGCTTCGTTCCGGAGCCCGTCCCCACCGCGCGCGCGCGTTTCCGAGCCAGATGACGACATGTCTCTCGCAGGATACTCCGACCCGTGCTACCCCACACTCCTGTATGCGCCCGTAGCTCAGCTGGATAGAGCAGCGGCCTTCTAAGCCGCGGGTCGCTGGTTCGAGTCCAGCCGGGCGTGCTCAGATTCAGAGCCGTCAGCGAATCGAGGGGGGCGGGAGCGAGCCGCGGGCCGGGCGGAGCGAGGGCGGGACGGCGTCCTCGGAGGCGCGCTGGGTGCGCGGGGCCACGGTGGAGGGCGGGACGCGGTCGTTCAGCTCTGCGGCGTCGTTGACGATCTTCGTCGCGGCCGCGGCGCGCGCGGTCTTCTCCGTGAGGGTCGCGTGGTCGACGACGGCGTGGCCCTCGAGGAGATCGAGGTAGTCGAGATCGAGCTCGCCGCCGCTCGGGAGGATGAACACGCCGAAGAGGTGCGCCTGACGCCGGACCTCCTGGACGAGCTGCTTCGGGACGTGGAGCGCGGCGTGGGTGATGAGGTGCACGACCGGATCGCGCTGATCGCGCGCGCGGAGCAGCGCCAGCTCCGTCGCGAGCTGCGCGAAGACGCGCGCGGGGTTCCGACCGCGCTCTCCCTTGAAGCCGAGGATGTACGCCGCAGGGAGCTGCCCCGGCCGCGAGCGCTGGACGTCGTAGAGGCGCGAGTCGAAAAAGCGCATCCACACCTCCTCGCCCGCGAGCTGCAGCTTCTTGCCGAGCGCGATCGCGAGGCCGCGGGCGAACACCTGGCGGTCGCCGCGCATCGAGGCCGACGCGTCGATGAGCAGGTAGTGGAGACGGCGCGCCTCGTCCGGCGCCTGCTCGCGTGTGTAGTAGAGGATCTCGTTCTCGATCATCCGCCGCGCGAACTCGACGTCGTCCCACGCGAGCTCCGTGAGGACGAGCGAGTCGAGGGACCCCTTGTTCCCGATCCCCGCGTAGCCGTGCACCGCGTGCGTGCCCGTCGACTTCGCGCGGCGCGTCTCGAGGACGCTCGGCAGGAGCTCGAGGGAGAAGTTCACGATGTCGTTCGCCGCCGGCGTCGAGATCGCAGCGAGGAGATCGACGTGCGCGAGCGCACCCGCCGCCGTCGACTCGGGGCCGAGCATCCCGAGGAGACGGAGCGTGTCGAGGTCGAGCGCGTCCGCGAGGGTGAGGACGTGGAGCCGGGCGCGAGCGAGGGCGTCGAGCGTCGCGAGCTCGAAGGTGCGCGGCAACGCCGAGAAGAGCGGTCCGATCTGCCCGTCGATGTCGCGCACGAGCTCCGGGTCGAGCGGCAGGGTGGCCGGATAGGTCGGCTTCGCCTGCGTCCGCTGCACGAGCGAGCCGAGGACGCGAGCGAGCACGACGACGACGAGGTCGTCGCTCAAGCGCATCGTCCGGGCGCGCTCGCTCGCCTCGCTCTGCGAGATCTCGGAGATGACTCCGCGGTACGTCTGCCCGAGGTCCGCCGCCCGCGGCACGCGCGCGAGCACCACCTCGAGGCCCGGCCGCGGCGCCAGCTCGAGCTGCTCCTTCGGAGCCGCGTAGAGGAGCCCCACGTCGTGGACGAGGAAGAACGGCAGGTGCAGCCCGAGCCGCGCGAGATCGCGATACCAACGTACCGCTCGGACGACCATCATCGGCGACGACGCCCGGACCGCCGAGAGCGCGAGGCCGCCGAGCGGGCCTGCGATCACCGGGTCCTTCGCGTGCGCGGCAGTGAGCGGCATGGCGCGGGGATGGACTCTACCGCGCTCGCCGCCGGCCGTCGCGTGTACCATCGTCCGTCACCGGAGGCTTCGCATGTCCCAAGAGCTCGTCGTCACCGCCATGGGCCCCGATCGACCGGGGATCGCCTCGGAGTTCAGCGGCCACGTCCACGCCGCCGGCGGCAACCTCGCCGACTCCCGCATGGTCAACCTGCGCGGACACTTCGCGCTCCTCGTCCTCGTCGAGGGCAGCGCCGAGGTGCTCGCCGCCGTCGAGAAGCGCCTCGAAGGGGCCGCGCCGAGCATGAAGCTCGTCCTCGACTTCGCGCGCCCCAGCCGACCGACGGCGCGCGCCGGCGTCCCCTTCCGGCTGAAGACCTACTCGATGGACCAGCCCGGTATCGTGCACCGGATCACCTCGTTCCTCCACGAGCAGGAGATCAACGTCGAGGAGCTCGAGACGCGCCTCGAGTCGGCGCCCTTCATGGGCTCGCCCGTCTTCACCCTCGAGATCCTGATGCTCGTGCCGCCGTCGCGAAGCGTGCACGACCTTCGTCGCGCGCTGGAGACCCTCGGCGGCTCGCTGAACTGCGACGTCGATCTCGAGCCCGCCTGAGCGATCCACAAAAAGCGTCGAGGCGCCCAGGTCCGTCGGACCGGGCGCCTCGCTCGTTTCGGTCACCGCCGGGGAGCCGAAGCTCCCTGGAGGTCACCCGTGCAGGTCACTCGTCGCCGCCGCCGCCGCCGCCGAGGGGACCCTGACCGAGGATGTTCCCGATCTGTCGCGAGGCGTCGAGGAGACCGACGTAGCGGCGGAGCGTGTTCGCGTCGCCCTTCACCACCGGCTTGCCACCGACGAGGGTGAGCTCCGGCTCGCCGAACGCGTTGACCACACCCGTCGTCTGGTACGCGGCGGTGAGGAGGTCGTTCGCGCGCTGGATCATGCGCGAGGCGATGCCCGTCTCGACCGCGCGGCCCTGGATGGTCTCGGTGCCGAACTTGGTCGCGATGTAGCGGAAGCCCGTCTCCGGATCCGTGAAGGCGATCTTGCGCGCGTCCGAGATGATGGGTCCGTTGTCGTTCTCGTACCGGATCCGCATCTTGTTCGCGAGCGTCAGGTCGGACGCCGAGCGGGAGAAGAGCATCGCGTAGATGGCCGTACCGACCTCGTTCGCGTAGCCCATGTTCGGGAAGAGGATCCGCGCGTTCGCCGGGCGGGTGAGCTTCGTCGAGTCCGCCGAGGTGAGGCTGAACGTCTGGACGTTGCCCTCCGCGTCGGCCGACGGGCCGATGGTCTCCCAGTCCTCGGAGAGCATGCCGCCGAGGAGGCGGTCGACCGCGTGGGGGGTGTCCGTGCGGAAGCTGATGTGCACGTCGCGACCGTCGAGCGCGTTGTCACGCGACACCGTCGAGAGCGTCGGGCGCGAGTCCACGAGCTCCTTGATCGCGAGGACCTTCTCCTCGTCGAAGCCGACGTAGTTGGCGAAGTGGAAGTAGTCCCAGCTACCGCCGCGCACGTTGTCGTAGTCCAGCTGGACGTACCGACCGTTGATGATCGGGACCGTCGCGACCGGCTGACGACCAGGCTGCCCCTGCTCGCTCTCCGTCATGAGGTCGTAGACCGTGAGCGCGCCGGGGCGCGGCGAGGTGCGACGGTTCGTGTCGGCGCTGGGGCCGTAGATGCCCGGCTCGGGCGTGAGGACGACGCGCTGGAGGAAGTCCCACATCTCCTGCGCGGCGACGACGGAGGGGCGCTCCTGATCGTCGTCGGCGAGGGCCGCCGCGCTGGCCGCGCGACCGATGTTGGTCGTCGTGTTCCAGTGGTAACCGCGGAGGCGGGCGAGGGTGTTGTTCGCGATCGACGAGGGGATCGCCCACCAGGCGAACTCCTTGTTGAGGCGGCGGAAGTACGTCCAGGGGTAGGTCAGGTCGTAGCGCTTGATGACGTTCGACGTGATCTCGTAGATGTCCGCGCCGGAGTCGAAGAGCTTCGCGTGGATGTAGCCACCGCGCGAGTAGTCCTCACCGTAGCGGTAGTGCCAGCGGACGAGGTTCTTGCCGGTCTCGTCCTTGCCCTGCCAACGGATGCCGTCGACACCGATCGGGATCGGCTCTCCCTGGATCTTGAAGGAGATCTCCGACGTCTTCATGTCCTCGTAGGCGAGGTGGTTCTTCGGCGAGGGAGCGCAGACCTTTCCGTGGACGATGCGCCACTTCGCCTGCTCCTTCTCCTCCTCCGTCGCGGGGCGGCAGTCGCGGGCGGGGTCGAAGACCTTCGCCTGCTTGGCCGCACGCGTGTAGTGCATGCCGTAGCCCTTCTCCGGGTCGAAGACGAGCTCGCTGTCGATGCCCTGCGAGAGCGTCTTCACCGCGAAGAACGCCTGCTCGTCGGGGGGGACGATCTTGTCGTCGAACGTCTCGAGCACGCGCCCGTAGAGCGTCTTCATGAAGTGGAGATCGTACGTGCCGGCGCCGACGGTCTCGCCGAAGCGCTCGATCTGGTACTCCATCGTCGACGTGTTCGCGAAGTACTCGATGCCCGGGCGCGCTTCGCCGGCCTGGCCGAGCTCGTCGTCGCTGAGGGGGTCGAGGTAGCGCGGACCCATGCAGCTGTCGGTGCCGCCCGTGCGGGGGCCCGTGCACTGCTCGACGTCCGAGATCTTCTTCTCACCCGTGCGGAGCTGCCAGTACTGCGGAGCGTAGTTCTGGTTGTCCCAGGAGCTCGCGAAGTTGTGGCGCATGCCGACCGCGTGGCCGACCTCGTGGAACTGGATGCCCTTGACGATCTCGCGCTGCAGATCCTGGTAGATCTTCACGCCGCGCGTCTTGGGGTCGAGCCCGCCGTACAGCTTCCTGAAGTACGGCGCGAGCGACGGGAGGTAGATGCTGCCTGCACCCGCCATCGCCATCGAGTCCTGGAAGCAGATGCCCTTGTTGCCGAGCCACGCCTGATAGCTGTCCATCAGGTTCTGGATCGCCGTCGGGTCCTGGTTCGCGAAGGTCTCGAGCGTCTTGTACGTGGTGCTGCCCGCCTGGCTGGTGCCCGCGGCCTGGAGGATCTTCTGGAGGCCGCGGTTCGCGACGTCGTACTTGAACTCGGAGGCGGCGACCTTCTTCGTGAGGGCCTCGACCTGCGCGTTCGCGCGGACGACCGCGGGCGACGTCGCCGACATCTTCATGTCGAGCTTGGCGCGCTCGAGCTTCGCCGTCTTCGGCGGCGCGAGCCGGAGCTTCGCCGCGTCCGGGCCCATCGTGTCGTGGATCCGCTTGAGGTCGATGTTGCCCGGGAGCGCCGCGAGCTGCTCGGCCGTCTTCGGCTTCGCGCCGAACTCGGTCGAGATCTTGCCGTTCTTCACGAGATCGGCGTAGCGCTGCGCCTGCGCGCCCTGGATGAGGTCCTCGACCTTCACGTCGTCGAGCGCGATCTGGAGGATGTCGCGGACCTGCGCGGCCGCGAACGTCACCGAGCGCATCATCGTCGTCGCGGTCGCGCCGACCATTTCGCCCGTGAGCGGGTCTGCGCCGATCGTCGCGACGCCGCCGTAGGGAGCGCGCGACCAGTACGGCCAGTAGATGGCGTAGTTCTTCCGGATGTCACCGGTGCGGACCACGTCCCCCGCCTTGCCGCACATCGGCTCGTCGTAGGCGCGGACCGGGTTGTGGCAGGTGGTGACGAGCTTCCGACCCTCGTCGACCGGGAGATCCTTGACGCGATCGATGCCCCAACCGCCGAACTGGACCATCTCCTTCGACTGCGCGCCCGTACCCTCGAAGAACTCCTCGTGGCACTGCTGGCGGTTGCCTTCGCCCGTGCGACGGCACTCGACCTCACGGCGCGTGGCGATGGCGACGCGGAGGAGCTGGTTCCACGTGGTGGTGACCTCCTCGATCGGTCCCGGGCGCGTGATGACCTTGGGGTCCGACGGGCTGACCTCGTCCTGGAGGTCCAGGGGGGCCTCGGGGTTGAGCCACCAGCCCATCGTCTTCACCGGACGCTCGCGCACGGGGATCGTGCACTTGCCGATGTGGATGTCGCACTGCGAGCCGCCGACGTTGCCCTGACCCTCGCAGGAGTCCGCGGTGCCGTTCTTGTCCGCGTCCTCGTTCGAGCCGCAGAGCTTGTCGGTGTGGCTCTTCTCCCAGACGTTGTGCAGGGAGTAGAACGTCTTCGTCTTCGCGTCCGTGAACCCGTACTGCGGGTCGTAGGACGTGACCGGCGGCGCGCCGTACTCGCGGTTGAACGAGTTACCGGCGTTGCCCCAGTTGCCGATGATGTCGCGGTGCGCGAGCGACTCCTCGAACGGCTCGAAGTCCTCCTTGCCGGTGAGCCGCTCGAAGGAGTGGCGGACCTTCACCTCGGTCGGCGTGCAGTCGTACGAGCTCGTCGCGTTGAAGAAGCCGACGATGACGCACTCGGGGACGCCGAACCACGGAATGATCTCCGGGCTGAGCTGGTACTTGGCCGTGATGTCGAGGTACCCGGTCTCCGGCTCGATGTGAGCGTAGTCGGGGTCCTTCTCGTTCATCACCGCGTACTGGATCGGGTTGACCGAGGAGCCTTCTCCGAAGACCCACATCGTGTCGCCGCTCGTCGACTTCGCGAGGTTCTGCGACCAGTCGACGCGCATGAACTGGCGCTCGTACCAGGGGCGGTCCGTGATGTTCTCGACGACGACGTTGCCCTCCTCGCCGGTGCCCGGGTTGTAGTCACGTCGGATGTCGAAGTGACTCTCGATCCGGAACGCCGCGATGATCGTGCCGTCCGCCGGGCCTTCCCAGACGAGCTGCCCGTCCTTCATCTTCCGCGGGAGGGCGCGGTTGTCCGCGCCGGGGGCCTCCTGATAGGAGCGCCGCGCGAAGAGCCAGTCCTCCTGGACGTCCCAGCGAATGCGATCGACCGCGCTCGCACCGCCGACCGTTCCGGAGAACGACTCGGTGTTGGCGGCGCTGTCGATGCTGTAGCTCTTGGTCCGGAACTCGGGGTCATCCCCGAAACCCTCTCGGGAGATGTCCTCTCCCAGGAAGAAGCTCTTGTCGTACGCGCCCGGCTGGACGCGACTGATCGGATCGCGCTCTCCCGCGCAGCCGATCGCCGCGGAACTGCCGACGACGCTCAGAACGAGCATCGACAAGCCAATTCGACCTTTCCACATCGACTGCATCCCAACCTCCGACTTGCGGCGTAACCTTCGGTCTACCCGTGACACGCAGCGTGGCGCGCACTTGCAGGTACCGATCCACATCTCAAACAGCGAGAATTTCAAGAATTTCGAGTCCGACGAGAGAGGTCCGTTAGGACGTTGACCTCGCCGGGTAGGTCCAAGGCGTCAGGCGCCGCACAGCTCGAGAGCAGACAGGTGACGAGGGCGGGCGGGACGCGGCGGTGGCCTGTAGCGCATTGTGGGTGCGTTGGCGACCCCCAAACGCAGGGCGCGCGACGTACACGCGCTCGCCAGCGGCCGCAAGCGATCGTGCAACCCCAGGAGATCACGCATGGACGCGTGAGCGCTCCGGCCCGTTCCGGGCTGGTTCCGACCCGCTCACGTATCGCGCGGCGTCACGTCAGCCAGTACGCGATCGGAGCTTTCGTCCGCTGCCCGTCCGTCCACGCAGGTGCACGCGTGCAAGCGACGCCTCGTCCCCTGGTCCGCCGGCGGTCGCGCATCGTCGGCGCACCACTCGACCAGCAACAGGCTCCAGAGGTTCGGATCCGCGTTCACCGGGGGTGCGGATCGGCGTCGTACGCCCACCGACGGATCTCGTCGGTCTCGATCCACGTCGCGCGAAGGAGCCGCATGAAAGGCCAGGGTAGCAACGGGGCCGACCTCCGCTTCTCGGGGTCGAGCGCTCCGGCATCTCCCTCCGCCGCGGCCATTCCAGCAGCCGCGCCCGCGCTTCCTTCGCTCGCCCCGCGCGCCAACGCTCGCCAGGCCCCTGGCTTCGCGGTCGGGCGGGCAAGCCGCTCGCCGACCGCGGCAAGGTTCAACGCATCTCTTCACCTCGACGCATCAAGCGTCGAGCCGGACGTCACTCGCCGCCGCCTCCGCCGCCCGGCGTCGGCAGGCCGGGCATGTCCTGACCAGGCGGCCTGGTCGCCGTGACGCGGCTCCAGTCGACGACCACCTGCGACTCGTCGAGCGGTGCCTCCGCCGCGCCGCTGAACGGCTTCGAGGCGGTAGGACGCTCGGCAGGCGCCGGCGTGGGCTGGAGCACATCCTCGACGTCTGCCGCGCAACCGATTCCCGCGAGCCCGAACAAAGTCACGAAGACGATAGAGCGCATGGATACGAGCCTCCTCGACGAAACCAGGGAAACAGAACGGCGCAAAACCCGCCAGCTTCCTACGGTGCAGGATCTGCCCTCCCTTTCACAAGCGTCTCAACACGGGGGAACCGATTTTCGTGGGAGTTCGTGAGCGCACGGCCGCGCGTCTCTCCCTAGGTCATCCGTCGTGCGCGGAGGCCGCCTCGTCCGGGGGCTCTCGGGCACGCTCGCTGCTTCTTCCTCCGAGGCATGAGCCTCCGCGATCCATCGGGCCGTGTCCGCCGCGCACCTCGCGACCGAAGCTCGCGAAACCTCGTCGTCGCCGCTCTGCTCGGGCTTGGTCTCGCCAGCGCCGGCTGTGCTGGGGCGGACGTGCCCGACGACGAGGACCGCGACGCGCGGCACGCGGCCACGGACACCGCGGGCCTCTCCGTCGACGACCGGACGGACGTCCGCGTGTACGCGCCGAAGCTCCCGAAGATCCTCGAGCTCGAGCAGGACTTCCGGTGGCCAGGCGGCAGCGGCTACGGCGACGCGCTCGACGTCACGGGCGACAACGGCTGTCGGGTGGGCTGCTGCACGATGTCCATGCAGAAGATCTTCGACCCCGTCCGCAACGTCGCGATCGAGGTGCCGGTCGTCGTCTGCAACTGACGCTACGTCGCGTCGTGGCGCTTCTTGATGCCGAGCTGCTGCATCTTGTGCGTCAGCGTCCTGACGGGGATCTTGAGCGCCTGCGCCGCCGCCGTCACGTTCCCAGAAGCCCGCGCCAACGCGTCGACGATCAGCTGACTCTCGTAACGCTGCATCTCGCGGCGTAGCCGCTCCTTGTAGTCCACGGCGGGATCCGCGCCCGTGACGGGCGGCTCGGAGCGCGGCGCGTCGTGAGGCGGAGGAGGCGACATCGTCCCGCCCGCCACGTTTCCGCTCGGGGGTCGGCCGGCGATCGACGACCCCTTCGACGAGGGAGCGGGTCCGGCGACGACCGCCTGCCGCACGCGCTCCGGGAGGTCCTCCGCCGTCACGACGTCGCCGCGTGCCACGACGACGGCACGCTCCACGACGTTGCGCAGCTCGCGCACGTTGCCAGGCCAGCGCCACTGCACGAGCGCGCGCAAGGCGGCCGGGTCGAAGCCGCGCACGGCGCGCCCGTTGTCCCGGCACGCCTCCCGGAGGAACACCTCGGCGAGGCGCGGGATCTCGTCGACCCGGTCGCGGAGCGGCGGGAGCTCGATCGTGACGCTGTGGAGCCGGTAGTAGAGGTCCCAGCGGAAGGCGCCCGCGTGGCACATGTGCTCGAGGTCGCGATGCGTCGCCGCGACGACGCGCACGTCGACGACCACGTCGCGGTCACCGCCGACGCGTACGAGCGTCTTCGTCTCGAGCACACGGAGGAGCGCGGCCTGCGCGGCCGCTGGCAGCTCGCCCACTTCGTCGAGGAGGAGCGTCCCGGTGTGGGCCTGCTCGAACAGGCCCTTCGTCGACCGATCCGCGCCGGTGAACGCCCCCTTCTCGTGACCGAAGAGGACGCTCTCGACGAGCGTCGGCGGAATGGCTGCACAGTTCACGCTTCGTCGCGGCCCGTCGCGCCGCGCGCTCCGCTCGTGGAGGGCGCGTGCGACGACCTCCTTGCCGGCGCCGGTCTCCCCGAGGACGAGCACCGGGAGGTTCGAGGTCGCCACTCGCTCGACCATGTCCCAGACCGGCCGCATGCGCTCACCCATCACGAGCGCGGGACCGACCTGGGGCGGGGCCTGCCTCGCGCCTCCGCCCATCATCGCCCGACGCGCGGCGGCGACGAGCTCGTCGGCCGTGGTCCCGTCCTCCGGGAAGCACGCCGCGCCCCAGCGGAGCACGGGGACGGCAGCCGTCACGCTCGTGGCGAGCGACTCGGCGTCGGCGCGCGTCGACTCGGGCAGGACGACGAGCGCCGCGTCCGCCGAATACACGGCTGCGCGGTCGACGGGACGAAGGCGATCGAGGAGCGCCGGCGCCCACGTCGGCAGCGCGTGTTGCGGAGCCGCCGCGCCGACCATGACGAGGGCGACGGGCCGACCGAACGTCCGCGCGCGCGTGATCTCCTCTTCGAGGAGGCGAAGCATGGCGTCATACCCGGGCATCCCGTGCACGCCGGCCGCGGAGCTGAGGACGTGGAGCGCCGCGGAAACGTCCCCGAGCCGGAGCTCGTCGCCCGCGCGGAGCATCCCTCGCGCGACCCGCGTCCCGTTCAGGGTCGTCCCGTTCGTCGATCCGAGGTCCTCGAAGGAGACCATCCCGTCCGCGGAGAGGACGAACCGCGCGTGCTCGCGCGACACGCTCCTGTCCTCGATGATGACGTCGGCGGGCCATGCCCTACCGACCGTTATGGGGGCTCCAGGCGTCGGGACGACGCTCTTGGCTCCATCGCGATGATAGAAGACGAGCGAGAGCCGAGGCTCGCGCGGGCCGGGGGGCGTCGCCGCGCGCGCCGTCGTCTCGAGCTTTCCTCCACTCACCGCCGAGAGGATGGCAACGCGTTGCCGTTCCGGGCAAGCGACCGATGCGCATGTCGCGCCGCTTTCTGAAAAAGCCAACGATTCCGTGCGGCACGTGAGGTGCACAAGCACCCTCCACACGGGGCGCACGGCCCCTCTTCACCAGCCAGTCGCCTGCGCAGAGCGCCGGCAACCTACGAAGGGAGCACATCATGTTGGGTGGTCTGATCACGATTGCGGGCGGGATCCTCGCGGCCTCGGGCTTCATCATCAAGCGCTCGCCGAACGCCCAGCAGCTGATCGACAAGATCGCGCCCTACCAGGGCTGGATCGGCGTCGTGATGTTCATCTGGGGCATCAAGGAGATCATCGGCTCGGTGACGGGCCTCTCGCTGCTCTCGTCGCACCCGATCACGTGGATCTTCTGGACGCTCTCGGGCGTCGCGGATCTCCTCGTCGGCTTCCTCCTCGGCTTCGGCCTCATCACGCACTACGCGCTCTCGAAGAACCCGGCCGCGATGGAGAAGGGCCAGCGGATCAAGAGCACGCTCGTGTCGATCCAGGCTCCGCTCGGTCTCGTCGCCGTCGTCATGGGCGCTCTCTACATCGCGCTCCCGTTCGTGATGTGAGAAGCGCGCTTCCGGGCTGGGCACGGCGACGCTAACGTCGCCGTGATGCCCGAGCCCGCTCCCCACGCGAGCGACGACGGTGGGTGGGCTCCCGGTCTCCGGGTGCTCCGTCACTACCGGAAGGAGTGGCTCGCGAGCGATCTCGCGGCGGGCCTCGTGCTCTCTGCGCTGCTCGTCCCTGCGGGGATGGGGTACGCCGAGGCGGCCGGCCTCCCGCCGGTGACGGGACTCTACGCCACCATCGTCCCGCTGCTCGCCTACGCCGTCTTCGGCCCGTCGCGTGTGCTCGTGCTCGGCCCCGACTCGGCGCTCGCCGCGATGATCGCGGCGGCCGTCGTGACGAGGAGCGGCGGGAACGAGGCGCGTGCCGTCGGGCTCGCTGCGGCGCTCGCCGTGATGACCGGCCTCCTGTGTCTCGGCGCCGCGGTCGCGAAGCTCGGCTTCGTCACGGACCTGCTGTCGAAGCCGGTCCGCGTCGGATACATGAACGGCATCGCCGCGACGGTCCTCGTGAGCCAGCTCCCGAAGCTGCTCGGCTTCTCCGTGACGGCGCCGGACTTCGTCCACGGCGCGGCGGGACTCCTGAGGGGAGTCGCGGCCGGAGAGGCCAAGATGCCCGCGGTCGTGATCGGGCTCACGTCCGTGGCCCTCATCCTCGCGTGCTCGAAGTGGCTGCCGAAGGTCCCGGGCGTCCTCGTGGCGGTCGTCGCCGCGACCGCAGCGACGGCGACGCTCGGCCTCGGCGAGCGCATCGCGGTGGTAGGTCGGGTCCCCCGAGGCTTCCCTCGGCCGGCGCTCCCGGCGCTCGGCCTCGACGACGTGGAGCCCCTCGCCGTCGCGGCGCTCGGCATCGCGCTCGTCTCGTTCGCCGACACGAGCGTCCTGTCGCGGACGCTCGCCGTTCAGAGAGGCGAGCGCGTCGACGCGAACCGCGAGCTCGTCGGGCTGGGCATCGCCAACCTCGCCGCCGGCCTCTTCCAGGGCTTCCCGATCTCGAGCAGCTCGTCACGCACGCCCGTCGCGATCGCCGCGGGATCGCGGACGCAGCTCACCGGCCTCGTCGGGGCGCTCACGATCGTCCTCCTGCTGACGCTCGGGCCCGATCTCGTGCGGGACCTCCCGGTCACCGCGCTGGCGGCCGTCGTCATCACCGCCGCGCTCCGGCTGTTCGACCTCGAGGCCCTCCGCGCGTTCCGCCGCGTTCGCCGCGCGGACTTCGTGCTGTCGCTCGTCGCGTTCGTCGGCGTCGTGCTCTTCGGAGTCCTCGTCGGCGTGGCCGTGGCCGTGGCTCTCTCGCTCCTCGACGTCGTCCGCCGCGCATGGCGTCCCCACGACGCCGTCCTCGGCCGCGCGCCGGGGGTGAAGGGCTACCACGACGTCACGCGGTATGCGGGCGCGAAGCAGGTGCCCGGGCTCTTGCTCTTCCGGTGGGATGCGCCGCTCTTCTTCGCGAACGCGGAGACGATGCGAAAGCGCGTGCTCGATCTCGTCGCGTCCACGGAGCCCCCGGTGCAGTGGATCGTGCTCGCCGCGGAGCCGATCACGGACATCGACACCACGGCGGCCGAGATGCTCCACGACCTCGACGCCGAGCTCACGAAGCGCGGCGTGGAGCTCGCCTTCGCCGAGCTGAAGGATCCGGTGCAAGACCGGCTCCGCGCGTACGGGCTCCACGCCCGCATCGGGCAGCCGAACTTCTTCCCCACCGTCGGCGTCGCGGTCAGAGCGTTCCGCGAGCGGACCGGGGCCGCGTGGGTCGATTGGGAAGAAGCGAAGGAGTGAAGTGTGGCAGCACGGCGATCTGCACGTCGACCCCGGTGTCACGGGGCGGAGCAGCTCATCGCGCTGGTGGAGAACCACGTGACGCCGCGTTTCGTACGCTGGTGAGCCTTCGTCGTCCGGCGAGTCGCCATCCCAGCTCGCGAGCGCCCCGAGGGGCTACGAGGAGCCCGCGACTTGTTTCTTCGGTGTAACGACTGCGCGAAGAAGACCGCAAGCACGGCTGCTAGCTTGGGCAGGAGGTGGAGCAGGCCGTCGCGTACTCGACCTTGGCGCTGACGGTGACGTTGGCGGTCTCGCGCCCGCGCCTCGGGGGTAGCGGCCTTCGGTTCTCGCCTGGTACTGCGGCGCTCGTCGGCGTCGTCGTCCTGCTCCTCAGCGGCATCCTCTCGTGGCGGGACATGCTCGTGTCCGCTGTCGTGCAGTGGCGCCCGCTGCTCGCGCTGACCTGCATCATGGTGATGACCGGCGTCGTCCACGAGGTCGGCGCGTTCCAGCGCCTCGCTCTGCGCATCGAGACCCACGCGCGTCGGACCTCGGCGGCGCGGGCGTTCAGCCTCGTATTCCTCGTGAGCGTGATCACCCCGTCGCTGCTCAACAACGACGCGGCCATCCTGCTGCTGACACCGCTGGTCGTGGCGCTCACCCGGCGCCTGTACCCCGACCAGCCGGAGATGACCGTCGCGTTCGCGTTCGCCGTGTTCCTCGCGCCCGGCGTCGCGCCGTTCGTCATCTCGAACCCGATGAACATGATCGTCGCAGAGTTCGCCGGCATCGGGTTCAACGCGTACGCGCGGGTGATGGTTCCAATCTCGATCGCAGGTGCGGTGCTGACCTTCGGCATCCTGCGCCTCCACTTCCGCCACCTCCTCGCGAGCGTGCCGACGAAGCCCGAAGTCGTCCGCACCATGGCGGCCCATCCAGCCGAGCGCCCCGCGGTCGTTCTCCTCCTCCTGGTCTTCGGCGCGTACCCGGCGATGGCCGCCGTCGACGGCCCGATCTGGTCAGTGTCGGTCGGCGGCGCGGTCGCGTGCCTCCTGCTCGCGTGGCGCTACCGCGTGGCGACGCCGCAGAGGCTCTTCCAGCATGTCTCGCCGGACATCCTCGTCTTCCTTTGGGGCGTCTTCCTCGTCGTGGTCGGCCTTCGGCACGTCGGCGTCGTCGACCGCTTGGCGCACGTCTACCGGTCGACGTCGGGCAATGGCCTCTACGAGATCGGCGTGGTCGGTGGCACCGCCGCCCTCGGTTCGGCCATCGTGGACAACCACCCCATGTCGATCCTGAACATGATGGCGCTCGGCGCACACGGCAGCAGCACGCCCCTCCTCGCGGCTCTGGTGGGCGGAGACATCGGGCCCCGCCTCTTGCCCATCGGCTCCCTGGCAGGCCTCCTCTGGATGGATCTGCTTCGCCGTTGCGGCGTCGAGATCGGGATCGGAAGGTTCATGCGGCTCGGGACTCTCGTCCTCCTGCCGACACTCTCGCTCTCGCTGCTCATGCTCTGGTTTTTGACCTAGCTCCTCGCCGAGCCGCTTGCAGTAAGCAGCCCAGCGCGCGGCGAGGGCCGTGATGCGCGAGTGTCGCCGCAGGTCGTCGTCGTCGGACGTCAGATCCTCGGTGGCGTCCGCTAGCGCGTTGACGCGGCGTCGAGCATCACCTTCTTTCTTCGGCACTCACCCATGGAGTCGTCCTGTTGTTGCCGCCACACTGGCGACTGCATCGAGGGCCGTCACGCTGCGGAGTGAGCCACCGTCGTCGGGTGGCCCTCAGGCTTCCGCGTACGCCTCGATCGGAGGACACGCGCAGATCAGGCGCCTGTCCCCGAGCGCGTTGTTCAGCCGCCCGACCGCCGGCCAGAACTTCCGGTCGCGGGTCCACGGCGCGGGGAACGCCGCCACCTCGCGCGAGTACGGGCGCGTCCAATCCGCCGACGTGCACGACGCGATCGTGTGCGGCGCGTGCTTGAGCGGGTTGTCGTCCTTCGACATGCGCCCCTCTTCGATCGCGCGGATCTCCTCGCGGATCGCGATCATCGCGTCGCAGAACCGGTCGAGCTCCTCCTTCGACTCGCTCTCCGTCGGCTCGACCATCAGCGTGCCGGCGATCGGGAACGACATCGTCGGGGCGTGGAAGCCATAGTCCATGAGCCGCTTCGCGACGTCGTCGACCTCGATCCCCGCGGTCTTCTTGAACGGCCGGACGTCGAAGATCGCCTCGTGCGCGCAGCGTCCGCGCTCACCGACGTAGACCACCGGGAAGTGCGGCGCGAGGCGGTGCGCGACGTAGTTCGCGTTGAGGATCGCGTTCTTCGTCGCTTCCGCGAGCCCTTCGCCACCCATCATCTGGATGTACGCCCAGGAGATGAGGAGGATGCTCGCCGAGCCCCAGGGCGCGGCCGAGACGGGGCCAACGGCCTCCGGCGAGCGCGCCTCGACGACGGGCTTCGCAGGCAGGTAGCTCGCGAGGTGCGCCGCGACCGCGATCGGTCCCATCCCCGGGCCGCCGCCGCCGTGCGGGATGCAGAACGTCTTGTGGAGGTTGATGTGCACGACGTCGGCGCCGATGTCGCCGGGCCGGCAGAGGCCCACCTGCGCGTTCATGTTGGCGCCGTCCATGTAGACCTGCCCGCCGTTCTCGTGGACGACCGCGCAGACCGACTTGATCCCCTCCTCGAAGACGCCGTGCGTCGACGGGTACGTCACCATGAGAGCGGCGAGGCGATCCTTGTATTTGATCGCCTTCTCTTCGAGGTCGGCGACGTCGATGTTGCCGCGCTCGTCCGTCTTCGTGACGACGACCTCCATCCCCGCCATGACGGCGCTCGCCGGGTTCGTCCCGTGCGCGGACGAGGGGATGAGGCAGACGTCGCGATGCCCCTGCCCTCGTCGCTCGTGGTGCCGCTTGATGACGAGGAGGCCTGCATACTCGCCCTGCGCGCCGGCGTTCGGCTGGAGCGACACGGCGGGGAGTCCCGTCACCTCGGCGAGCGCTCGCTCGAGATCCTGGAAGATCTGCGCATAGCCCTTCGCCTGCGAGGTCGGCACGAACGGGTGCAGCTTGTTCCAGGCCGGCTCCGTGATCGGCATCATCTCGGCCGTCGCGTTGAGCTTCATCGTGCAGGAGCCGAGCGGGATCATCGAGTGCGCGAGGGAGAGATCTCGGCTCTCGAGCTTTCGCATGTAGCGGAGCATCGCCGTCTCGGACCGGTGCGCGTGGAAGACGGGGTGCGAGAGGTACTCGCTCGTGCGGGTGAGCGCGGAGGGGATCGCGCTCTTCGCTCTCGACGCGATCGCTTCGATCTCCGTCACCGACTTCGCCGCGCCGAACACGGCGGCGAGATCGGCGAGGTCGGACGCTTGCGTCACCTCGTCGAGCGCGACCGAAACCGTCTCCTTCGAGAGGCGGCGCAGGTTGATGCGCTTCTTCTCCGCTGCCGCGACGAAGCCGTCGATCTCACGCTCGCCGCCCGTGACGGAGACGGTGTCGAAGAACGACCCGTGGAGGACCTTCACGTTCGCGGCCGAGAGGATGTCTCGGAGCGTGCACGCGCAGGCGTGGACCTTCTTCGCGATCGCCCGGATGCCCTCGGGGCCATGGTAGACGGCGTACATGCTCGCGACGACCGCGAGGAGCGCCTGCGCCGTGCAGATGTTGCTCGTCGCGCGCTCGCGCCGGATGTGCTGCTCGCGCGTCTGGAGCGCCATCCGGAGGGCGGGCTTCTTCTGCGCATCCTCGCTCACGCCGATGATGCGTCCGGGCAACTTGCGCACGAAGTCGCTCTTGCAGGCGAAGTACGCCGCGTGCGGGCCGCCGTAGCCGAGCGGGACGCCGAAGCGCTGGGTCGAGCCGACGGCGACGTCCGCTCCGAGCTCGCCGGGAGGGGTGAGGAGCGCGAGCGAGAGGATGTCGGCCGCAACGACGAAGAGCGCGTCGGCCGTCTTCGCCTTGTCGGCGAAGGCGCGGAGATCCGGGATGCGCCCGTCCGTCTCCGGGTATTGGACGATCGCGCCGAACGCGCCGATCGCCGCGAGGTCCACCTTCTCGTGGTCCCCGACCTCGACCTTCACGCCGAGCGCCTCGGCGCGCGTGCGGATGACGTCGACGGTCTGCGGGTGACAGGCCGAGGAGACGAAGAACGTGCGCTTCTTCTCGTCACCCTTGAACTCGAGCGCGAGGTGCATCGCCTCCGCGCCGGCGGTCGCCTCGTCGAGGAGCGACGCGTTCGCGATGGGGAGACCCGTCAGGTCGATCACCATCGTCTGGTAGTTGAGGAGCGCCTCGAGGCGGCCCTGCGCGATCTCCGCCTGGTAGGGCGTGTACTGCGTGTACCAGCCGGGGTTCAGGAGGATGTTGCGCAGGATGACGGGCGGCGTGATCGTGTCCGCGTACCCCATCCCGAGGTACGACCGCCACACCTCGTTCCGGCGACCGAGCTCCTCCGAGCGCGCGAGCAGCGCCGCCTCGGTCATCCCCGGTCCGAGATCGAGCGTCCGACCCAGGCGGATCGACGCGGGGACCGTCTCTTCCACGAGCGCATCGAGCGAGGCCACCCCGAGGGCCTTCAGCATCTCGGCGCGGTCCTCCGCGCTGGGTCCGATGTGGCGACGAACGAAGACGTCCGGATGAGCGAGGGGCGACGGCATGTCGCTCCCTCATAGTACGCCGGAGGCCCTGCGAAAAGGCCTCGCCCGGAAGCGCGAGCGGACCTCTCTCAGAAGGTCGTCGCGGGCTGACCGTCGGTCTCGCCCGGGATCGACTTCAGGTCGGGCTGCATGCGCGGCTGCTTCATGTTCCGCCAGTCGGTGCCGACCTCGGAGTCGTCGAGGCCGAACTGGCCCTCGAGGTACGGGCGGTTCTCCTGATCCATCTTGTAGACGAAGTACCCTTTGCCCTTCGTCGTCGCGGCGGCGCCCACCGACATGCCGCCGAGGTTGTGCTCCTTCCAGGCGTAGTGGAGGACGTTGCCGGCCTTCGTGCCGCTCATCTCTCCCCACTTGCTCTGGTCGGCGCGCTTCCACTTGCCGACGACGTTCGCGCCCTCCTCGACGAGGTGGAGGTAGCCGTAGACCGGGTGGAAGTAGACGCCGGTCCAGGCCTCCCCTTCCGGCATCGGCCCGGACTTGACGTTCGCGGTCTTGGCTTCGGGGCCTTCTCCGCAGCCGACCATCCCGAGACCGACCACGCCGAGGGACATGATCACGGCGACACGACGAAGGGAGCGAGCGAGGTTCATGACGGGCGGAGCATACCTCAGCGCCTCGTGAAGGTGTACGACTCGCGTGTCTGCGGGTTCGTCGTGATCAAGGTCGTCGCCGTGGACGTGAAGGAGAGCTGCTCCTGACGCGCCCCTGGGCACGTCACGGAGAGCGCGATGGAGGACCCCGAGACGACGAGGCCCCCGGTCTCGCGGACCTCGGAGACGATCTGTCCGGACTGGCTCGTCGTCGTGATGACCCGGCTGAAGGTGCCCGTCCCAGCCGTCACCTCGAGGGCGAGGACGCCGCGGTTCGAGAACCCCGTCGCGCCCGCCGAGCCCAGTCCGTAGAGCCTCGCGTCGGTGAGCTGGTAGGTGCCGGTCTCGACGTTGCCGCCGTTGCCGACGGGCGGGTCACCGAGCGCCCCGAACTGGTCCACGGCCGGACCGTCCGTCGCGACGAGGTCGTTGCAGGCGGCCGAGGCGTCGCCGCCGGCGTCGCTCACGCGCGGGCCGCCGTCGCCGCTCCCGCTCCCGCCCGAGGCGTTGGGCGGCAGATCGGTCCCGTCTGCCGCGGGCGGAGGCCGGCTCGTGTCGTCGTCGCATGCGAGACCGACGCACGGTAGCGCGAGCGCGAGCGCGAGGAGGAACGAGCCGGCTCTCATCTCGCCGACGGTAGCGCGCCGCCGGACCGCCCGCCAAGAAGCAGGCTCCGCGCAGCCCTCGCCGCACCGACCCACGGGTGAACGCCCACGCGTCCTGGGCCGTGGCCCCTCCACGGGGAGGATGAGGCGCCACACTCCCACGCCGTCTCCCCCCTGGAGTTCCGAAAGCTTGGGCGGTCCGTCACGAGGCACGGCCCGTGCTCGGCTCCACGGCATGCGAAGCAAACATGCTTGGACGTGGTGCGCGGGTCTCCTCGGGGTCACGGCGCTCGTCCTCGGCGGCTGCGCCGGGGAGATCGATGACGACGACGACGTGGGGGACGACGACCTCGAGGTGGTCGAAGCGGTCGAGAGCGAGCTTTCGCTCGACGCCACCATGGGGCCGAACGGCCGCGACTGCGTCGGTGGTCACGCGCGGCGCCACAAGAAGCACAAGTGGAAGCTCCTCGACCGACTCGACGGGACGAAGGACAGGGTCATCACCCTCGCCACGCTCCCGCAGCCGCTCCCGGCGAAGCTCCTCGCGCGCCTCGCCGAGATCGACACGAACGACGACGGCCTCGTCACGCGCGACGAGGTCAAGGCGGGCCTGCCGCGCCGGTGCGAGGGCCACCGGCACGACGGGCGACGCTGAGCCCCGCGCTCAGACCTCGTCTTCGAGCGCAGCGCCGTGGCACTGCTTGAACTTCTCTCCGCTCCCGCAGGGGCAGAGGTCGTTCCGCTCGATCTTCGGCGCCGGCGGGCGCCGTGACGCGGCCTGCGCCTGGGGACGGCGCGGCGGGGGCGGCTGGGACGCCCCGGCCTCGCCCTCCGCCTCGCCCTCGGCGAGCTCGGAGCCGTGCCTCAGCTGGAGAGACTGCGCCGCACGCGCGTGACGCTCGGCGTCCTCGCGCTCGAGGCGCTCGATCTCGCTCTCCTTCTGGACCTGCACCTTCATGACCTTCGTGATGACGTTCGAGCTCGTCGACGCCATCATGTTCACGAAGATGTCGAAGCCCTCCTTCTTGTACTCCTGCTTCGGATCGCGCTGGCCGTAGCCGCGGAGTCCGATGCCGTCGCGGAGGTGCTCCATGTTCGTGAGGTGCTCGACCCAGGAGCGGTCGATCTCCTCGAGGTAGAAGTGACGGAACACGCGGAGGAGGAGCTCCGAGCCCATCTCCTTCTCCTTCGTCTCGATGATCTCGAAGGCGCGCTTGTAGAGGTGGTGCGCGAGGTCGCCGAGGTCGTGGAGGTGCTCGAACTCCGTCGGCTTCTCCCCGAAGTGCTCGTTGTACGCCGTCGCGATGCCCTTCCAGTCCCAGTCCTCGGGCGGCTTGTTGTGCGGGCAGCTGTCGTCGACGATGGCGCCGATGATCGCGTCCGCGAGATCGAGCAACCTCTCACGCTGCTGCGTGAGGCTGTGCGGGATCTCCTTCATCAAGCGATCGTAGATCTTGGACGGGGTCTTCCCCTCGCTCTCCTTGATCTCGAAGCGGTAGCCCCAGAACTGGTAGACGTCGTGCCGGAGCGCCTCGACGTCCGAGATCTCCTTGATCTCCTCGACCTTGGTCGGACGCTTCACCTCTTCGCCCGGCTGCGGGATGGGCGTCCCGTAGTGGAGGAGCATGTCCGTGACGGCCTGCTTCACCTCCCCCTCGAGGCGCTCGATCGTCTCGATCTTGCGCATCTTGCCGGTCGGCTTGCCGTCGTCGTCGAGGACCTCCGGCGTGTAGATGCCGAGGAGGAGCTGCTGACGGATCTTGTAGACCGTCTTCCGCTGCTCGTTCATCACGTCGTCGTACTCGAGCAGGTTCTTGCGGATGTCGAAGTTGCGCGCCTCGACCTTCCGCTGCGCGTCCTGGATGCTCTTCGAGACCCACGGGTGCTCGATGGGCTCGTCGTCGGGCATGCCCATCTTCTCCATGAGCGACTTCACGCGGTCGCCCGCGAAGATGCGCATGAGGTCGTCCTCGAGGGACAAGTAGAAGCGGCTCGAGCCCGGGTCACCCTGGCGGCCGGCGCGGCCGCGGAGCTGGTTGTCGATGCGGCGCGACTCGTGGCGCTCGGTGCCGACGATGTGGAGGCCACCGGCCTCGCGCACCTCGTCGCCCTCCTTCTTGCAGGAGGCCTCGTACTTCTCGACGACCTTCTCGAAGTCCGCGGGCTCGGCGTCGGCGTCTCGGCCCTGCTCCTTGAACTCGAGCTTCGCGATCATCTCCGCGTTGCCGCCGAGGATGATGTCCGTGCCGCGTCCGGCCATGTTCGTCGACACCGTGATGGCGCCCTTACGACCAGCCTGCGCGACGACGTACGCCTCCTTCTCGTGCTGCTTCGCGTTGAGGACGGCGTGCGGGATCCCCTTCTTCTTCAGGATCTTCGCGATGGCGTTCGACTTCTCGACGCTCGTCGTGCCGACGAGGACGGGACGGCCCTTCTCGTGCTGGTCGAGGATCTCGTTGACGACCGCGGTGAACTTCTCGCGCTCCGTCTTGTAGACGAGGTCCTCGGAGTCCTCGCGGCGGATCGGCTTGTTGGTCGGGATCGTGACGACCGAGAGCTTGTACGTCTTGTGGAACTCCTCGGCCTCGGTGTCCGCCGTCCCCGTCATGCCGGACAGCTTGTTGTAGAGGCGGAAGAGGTTCTGGAACGTGATCGTCGCCATCGTCCGGGTCTCTTCCTGGATGTCGACGTGCTCCTTGGCCTCGACGGCCTGGTGGAGACCGTCGGACCAGCGGCGACCCGCGAGCACGCGTCCGGTGAACTCGTCGATGATGAGGACCTTGCCCTCGTCCGTGACCAGGTAGTTGACGTCACGCTTGTAGAGCGTGTGCGCCTTCAGACACTGGTTGAGGATGTGGAGGGACTCCAGGTTGACGGGGTCGTAGAGGTTC
Source organism: Polyangiaceae bacterium (assembly GCA_022842465.1). Classification (GTDB taxonomy): domain Bacteria; phylum Myxococcota_A; class Polyangia; order Polyangiales; family Polyangiaceae; genus Labilithrix. The sequence goes on along the minus strand of JALHPN010000024.1, from coordinate 24,892 downwards.
GAGACCCCGATGAGCTTCTGCGCCTGATCGACGCCTTCGTCGGTGAGCGAGACGGAGTGGCCCTTCTCGTCGACGGTGTAGTGCTCGTCCTTCCGGAGGCGCGGGATGCACTCGTTGATGCTCTTGTACTTGTCGCTCGACGCCTGCGCCTGGCCGCTGATGATGAGCGGCGTGCGGGCCTCGTCGATGAGGATCGAGTCGACTTCGTCGACGATCGCGAAGTTCAGCTCGCGCTGCGCGTACTCGAGCGCGCTGAACTTCATGTTGTCGCGCAGGTAGTCGAAGCCGAACTCGTTGTTCTGGCCGTAGGTGATGTCGCTCTTGTAGGCCTGACGCTTCTCGCGGTCGCCCTGCTGGTTGACGACGACGCCAGTGGAGAGACCGAGGAAGCCGTAGAGCTTCCCCATCCACTCCGAGTCGCGGCGCGCGAGGTAGTCGTTGACGGTGACGACGTGGACGCCCTTGCCCGAGAGCGCGTTGAGGTAACAGGGGAGCGTCGCGACGAGCGTCTTGCCCTCGCCCGTGCGCATCTCCGCGATCATCCCCTTGTGGAGGACCATGCCGCCGATGAGCTGCACGTCGTAGTGCCGCATCTTCAGCGCGCGCTTGCCTGCCTCGCGACCGACGGCGAAGGCCTCGACGAGGATGTCGTCGAGCGTCGCGCCGTTGTCGAGCTTCTCCTTGAACTCGGCGGTCTTCGCGCGGAGCTGCGCGTCGTCGAGCTTCGAGATCTTGTCCTCGAGCTTGTTGATCTCGTCGACCAACGGACGCATCTTCTTGATCTCGCGTTCGTGCGAGGTCCCGAGGATCTTCTTGAGGGCCCAGGCGAGCATGCGACGTCGCGTTCCTTTCGGGGCGCCCAACCTAGTGAGGGGGAGGGCGGATGGCAAACCCCGGGCCGGCGCGGAAGCATTCCCGGCGCGGGGCCGGGGAGGCTAGCACGAGCCGCCTTGTGACGTACGCCCGCCCGAATCCGGCGGTCTTCAGCGCTCGCCGAAGAACAGGACGTCGAGCGTCGCCCGCGCCATCTCGTGGGCGGCGGCGGTCGCCACCGTCACCGTCCGTGCGACGGGCTCCCGGTGGCGGAGGGGGCTCCGGACCACGGCCAGCGCCCCCGTGACGAGCGCGACGAGGGCGCAGAGGAACAGGGCGAACCCCGAGGACGCGCGACGGCGCCCCCGCGGGATCTTCATCGTCGTCGAGGTCGGGGTCGCGACGAGACCGGCCGCGAACGCGCGCGCGGCCGACGGCGACGGGACGGGCACCGGCGCGAGGACGAGCGCGGCCACCGGGGACGCCGCGACGAGCGCCCGCGCGGGGAGCGGCGGAGGGACCGAGCGGCCCGTCTTCGGCATCGGCCGGGCCTTGGCGATCCGCTTCGGCACCGTGTCGAGCACGGGCAGGTCGTCGAGGTTCGCGGCGGTGCGCACCTCGGCGAGACACCTCGCGACGAGGACGTCGGTCTCACTCGTGAGGCTCGGGACGCGGAGCGACGCGGACGCAGCAGGCACGGCTTCTCTCTCCTCGGCGAAGGCCGAGCACGCGGCGTGCCCCCGGGAAGTGCCCGAGATCACGCGAGGTCGGTGAGGTCGCCGAGCCTCGCCCGCTGCGGGCCCACCGCCTCGCGGACCTGTGCCAGGATGCGCGTCCGGCGCGACCCGTGAACGACGACGGCGAGAAGAAGGACGACAAGACGACGCTCCGCGATCTGCGCGTGTCGCCGCTGCACGACCTCGCGCCGGGCGCGGTCCTCGCGAACCGCTATCGCATCCTCGGCCCCGTCGGCGCCGGTGGCATGGGGTCGGTCTACGAGGCGGAGCAGCTCGAGCTCCGCCGACGCGTCGCCATCAAGCTCGTCCGTGGTGGCGAGGGAGAGTCGTTCGAGCGGCTCCGACGCGAGGCGCTCGCCGCGAGCGCCGTGCAGTCCCCGCACGTCGTCTCCGTCTTCGACTTCCACTGGGAGGAAGGCGAGCCGCCGTTCCTCGTCATGGAGCTCCTCGCGGGACGGTCAGTCGACGTGCTCCTCGAGGAGGAGGGCGCGCTCCCCTTCGGTCGCGCGACGCGCCTCGCGTGCCAGGTCCTCGACGGGCTCGCGGCGGCGCACCGCCTGGGCCTCGTCCATCGCGACGTGAAGCCGGCGAACATCTGGCTCGTTCCGACGATGACCGGCGACCTCGTGAAGCTCCTCGACTTCGGGCTCGTGAAGAACCTCGACGTCGACGAGGCGATCGGGCCCACCGCGCGCTCCGGGCGGCTCATCGGCACGCGCGCCTACCTCGCGCCGGAGCAGATCCACCGGCTCCCAGCCGACCCCCGGAGCGACCTCCACGCGGTCGGCGTCGTGCTCTGGGAGATGATCGCGGGCCGGCGCCTCTGGGACAGCCAGGGACCGGACGTCTTCGCGGAGATCGCCGCGCGGACGCCGGAGGGCCTCGCGACCGTGGTGCCGGGCGTACCGCGCGGGCTCGCCGACGCCGTCGCGCGCGCGCTCGCGAAGGACCCCGAGGGGCGCTTCCGCGACGCCGCCGCGATGTACGCCGCCATCGCGCCGTTCGCCTCGGAGACGCGCGGCGGCGGGCCTCCCCCCGAGCGGGACGACGCGCCCGAGACCATCGAGGTCGCCCTCGATCGCGAGCCGCCCCCGCGCACGGTGCACTTCCCGCCGCGCTCGGAGGGGAAGCCGCCCGACACGCCCAAGATGGATCGGACGACGCGGATGATGCAGCCGGCTCCCCCGCCGATCGCGCGGCCGAGCGCGCCTCCGTCCCATCCGCAGGTCCCCTCGCCGTCGGGCTCCGTCGCGTTCACGCCGCAGGCGGCGCACGTGCCCGCGCCGCCTCCTCCCGCGACTCCGTCGCCGCGCGCCGTCGTCGCCGTCCTCGCGCTCGTCACGCTCGGCCTCGTCGTCGCCCTCGCGCTCGCGATCGCATGGGTACGTTCGCGGCGGTGACGGCGCTCGGTTCACGGTAGCCTGTGCTCACCGTTGTCCCTCGCTCCCGAAGACCTCCTCGGTAGGACGCTCGCCGGACGCTACCGCCTCGTGCGGCTCGTCGGCGAAGGCGGCATCGGGCAGGTGTACGAGGCCGAGCAGCTGGGTCTCGCGCGGCGCGTGGCGGTGAAGGTCCTACGCGTGCAGAGCGCCTCGACCATCGCGCGCTTCCGCAAGGAGGCGCGTGCGCTGAGCAAGCTCCGTCACCCGAACGTCGTCAGCGTCCTCGACTTCCAGACGCCGGAGGGCGAGCCGCCGCTCCTCGTGATGGAGCTGCTCGAAGGCGAGTCGCTGGCCGCCCTCGGGCGGCGTGAGGCTCCGCTCGAGCCGAAGCGGGCGGTCGACATCGCGATCCAGATCCTCTCCGGCCTCGCTGCCGCGCACGCCGCGGGCCTCGTCCATCGCGACGTGAAGCCGGGCAACGTGTGGATCGCGAACACGCTCGCGGGCGAGTCCGTGAAGCTCCTCGACTTCGGCCTCGTCCTCTCGGAGGACGCGCGCCTCACGAGGACCGGCGAGGAGATCGGAACGCCGAGCTTCCAGGCGCCCGAGCAGCTCCGCGGCGAGGCCGTCGACGCGCGCGCCGACATCCACGCGGTCGGGGTCGTCGTCTACATGCTCCTCGCGGGGCGGCTCCCCTGGACCGACAGCGCGGCGCCCCACGGCGAGATCCTCGGGCGCGTGCCGCGTTCGCTCGCCGACATGGTCCCCGGGCTCGCGCGTGGGCTGTCCGACGTCATCGACAAGGCGCTCGCCAAGGCGCCGGCGGATCGCTACGCCACGGCGGCCGAGATGGTGGCCGCGCTCGTGCCGTTCGCCGACGCCGCTCGTGCGTCTCGGGTGCGCGCGCTCGCGGCCGACACGCTCCCCGGAGCGCCCGATCTTCCGGACCTCGGTTCCTCGCCACGCGCCGTCGCGCGCGGGCGTCCGCGGCCCTCCCGAGGAAGACCGTCGGTGGTCTTCCTCGGCGCGATGGCCTCGGCGATGCTCGTCGTCCTCGCGATCCTCGGCGTCGTGACGTGGCAAAGGGCCTCGGCGCGCCGTCGACCGCCGGCGCCCAGCATCCCGGTGGAGCGGACCTCGCCACCCTCCCCGGCCTCGGACGCGGGGGAACCCGACGGGTCGATCGCCGAGCCTCTCGCTCCGACGACCGAGGAGCAGGGCGACGCTGGAGAGGTTCGACGTCACGTCCGCGCCGCCGAGACGCTCCGGATCGCGACCGATCGCGACCGGACGACGTGCGAGTGCTTCGCCGACATCAGTCCTGGTCGCAACCGTCACATCGAGCGACCCGTCTGCCCGATCCCGAAGCCGCCGCGCTGCCTGTGCATCCTCCGCAACAACACGATGACCCTGTGCGCGACGCCGCGCGACGCGAATCGCTCGTGCCGCGACCGGGACGACCTCTACGACGCGACCCAGGAGGGCAAGGAGTGCCGAGGAACGACCGCCCCGGGCGACGAGGGGGTCGGTCGCGTGGAGTGTGATCGCTGCTGGCCCCCGCGCACCTACGCAGGCGCGACGCACGGCGCGCCCTGCCGCGGCGTCCACGATCACGGCTTCCACTACACGGGCGTCTGGCGCTGCACGACGGCGCGCTGACGCGTACGGCTCAGAGCCAGCCGTTCGCCTGGTACCACTCCGCGGTCTTCCGCGCGCCGTCCGGGAAACGCACCTCGGGCTTCCAGCCGAGGTCGGTCTGCGTCTTCGAGCTGTCGCAGATCCAGTGCTGCGCGAGCATCGCGACCTTCTCCCGCGTGAGCATGACGGGCTTCTTGCGGACCTTGCCGTACGTCTCGACGCCGATGGACGCGATCCGGAGGAGAGGGAACGGGATCCCGAAGCGGACGAGGGGACGGGTGCCGAGCGCCTCGGGAAGGAGCTCGCCCATCGCGCGCTCCATCGTCATCGGCTCGCCGTCGTCGACGAAGTAGATGCTGCCGCTCGCCACGTCCGCCTCGATCGCGCGGATGCAGGCCTTCGCGCAGTCCGGCCCGTAGACCCAGCCGCCGAGCATCTTTCCGTCGCCGATGACCGGGTACTGGCGCTTTCGGACGGCGCGGAAGGCCTCGAGGATCTCGACGTCGCGCGGGCCGTAGATCGCGGCCGGACGGAGGACGACGACGGGTAGCTTCTCCTTCCGCGCGACGACCTCCTTCTCGGCGGCGAGCTTCGAGCGACCGTAGCCCGTGACGGGCTTCTCCTGCGCGAGCGGGACGGGACGGCCGTCGAGGGAGGGGCCGCACGCCTCGAGGCTCGAGACGTGGACGAACCTCTTCAGCCCGGGCGCGTGCGCCATCGCCGCCTCGAGGAGGTTCACGGTGCCCTGCGTGTTGCACGAGTGAAACTCGTCCTCGGTGCGCGCCTTCACGAGGCCGGCCGAGTGGACGACGGCGTCGATGCCCTGCATCGCGCGGTCGATGCTGGCGCGGTCCTCCACCGAGCCTTCGGCGAGCTCGATGCGGTCGAGGGTCTGGAGGAACTTGCGGTTCGAGCTCTTCCTGACGAGCGCGCGCACCGTGTGCCCGGCCTGCGTGAGCTGTTCGGCGACGTGGCTGCCGAGGAATCCGCTACCGCCCGTGACGAGGACCTTCATCTCGCGGGTGTTTGCCAGAATCCCCGTCGAAAGCAAGGCCGAGCGTCCCGCGGCTGATGGCATACTGCCCCGCGCATGAGCACGCGACCTCGTCTCGCGGCATGCCTGATCGCGGGCGCGCTGGTCGCGTCGCCGCGTGGGGCATGGGCCCAGAACCAGGACCCCTACTTCTTCGGTGACGATGCGGCGCTGACGGCGGGGAGCACCGTCGCCAGCGGGAGGGACTCGGGCGCGATCTGGTACAACCCCGCCGGCCTCGGCGGCGTGCAGCGCGGATCCATCAGCGCGAGCGCATCCACGTTCGGCGTCCGGATCCGGCGGATCCCGAACGCGCTCCGCGTGCGGATCGCCGGCCAGGAGCGCGGCGTCGACCTCAAGGCGTTCGACATCCTCAGCGTCCCCAGCGCGGTCGTGGCCGCGACCGCGCTCTCGTCCCGCGTCACCGTCGCCGGCGGTCTCCTCACCACCCAGCGCGACCTCGTCTCGACCCTCGGCGTCGTCGAGCCCTATACCGCGGTCGACGAGAGCGGGCGCGAGATCCGCGCGAGCCAGCGACTCGATCTGCAGGGGGACTCCTCGAAGTACCACTTCGGCCCCGCGCTCGGGATCGAGCTCGCGCCGGGCGTCCGGATCGGCTTCGCCCTCTTCGGGACCTACGCCAAGGCGACCCAGAACGTGGGGTACGCGCTCCAGTTCGCGCCGGTCGATCAGACCGTCCCGGAGCGCGCGTTCGTGACCGCGAGCGCGCGCGTCACCGGCACCTACGCGGGCCTCGCGGGAGCAGCGGGGCTCCAGTGGGACCTCGGAAAGGTGGCGCTCGGGCTGACCCTCCGGAGCCCCGAGGTCGCCCTCTCGGCCTCGAACGAGGGTGGCGCCGTGACGACGGGGACGCGGGTGGGCGGCGCGGGAGAGCCGATCGCGACGTACGAGGAGACGCTGCCCGACAAGCAGCGGGCGACGGGCGAGCTCGTCGTGCCCGGACGTGTCCTCGCGGGGGTCGCGTTACCGCTCGCGCCGTCGAGCTGGCTCGAGATCGGCGCCGACGCCGCGCACGGCCTCCCGAGCGGCAATCTGACGAGCGCGCGAGAGCCCGTCGTCAACGGACGGGTCGGTGCACGTTACATGCTCTCGCCGGACTGGGTCGTGGGGGGCGGCGTCTTCAGCGACCGTGCGAACCAGCGAGTCCTCGGAGACTTCGTCACCGACTCGCGCGTCGACTGGTACGGCCTCACGGCGGGGGTGAGCAAGCGCACGCCGCTCGCTCTGAAGGAGCACCCCGACCCCGAGGCGCTCGTCCTCGTCACGACGCTGTCGCTCCGCGCAGGGGCGGGCTTCGGTCAGTCGCGCGCGAGCACGATCGATCTCTCGGACGACTCGCCGCGGGACGACCGTAGCGAGGTGACGTTCTTCGAGGTGATGCCGTACCTCGGATCGTCGGTGGTGTTCTAGCGACCGGCTACGTCAGCGCCTTCTCGTAGACGCGGTACGTCTTGTACTTCTTCGCGCCCATCGTCCGGATCCCCGTGTTGACGGCGGCGTTGTCCTCGAGCGTCCACCCGAGCTCGCCCCACGTGATGCCCACGCGCTTCCCGCCGTCGTTCATCTCTGCGTAGAGGAAGAGCGAGAGGCCGGCGTACTTCCTCTGCACGCGGAACTTCTTCTTGATGCCGAGGATGATGAGCCGGGCGCTCCGCGCGCCCTGCACCTTGAGGCGATAGAGGAGCTTCGCGAAGCCGAACGGAAGGAGCTTGCCGTGGAGGTCTCCCACGATCTCGTTCACGTTCGGGAGCGCGATCGCGCACGCGGCGGGCTCGCCGTCGATGAACACGAGCCGCGTGATCTCCGGGACGATGAAGAGCTTGAAGTCGGCGGCCATCTTCCGCGCCTCGGCGGGGGTCGCCGGAACGAAGCCCCAGTTCTCGCTCCACGCGTCGTTGAAGACGTCGAGCGTGATCCGGGTGTCGCGGTCCGCGTCCTTCTTCGAGAACGGCCTCGCCACGACCTCGGGCATCGCTCGGACCTCGGCCTGCGCCTTGCGGACGCGCGCGTTCGGTTCTCCGACCTCGTACCGCCAACCGAAGAAATCCTTCAGCTTGGCGTACCCCGCCTTCTCGACGAGTCCGCCCTGGTAGCGGCGGTGGTGCGGGTTCATCAACGTCGGCGGAGCGTCGAACCCGTCGACGAGCATCCCCAGCTCCTCGTTGATGTTCAGCGAGAGCGGGCCACGGATGAGCTTCATCCCCTTCCCCTTCAGCCACGCCTCGGCGCGGGCGAGGAGGGCCTTGCAGACCTCTTCGTCGTCGACCGTGTCGAGGAAGCCGAAGAATCCGGCGTCGTCCTTGTAGCGGCCGAGGTGCTCGCGATCGATCTGCGCCGTCACCCGGCCGACGCAGCGCCCGCCCTTGTAGGCCGTGAAGACGACGCCTTCGCCGTGCTCGAAGAACGGGTTCTTCTTCGGGCTGAGGCGCTCCTTCTGCTCGAGGTCGAGCGGCCGGACATACCTCGGGTCGTCCTCGTAGACGAGGTCGACGACGTCGAGGAAGTCGCGGAGGTCGCCGCCCATCGCGGTCTGTCGGATGTCCACCATCGTCCGCGTCTTGTCTCCCGGGAGACGCTTGCCGTCAACGACATGCGCCGCCCGTGCGAGTAGTATCGTGGAGACCTTGGAGCGACGGGAAGCTCTCCGCAAGATCGCGCTCCTCCTCGAAGAGCGAGGAGACACCGAAGCGCTGCGCGCCCTCCTCGGTCTCGCGGAGGCCGCCGAGACCGCCGCCGCGCAGGCGAAGACGACGTCGGAGATTACGAGCGCGCTCCTCGCGGACGAGGCGACCTTCCGGCTCGTCCACTCCCACGAGCTCGACGCGATGTCGGTCTTCGATCCGAAGACGCGCGAGATCCTCGACGTGAACGCGGCCTGGGTCTCGCTCTACGGCTGGACGCGCGACGAGGCCTGCCGGATGAAGGTCACCGACGTGAGCCACGAGCCCGAGCGGACGATCGGCTCGATCGCGGAGGCGCGGAAGGCGACCGCCTCGCGCCTGGACCTCCGATGGCATCGCGCGAAGGACGGGCGCGTCTTCCCCGTCGAGCTCACCTGTGGACCTCTCCGCCTCGGCGATCGCGACGCGATGTACGCGACGATGCGCGACGTGAGCGCGCGGGTCGAGGCCGAGCGCGCCCTCGCGCGCTCCGAGGAGAGCTACCGGACCCTGATCGAGACGATGCCCGACGGCGTCGTCGTCCATCGCAACGGCGCCGTCGTGTACATGAGCCCCGCCGCGCGACGGATGCTCGGCTACGGCGCCGAAGACGACATCACCGGGCTCGGGCCACTCGATCTCGTCCACCCCGACGACCGCGCCGCGAGCGCCGTCCGCATCGAGCGCATCGTAGGCGAGGGCGCCGTCGTGCCGGTCGCCGAGAAGCGGCTCCTCCGGAAGGACGGTCGACCGTTCGTCGCCGAGGTGACGGGCTACCTCACGCTCTTCGACGGCGAGCCGGCGATCCTGAGCATCGCGCGCGACGTCTCCGCCCGGAAGCAGATCGAGACGCAGCTCGTCCTCGCCGACAGGCTCGCGTCACTCGGACGGCTCGCCGCGACGATCGGCCACGAGCTGAACAACCCGCTCGCGTACGTGCTCGGCGTCGTCCGGCTCGCCGAGAAGGACCTCGCACGAGCGACGGACCTGCCCGAGGCGTTCGCGAGCCGCATGGCGTCCCACCTCACGGTGATGGCGGAGGGTGGCCGCCGGATGCGTGACATCGTCGACGGGCTGAAGACGCTCGGCCGGGGGGACGAGCGCGTCCAGGTCGCGATCGACGTCGCGCGCGTGCTCGACGTGTGCTGCAACATGGCCGACCACGAGCTCCGCCACCGCGGCAAGCTCGTCCGCGCCTTCGAGCCCGGCCTCTACGTCTCCGGGACCGAGGGTCGGCTCGGGCAGGTCTTCCTGAATCTCCTCGTCAACGCGGCTCAGTCGCTGGCGGAGCAGGACGCCGCGACGAACGAGGTGCGTGTGACGGCGTGGGACGAGGCCGATCAGGTCGTCGTCGAGGTCCGTGACACCGGCGTCGGGATCCCCGCCGAGGACCTCGAGCGCATCTTCGAGCCTTTCTTCACGACGAAGGACGGGGCGGGGATGGGGCTCGGGCTCTCGATCTCCCACCAGATCGTGACGGACGCGCGCGGATCCCTCACGGCCCATCCGCGCGAAGGCGGCCGCGGGACGGTCTTCCGCGTCGTCCTCCCCGCGGCGCGCGCGCCGACGCCGTCGCCGCCTCCTTGAAGCTACTTCTTGAGGACCGCGTAGAAGCTCGCTTCGCGCCGGCGAATGCGGACGAGGAGCTGCCCGTCCTTCGCCTGCTCGACGAGCTGCGCCGAGGTCGGATCGGCGATACCGTCGGCCTCGACGATGACGTCGCCGGGGCGGAGGCCGGCGCGATCGGCGGCCGAGCCCGGCGAGATGGTCGTGACGACCGGTAGGGGCTTCGCGGCGAGACCGAGCGTCACGGCCTGCTGCGGCGGCAGATCACGGACGTTCAGGCCGAGGCCGGACTGCGGGACACCCTGCTGCTGGACGGGGAGCGGGGGGACGGCCGCCTCGGGGCGCGCGGTGAGGAGGGTCGACGTCCCGTACCGTTTTCCGTCCCGGAGGATCTCGAGAGAGACGGTCTGACCGACGTCGTGAGCGATGACCTCGCGAACGAGCTCGCGCGTGTCGGCGACCTTCTTGCCGGCGACGCCCGCGATGATGTCGCCGGGCTTCACGTTCGCCTTCTGGGCGGGACCGCCGTCCGTGATCGAGTTCACGATCACGCCAGCGCGCGTGTCGACCTTCATCGCGGTGGCGAGCTCGGGCGTCAGGTCCTGGATCCCCACCCCGATCCACGCCCGCTGCACCTTGCCGTTCTTGAGGAGCTGATCGGCGACGCGCTTCGCGAGGTTGGCCGGGACCGCGAAGCCGATCCCGGAGCCGCGGCCGACGATCATCGTGTTGATGCCGAGGACGTTGCCGCTGAGATCACAGAGCGGACCGCCGGAGTTGCCGGGGTTGATGCTCGCGTCCGTCTGGAGGTAGTCCTCGATCTGGTTCATGCCGAGCCCGCTCCGCCCCTTCGCGGAGAGGACTCCGGTCGTGACGGTGTAGCCGAGCGCGAACGGCGAGCCGATCGCGACGACCCACTCGCCGACGCGCGCAGCGTCCGAGTCCGCGAGCTTGGCAGCCGTGAGGCCCGTCCCCTCGACCTTGATGACGGCGAGGTCGGTCGCCGGATCGCGCCCGACGAGCTTCGCGGCGAGGAGCCTGCCGTCGCGGAGGCGCACGTTGATGGAGAGCGCCTGGTCGATGACGTGGTTGTTCGTCAGGATGTTGCCGTCGGGCGTGAAGATGACGCCCGAGCCGGTGCCGCGCGCGACCGGGGAGTCCTGGCTCTTCCCGAAGAGTCGTGTCAGCGCGTCGGCGTTGTCGTCGCGGGTCGTGACGTCGATCTGGACGACGCTCGGGCTGACCTTCTCCGCGACGGCGACGAAGCCGTCCGACAGCTTCTTCGCCTCGATCTGGGCGGCGGCCGCTTGCGGCGCCGTGGGTGGCGCCCCCTGGGCGCGAGCGAGCGAAGGCGTCGCGGAGACCGCGAGCACGAGCCCGAAGACAGCGCCGCTGCGGCGCGCGAGGACGGAGGTGGAGCGCATCGGAAGAGACCGTAGCAAACCGTCGAGAACGGGGAAAAGTGACCGGTCAGGCCCAGCGCTCCACGATGCGGGACCAGGGCCGCGCCCCCGCGCCGAGCGCGCCGGCATGGAGCGGGCCGCCCGGGGCGTCGAGATCGGTGAGCTCCAGGGTCGCGGCGCCGCGGACGAGCGCGAGACGGCGCGCGAGGCGGACGAGGGGGGTGACGAGCGGGCGCGGGTCGAGCGCGGGATCGGCCGCGATGCGGCCGAGCATGCCACGGCGCGCCGGGAGGAACGGCGGGTCGAGCGACATCACCGTGAGGCTCGCCGAGGCGCGGACGACCCCTTGCCGGTCCAACACGACGAGCTCGCACTGGTCCTGGTACGCCGAGGGCCGCCCGAGATGGGCCGCGAGCGCCCCGACGAGCGTGGCGTCGACGGCGCGCGGGCGATCGAAGCGCATGTCCCCCTGCAGGCGCCGCCGCTGGGCGAGGGCAGGATCGAGGAGGGCCAACGCGAGCGCGTCCTGCGACGTCGCGAGGCGCGCGCTGAACGGCTCGCTCCGCGCCGCGAGGTCCTCTGCCCCTTCCGTCGCGACACGCGCCGTCCACGACACCGGCCGGTAGCCGACCTTCGCATAGAACGCGTGCGCCGGGTTCGGCTCGAGGACCTCCGCCGCCATCACGACGGCGGCGCCGCGGCTCATCTGCAGCGCCACCTTCCCGAGTCCGTCGAGGAGCGCACGCCCCGCGCCGGTCGCGCGCGCGCGCGCAGAGACGATCAACGAGCGCACCTCGCACGTGTGCGGCGTCGCCTCGTCGATGCCGTGCCGCTCGAACCAGCCCTCGACCTGACCGATCACGCTTCCGTCCTGCGAGGCGACGAGGTGGACGTGACGCCCGAGGACCGGCTGCCCGCCTCGCACCCGCGCGTCCTCCCCGAGGCGATGGGCGAGGTGATCGTAGACACGTTCGTCGCGCGTGCCGGCGTAGCCCCCCCACGCCTCGTGCGCATCCCACAGCTCGCGCCACAGCGCCGCGATGACGCGTCCCTCGTCGGGATGCGCCGCGCGGACGTGGACGACGGCGGGCTTCGTCACGGCGGCCACGGTTCACCCGTCCCTTCGGGCGGAAGCTCGAGCGACGTGTGCTCGAGCACGAGCCCCTGCGGCGGCGCGGTCTGCCCGGCGAGCTTGCGCTCTCGGCCGTCGATCGCGCGAGCGATCGTCCCCTCCGGCAGACGGCCCCGCCCGACGTCGACCAGCGTGCCGGTGACGATCCGGACCATGTTGTAGAGGAAGGCCGTCCCCTCGACGACGAGCTTCGCCTCGCGACCGCCGAGGCGCTCGAGCCGGACGTCCGTGATCGTGCGCACGGTGTCCTCGCGCGGATCGCCCGCGGCGCGGAACGCACGGAAGTCGTGCGTCCCGACCAGCGACCGGGCTTCGCGTGCGAGGAGATCGAGATCCATCTCGTAGCCGATCCGCCAGGCCCGGTCCCGCAGGCGCGGGTCTCTGACCTTGTCGAAGAGGAGATGGTAAGCGTAGCGCTTTCCGCGGCTCACGAAGCGCGGCTGGAACGCCACGGGCACCGACCGCGCGCGCCGCACCGCGACGTCGTCGGGCAAGTGCTGGTTCAGCGCGAGGACCCACCCTCGCGCGGGCAGGACGAGGCTCGTGTCGAACGCGGCCATCTGCCCCTCGGCGTGGACGCCGGCGTCGGTGCGGCTCGTCCCGCGCGGACCCTCCGCCTTCGGATCGAGCGCGCGGATCGCGCCGCGGACGACGTCCTCCACCGTCCGCGTGTCGCGCTGCGAGGCCCAGCCCGAGAACCCGGTCCCGTCGTAGGCGATCTGGAGCAACACCCCGTGACGCGCTTCGTGACCCCCGAAGGGGTGAGGCGAGGACGACATCGGCGTCATCCGTCGCTGCGCGCGTCACGCACCGCCTGCGCGCCGCCGTCCGGCTCCGGGATGCGCGGCTCCTCGTCCGGAGCGCTCCCGTAGGGCACCGTGAGCTGCGGAGCTGGAACGCACGCGCGGAAGGAGCACACGTTCGAGAGGCAGTCCTCGTCACGGAGGCACTCCTCGCCGATCGGCTGCCGCGTCTCTCCGCACGCCGCGATCACGGCGAAGAGCGACGCCGCTCCGAGGAGCGGGACGACCCACGCACGCCCGCCTCGCCGCTTCCCCACGAGGTCAACCTCCGTCGAGGAGATCGAGCGAGCCGGCCTCGGCATCTGCGCCGGGAGCCGCATCCCCCGCATCCCCTGCGGTAGAAGAGGGCGGCGCGGCCTCGGGCACGAGGAGACTCGCGTCGGCCTCGGGAGCCCCGTCGACGAACGATCCACACTGCGCCGCGTTCGCGCCGCTGCAATCGGGGGTCGTGCCCTCGGTGCACGCCGCCGTCACGCCGAGCACGACGGCCGCGGCCGAAGAGGCGAGAACGAGCGCGGCGAGCCGGACCTTCGACATGCGCTCGCTCGTTCCCTACTGGCCCGGGACGAAGTTCACCGGCACGTTGACGTCGAGGCAGCCGCCCTTCGGCGTCGGGAAGTTCGCCCCGCGGAACGTGCTCGCCACGCAGTTCGCGAGCGCGGCGTTGCCGATCTCGTCGCTCGTGACGTTCGCGGCGCACACCTGCCCGTTCGCGCCGACGCGCACCCGGACCGAGAGCTTGCCCTTCAGCGTGTTGTCCTGCGTGAGGGCGGCGTTGTAGCAGCGGCGAGCCTGCCGGACGCGGAAGGCGAGCTGCCCCTCGAGCTCCGCGTTCGACTGACCCGAGCACGACTTCGCGTCACACTGGTTGTCGAACTTCTGGACGATGACCTTGGTCGGCCCCGAGTCGGGTCCCGCGTCCTCGATCGCCGGCGGCAGTGGAATGTCGTCGTCCGGGTTCCGGCCGGTAGGACGCGTCGGCGGGCCCGCGTCGAAGAGCGTCTTCTCGACGATCGGATCGGGCGGCGTCTGGCTCTTCTTCCACCATACGAGCCCGCCCACGAGCCCGAGCAGCAGGACGACGAGGACGATGTACTTCCCGTTGCCGCTCGGAGGCACACCGGCCGGTGCACGCATCGAAGGAGGAGAGTTCGAAGCCATCTGACGCGCGAGTGTATACGGGTCGGAGGCCGGACAGCCAGAGTCTACCGAGGGGCACGTCGATACAGCGACACTGCCGTATCGCCGTGACGACGGCCCCGATCGAGGAGGAGCCCCGACACCTCCGGTGACCGGTCCGTCGCGGCGTGCTCGAGGAGGAGCACGCCGTCCTCGTCGAGGAGCGCGGCCGCGCTCGCGAGAATGCCCTCGAACGCCGGCGCTCGCACGTCTGCGTACGGCGGGTCGCAGAGGACGAGCCCGAACGTGCCGAGGCCCTCCGACGAGGCGAGCACACGCTCCACCCGGGCGGCGAGGAGCCGGACCGCGCCGTCCACGCCCAGTGCCCGCGCATTCTCCCGGATCACGGTCGTCGCGTCCCGAGCCTGCTCGACGAGGACCGCCTCCGTCGCGCCACGAGAGATCGCTTCGAAGGCCAGCGCGCCGGACCCGGCGTAGAGGTCGAGGACGCGCAGGCCGTCCGCCGCGAAGACGCCGTCCGAGGCGAGCATCGAGAAAATCGCCTCGCGGACGCGATCCGACGTCGGACGGGTCGACGTCCCCTTCGGCGCGCGGAGCGCCCGCGATCGGAGGCTCCCGCCCGTGATCCGCATCGAGTCGCGGAGCGTAGCGCGGAGGGCGGCCCCCGGGGTACGCTGCCTTTCGATGGCAAGGCGGCTTCTCCTCCTCCTCGGCGTGCTCACGCTCGTCGTCTTCGGTCGTCCGACGATCGCGCGCGCCGAGGGCACCCAGGCGACGGCCGTGCCGGTGGCGGTCCTCGCCTTCGACTCGGAGGACGCGGAGGAGAACGCCGACGGCCTCACCGGCGCAGTGAAGTGGAAGGTGAGGAACTCCCACGCCTGGACGCTGCTCGAGACGAACCAGTCGCTCGGCATGCTGACGGCGGCCCTCCGCTGCCCGACACGTCCGACCCCGGAGTGCCAGCAGAAGATCGGCGAGCAGATCAAGCAGGAGCGCTACCTCTGGGGCTTCGTCTCGCGCGCCGGCAAGAGCGAGGTGCTCGCCGAGGTCCACCTCTACCAGCGCGGAAAGCCCGACACCGTCGCCACCGAGAAGTACTCCGCGAACCTCCGCGACGGAAACGACGACACGCTCCGGAAGATCGCCGGGCTCCTCGTCGACAGACTCGCCGGCACGGCGCTCGGCACCCTCGTCGTGAGAGCCGGCTCGCTCGACGGCGAGGTCGTCATCGACGGCGACAAGCGCTTCCCGCTGAAGGGCGGCACCGCGCGGATCGAGCTGTCGCCCGACACGCACGCCGTCGAGCTCTCGGCGCCGGGCGTGCCCGCGAGCAAGAAGAACGTGCTCCTCGTCGCCGGCAAGGAGACGACGGTGGACCTCTCCCCGGCCCCCACGTCCGCCCGGGGCGCCGCGCCGGAGGCGCAGAAGCCCTTCCCGACGCGGAAGGTGATCGGCGGCGTGATGATGGCGGCCGGCGTGGGCCTCGGCATCTTCGCGTTCGAGCGGTACAGCAAGTGGTCGAGCCTGAACGACGAGGCGAACGACACGAAGCTGACGGGGCTCATCAACGACACGCGCGGCGAGAAGGTCGCCGCCTGCGACACGACCGGCGCGACGGCCGAGCGCGTCTGCACCCTCAGCAAGCAGGCGAACACGGCAGGTGTCACGGGCATCATCGCGGGAAGCGTCGGGGGGCTGCTCCTCATCGGAGGCGCCTACGTCCTCTTCACCGGCGGCGACAGCAAGGAGTCGGGAAAGGACGCGAGCCGGAAGCCCCTCCCCACCCCGAAGGCGACGAACGTGTCGCCGTGGCTCGGGGCCGGGACCGCCGGCGCAGCCCTCTCCGGGACGTTCTGACCGTCTCGTCGAGATCGCGGCACTACGAGAGCTGACCGCGAGCGGAGGGGGCACCCCCCTTGCACCTCCGCCCCGGCGCGAGCACGTCGCTCGCTCTCGGAGGAGCTCATGATCAAGAAGCACATCCACGCGCTGGCGCTCGCGGTCCTCGCGGGCGGAGCGATCGCGACCGCGGCGCCCGCGGCGCGTGCGGACACCCCATCCGAGCCCAAGGAGCCGGGCACCACGACCACGACGTCGTCTGCCGACGGACCGAAATCGACGACGAGCACGACGGCCGCGGACCTCGATCTCGCGTCACGTCAGGACGCCGAAGCGAGGCGCGACATGCGCCAGCGGGGACCGAACCGCGTGCTCCTCGTGGGCGGAGGCGCGCTCTTCGCCGGCTCGTACCTCACGTCGGCCATCATCGGCGCCGCGAACGATCGCGACGCAGACAACCGCCTGCTCATCCCGGTCGTCGGTCCGTGGGCGAACCTCGCGGATCGCCAGTGCGACGAGCGACCGTGCGATCAGAAGCTCCTGAGCGCGGCGCTCCTCGTCACGAGCGGCGTGCTCCAGGCGGGCGGTCTCGCGGCCGCGATCGCGTCGTTCTTCGTCCCGGAGAGCGAGACACCCGTGCCGGGTGTGGTGAGCCCGCGCGCGGCGAAGCCGACGGTCCAGGTGCTCCCGATGGCGATGGGCCGCATGGGCGACGGCGCCGGCCTCGGCGCGGTCGGTCGCTTCTGACGGGCGAGGCTCGAGGTCCGGTGCGCGTCGCGCTACTGCGTCCGCACCTCGACGCGCTTCGGCCCCGCGCAGGTCGCGAGCGCGGCCGTGAGGTCCAGGCGCGCGGCGATCGCCTTCCACGCGGCGGACGAGCAACCGCGCTCGCGTAGACCGAGGGTGAGCGGCGCGTGCGCGGCGTCCGGCACGGTGACGAACGCACGCGGCGCACCGACCTGCGCGTCGAAGTGATGCTCGGCCTGGGACGAGGTCGTCGTCGGGTCGAACGGGCCTTGGAAGTAGTAGACGGGCGAGGCCAAGAGGTAGCGTGCGGCGTCGTACGGCTCGACCTTCGGCGCGCCGCCGCAGAGGTCCTCGCCCGTCGCGTTCAAGGCGCCTCCGCGGATCTCGCGCCCGGACCTCCACGATCCCCAGAGCTCTCGACACGCGATCGTCCGAAAGAGCGAGGAGGGTGTCCCCGGCGTCGCCGCCTTCGCCATGAACCCGGCGACGTAGCTCTGCGCGGCGACGGTCTGCTTCGACAACCCGTCCAGCCAGTAGACGAGCGAGTGCCCTCGCCCCGGAATGTCTCCGAGGATGAGCTGTTGCGCGACGAAGAGCCCCCACTGGTCGCGTGACCACTTCAGCGTCGGCGACCACGGCTCCTTGGCGAGCTCCGCGCGCCAGACGGGCGCGAGCATGGGCTCGACCCGGGCCCACTCCGTACGAAACGCGTCGAAGTAGGCGTCGAAGGACTCGAACGCCCGCCCGACGGTCCCTTCGAGGACGAGCGCACGCGGGCGGGCGCCGCCGTCACGCTCGAGCGCGTGCGCGGCGATGGTCGCCGCGACGGTGCCGAAGGAGGCGCCGTAGAGGATGTAGTCGTCGAGCCCCGCGTGCCGAACGACGGCGGCGACGTCCATCCCGACCTCCTCGGCGCGGAACACGGCGTCCGCGGTCTCCGGCGCGAGGTCGGCGTCGGCAACGGCGTTGCAGCCGCTACCGCGCGCGTCCGTGTAGATCACGTCGAAGTCTGCGGAGGGTACGGCGCCGAGGGGATAGGCGTCGCGCGCAGAGCTCCGCATGATGTCTCCCCCCGGGCCGCCGGGCACGACCACGACCACCGGTGCTCCCGCGCGTCCCGAGCGGAACATCCGGTAGGCGTGCCGCAGCTGGAGGGTCGACCGAGGACGACGCGCCGGCACCGTCAGGGTCGCGAGTCCATCGACGTCGCACGTCGTGGTGCCCTCGACGACGCGCGCGTTCGTCGCGTCGTTGGCGGCTCTGCCTCCGTCGAGGGGGGCGGCGGGTGGAACGGGGCCCGTCGCGGTCTCGGCCGACGAGCAGGCGATGGACGCGGTCGTCGCGAGGACGACGAGCCAACGACCGGGTCCGCTTGCGGCACCCCGACCTCGAAGGTCGTCTCCACCCCGACCCTGAAAAGGAGGCATGCCACGGCGGCGAGCAAGCGGCTTGCCACGAGGCGGCGCGGCAGAAGGAACGTTTTTTCGTGCCGCTTCGCATCGCGATGACGCTGCGCGCGTTCGCCGACGGTCCTACCGGCGAAGCAAACGTCAACATCGTAACGTCGGCAGAGGCGCCGCGCGCCATCGCACCCGGTGAGCTTCCGCTACGCGCGCGCGGCGGCGCGAGACGTCACCGAGGCGCGGTGCTTGCTCCACCGCCGCCATGAGCGTTCGCCTTGCATGGGTCGGCCGGCACGGCATCACGTCGCCCGTCGCTGCCGCGACGGGTCTTCTCGGCTACGCGCCTGCCCCGCCGGGTGTCACTGCGTGCAGACTTCGTCGGGCTGCGCGCAGATCCCGGAGAGCGCGTTGCAGCAGACCTCTCCCAGAGCGCACTGCGCGTTGCCGCAGGTCGGGCCTGCGCAGCACGAGGCGTCGTAGACCCCGTCGTTGGGGGCGCGGCAGGTGCCGAACGAGTCGACCCACGCGCCGAAGCAGACGGGCGGCGGCGGCGAAGGCGCCTTCGGCGTACACGTGGACGTGCCACAGCAGAACGGGTCGTCCTCCGCGCACCACATGAGACACACCTTCGGCCCGCACTGCTCGTCGGCATCGCAGTCCGCGTCGTCGAGGCAGTCCTCCGCGCCGAGCGCGGCGAGCGTCTGGACCTGGCCGTTTCGCGTCAACGTGAGGGTCGTCGCCGTCTTCGCGGCGTCGTACACGACCTCGGGCTCACCGGCGGGGCGGAGCCGCAAGCGGCGGGCGCCGCCCTTGCCGCGCGTCGCGCTCCAGTGACCGCTCTCGGAGAGTAGGCACGGCGCGACGAAGCAGATCTGGCGCGTTCCCGCCTCGACCTCGGCGGTGTACGTCCCGTCCTTCGCGAGCGAGAGGCGCGCGATGCCGCCGATCGGCAGCGGCGCGGCGTAGTAGCGACCGGCGAGCGCGTGCGCGGCCGACGTCAGCTCGACGGCCTCGGTCGCGGAGTCGGTCACGGCGGCGGCGCCGTCCGACGCGACCTCATCATCGCCCGAAGGCGTGGTGACGCAGCCAGCGAGGGCGGTGAGGGAGAACGAGAGGACGGCGGCAACGAAGATCGAACGACGCATGGTGAAGGCTCCTTCCCGGCCTTTCGCGTGGCCCGGGGTACCTCGGATTACGCCGCGGCCCCGCCTCGTCTGACACCGCCCCACGCGTTTTCTCCGTGGTCACCGCGGCGCGCGCAGGAGCGACCGACGCGCGCGTGACGGCGGCTCGCGCCCCTCGGAGGCCTACGAGAGGATCTCCGCGAGCGCGTAGCGCCTGGCGGGCTTGCCAGCGAGCCAGCGCGCGGCGCGGAGGGCGCCGTGGGCGAAGAGATCGCGGCTCGACGCGCGATGGGTGAGCTCGATGCGCTCGCCGTCGCCGAAGAAGAAGACCGTGTGATCGCCGATGACGTCGCCACCGCGCACGGCGTGCATGCCGATCTCTTCGGCCGCGCGCGGGCCGGGCCGACCCTCGCGTCCGTGGACGTAGCGACCGCCTTCCACCTTCTTCACGACGTCGCCGAGGCGAATCGCCGTGCCGCTGGGCGCATCCACCTTCGCGCGGTGGTGGACCTCGACGACCTCGACGTCATACCCCGCGCCGAGCGCGAGGGCGGCCCGCTCGACCAGGGCCGCGAGGACGTGGACGCCGACGCTCATGTTCGGCTCCCAGAGGACGGCGACCTTCGCCGCGGCGCGATCGAGCGCGGCCCTCGCGGCGTCGTCGAGGCCGGTCGTCCCGCTGACGAGCGCGACGCTCGCCGCGGCGCATGCTTCCACGATCGCCGGGAGGGCGGCGGGCGCGCTGAAGTCGACGACGACCTCCGCCCTAGCGGCGGCGAGGCCGCCGAGGTCCTTCGCGATTGCGACGCCGAGAGGGCCGACCCCGGCGAGCTCGCCCGCGTCACGCCCGACGTCCTGCGTGGACGAGGCGAAGACGACGTTCATCCCACCCTGGACGGCGAGGCGCACGACCGCGCGCCCCATCCGTCCGGACGCACCGACGACGCCGACACGGAGCGCGGCGTCGCTCATCCCTTCGCCGCCTCGTACGCCGCGATCGCTTCGGTGACCTTGGCGCGCGCGCCCTCGGTGATGCGCGCGAGCGGCGAGCGCACGCGATCCGTCATCCGGGCCTTCGCGGCGAGGGCGGCCTTGACGGGGCTCGGGTTCGACTCGACGAACATCACGTCGTGCACGCGGCAAAGCGCGAGGTGCGCGCGCCGCGCCTCGTCCCACTTCCCGTCGAGAGCGAGGCGCGTCACACGCGACACCTCGGCAGGGTAGAGGTTCGAGGTGACGCTGATGACGCCTCTGGCGCCGATCGCCATCATCGGGAGCGTGAGCGCGTCGTCGCCGGAGAGGATGGTGATGCGATCGCCGATCGTGCGGGCGATCTCCTGCGCGCGGAGCACGTTGCCCGTCGCCTCTTTCGTCGCGACGACGTTCGGAGCGCGCTCGCAGATCCGCGCGAGGGCGGCGACGCCGAGGTCGATGCTGGTGCGACCCGGGACGTTGTAGACGATGACCGGGACCGAAACGGACTTCGCGACCGCGACGTAGTGCTCGACGAGCCCGTCCTGCGTCGGCTTGTTGTAGTAGGGCACGACGACCATGACCGCATCGACGCCGGCGCGTTCGGCGGCCTGAGAGACGGCGATCGTCCCGCGGGTCGAGTTCGTGCCCGTCCCGGCGACGACGAGGGCCTTGCCCTTCGCGAGCTCCACCGTGCGCTTCACGAGCGCGAGCTGCTCCTCGTGATCGAGGGTCGGGCTCTCACCCGTCGTCCCGCAGGGGACCACGCCGGTGATGCCGCCCTGGATCTGGGCCTCGACGAGGGCGTCGAACGCCTTCCAGTCGATCGCGTCGTCGTCGCGGAGCGGGGTCACGAGGGCGGTGTACGTACCTTCGAGCGTCGCCATGACCGTCCTCCTTTCGTACGGCGCCGGGCAGGCCGCAAGGAGAACGTTCAGCGGACGCCGCGCGCTCGCGCCGTCACCGCCGCCCGGAGGCCGGCGACCTCGAGACGGTCGGGCTCGAGCTCGCAGGCGACGTCCAGCTCGAGCAGCGCGCTCCGTTCCCGGCCCATCGCGAGGTAGAGGCACGCGGCGGTCACCCGATACTCGGCGCGGCGCGGGTCGAGCTGGATCGCCCGGGTGACGATGTCGACGCCGGGCGCGTGCGCACCGGCGCGCAAGAGGGCGTACGCGTAGCGGTGCTGGAGGTACGCGTCGGTCGGCACTTGCTCGGCGACGCGCTGCCAGTGCTCGCACGCGGCGGCGTAGTCCTGCTTCGCCTCGCACGCCTCGGCGCTCCGCCTCTGGAGCCTCGTCTTCAAGACGTCGCGGAGGTAGTCGTCGTAGGCCTGGCGTCTCGTTGCGTCGGTGAGCGTCTCGAGCGCGTTCGTCATCGCCGCGAAGACCGCGTCGATCTTGGGGCGGAGCGCGCCGACGTCCCTTCGGAAGAAGCGGTCCGGGTGGAAGAGCTTCGCGAGCGCGAAGTAGGCGCGCTTCACGTCCTTCACGTCCGCCGTCGCGGCGACGCCGAGGAGACGGTAGTGATCGACCCGGTTCAGCTCGTCGTAGAGGTCCGAGATGCGCCGCTGCTCCTCGTCGGAGATCCGCGGGACCACGGTCGCCGTCGAGATCTCGGCGGACGACCGGCGCATGGGCTCCGGCGTGAGGCTGCCTCCGATCGGGAGCGCCAGGAGCCCCGCCTGCACGAGCGAGCCGACGACCTCCTCGACGACGTCCTCCGGGAGCCCCGCGAGGGCGGCGATGTCGCTCGTGTCGAGCGCGCCGTCGACGCGCGCGAGCACGGCCTTCACGGCGAGCGCAGAAGGGGACCAGCGGGGGACCGAGGTCAAGCGAGCCTCCTCAGCTCTTCACGATCGAGTCCCAGTGCTCGGCGATCTCCTGCGCCGTCCAGACCCCGCCCGACTCGTCCTTGAACTTGCCCGGGCTCTCGACGACCTTGAACGCGTAGAGGCGCGCGCCGGCGACCGCGAGCACGTGCCCCGTGCGATCGCCGCACAGGTCGCTCGCGAGGAAGAGCGCGGCAGGCGTGACGTGCTCGGGCGTCATCGTGTCGACCCCCTGGAACATCGGGAGGTCCTCCGTCATGCGCGTCTTCGCGATGGGCGCGAGGGCGTTGACGGTGATGCGGTGCTTCTGGAGCTCGATCGACATGGTGCGCGTGAGGCCGTAGATGCCAGCCTTCGCCGCCGCGTAGTTCGCCTGGCCGAAATTGCCGAGCATGCCCGACACGCTGGTCGTGTTGACGATCCGCGCGCTCGCGCCGGAGCCGCCCGCCGCGCTCGCGCCGCCCGCCTTGGCGATGACGCGCTTCACGAAGGACTGCGAGACGAGGAACGTGCCCTTGAGGTGGACGGCGACGACGGCGTCCCACGCGGCCTCCTCCATCTTGAGGAACGTCTTGTCCCGGAGGATGCCCGCGTTGTTGACGAGGACGTCGGCATGGCCGAACGCGTCGATCGCGGCGGTCACGATCTTCTCGGCGCCCTCGGCGGTCGCGACGGACGCCTGTACGGCGACGGCGGTGCCGCCCTCGGCTTCGATCTCGCGGACGACCGCTTCCGCCGCGCTCGCGTCTTCTCCCGATCCGTCGCGCGCGCCACCGACGTCGGCGACGACGACCTTGGCGCCTTCACGCGCGAACGAGAGAGCATGCGAGCGGCCGAGGCCGTTGCCGGCGCCCGTGACGATCGCGACCTTGCCTTCGAGGAGCGCCATGTATCTCCGGGCTCCTAACGCATGGTCGGCGCGCGCGGCAAGGCGCACGGCTCGGAATTCCTCGGCGGACGCCAGGGGGGTCCGTGCGCTAGGCTTCGCCGGGGCGGACGACGATGAGAGACCCGTTCAAGACGCGGAAGATGCCGACGATGCCGCTCCCGGCAGCGAGCCCTTCGGAGGGCGGGGCGCCGCGCTCGAGCGATCCGGCGACGAAGGCCGCGGCCGCTGCGACGGGGTCGTCTCCGTCTCTCTCGTCTCCCTCTCTGTCGAGCCCGGCTCCGCTCTCCGGGCGCGCGTCGGGGATCCCGCTCGCCCCGCCGTCGTCGGACAGCGGATGGACGACGGGGCCCGCGGCGCCGGAGCGGACGACGGATCCGGTGATGGCCGTCCCCGCGAGCGAGGGGAAAGACCGTGCGACGTTGACGGTCCTCACCGGCATCAACGCGGGACAGGTCTTCGCCCTCGACGGGACCGAGCACGTCGTCGGCCGTGGCACCGATGCGGACGTCTGGGTCGAAGACGGGGGCGTGAGCCGACGCCACGCGCGCGTCACGTGCCGCTCGGACGGACGCTACTTCGTCGAGGACCTCGGCTCGACGAACGGGACGTTCGTCGGGGCGCAACGGGTCGAGGTCGGGGAGATCCGCCCGGGCGACCGGCTCCAGCTCGGTCCGAACCTCGTGATGCGCTTCGCGATCACGGACGACGCGGAGGAGGAGCTCCAGCGCCGGCTCTACGAGTCGTCGACGCGCGATGCCCTCACGCGGGTCTACAACCGGAAGTATTTCACCGAGCGCCTCACGGCGGAGGTCGCCTACTCGCGCCGCCAGCGCGTGAAGCTCGCCGTCCTCCTGCTCGATCTCGACGACTTCAAGCTCACGAACGACACCTACGGCCATCTCGCAGGCGACATGGTCCTCCGGCTCGTGAGCGCGCAGATGACGCGGCTCATCCGCGTCGAGGATCTCCTGGCGCGTTGGGGCGGCGAGGAGTTCGTGATCCTCGCGCGCTCGACGGGGAAGACGGAGGCCGTGCGGCTGGCCGAGCGGATCCGCGAAGCGATCGCGGAGCTCGAGATCCCGGTCGCCGACAAGCCGATCCGCATCACGGCGAGCGTCGGCGTCGCCTCGATGCAGGACGTGGCCCCGGAGGGCGGCCCGACGGAGCTCGTCGCGCTGGCAGACCTCCGGCTCTACGCCGCGAAGGCCGCCGGCAAGAACAGGATCTGCGCCGAAGGGCCCTGAACGATCAGAAGCGGACGAGCATCGCGAGACGGTACTCGTGACCGTCGAGCTGGTTGTTGAGCGGGTTCCGCGTCTGGTTCGTGCCGGTGACGCGCATGCAGTGCTCGCGGAACGTGCCGCTCAGCGTGATGTGGTTGTTCGAACCGAGGTAGTTCCTCGGATCGCACGAGACGGCGCCGCCGCCGCCGAGGCGGCAACGCGCGGCCGTGGCGCGCTCGCTGGCGCGGACAACGCCCCACCAGTCGGCGGCGATGCCGTTGTTGACCACGGAGAGCTCGGCGGTGCCGGAGTACTGCACGCCCGCGAAGCCGGAGCCTTCCGACTTCCACGGCGTGCAGCCGGTGACGGCGTTGCACTCGCGCGACTGCCAGTGGGCGATCGTGGGGCCGAGGACGCGCTTCGTGCCCCCCGGCGTGAAGAGCGAGGCGGGGTTCGGATGAATCGCGCCCTGGCAGCTCGACTCGTCCCACGGGTCGTTGCTCGGCGGGGGCGGCGGCGGGGGCGGCGGCGGCGGCGGC
>JALHPN010000023.1 GCA_022842465.1 Polyangiaceae bacterium | reverse complement strand
AGGCGCGGCGGAGCCCGCGGCGACCGCGGGAGGCGCGGCGCGGGGCACGTGACGAGGAGGAACGGGCGAGCCCGGCGTGGCGTCCGGCGAGGGACCGCGGCCTTCACACGCGGCCAGGCCGAGCACGGACACGACGAGGACGGAGAGGCCGAAACGGCGCACGCTCATGCCGTCGAGATTCCAATCGCCGTGCCAGCGCTGCCCACGACGCCTTTCCGGCAGTTGCGCGCGCGACGAGGTGGCATGCGCCGATCTCGGCCTGGCCACGGCCACGTCGGCGCGCCGTCGTTGCGTCGCACGTCCGGACCCGGTAACGGACAGCCATGGCTTCCTCTGATCTCCTCGCCGCCGCCACGGAGCTCGCTCGCCTCGCCGTGAACCCCACGAGCACCCCGGGCGACCGCAGCATGCGCGACGCTGCGAAGACGGTGCTCGCGAGCGTACCGAGCGCGGACAAGGCGACGGTCAGGAAGGCGGTCCGCGCGCTCGCGACCGGCGTGAAGCGCGCTCGCGGTCCGCACGCCGACGTCCTCCACCTCACGCTGGGAGCCCTCGTCGAGGAAGCCGGTGCCCCCGCCGAGATCGCGTGGCCCGTGCTCGCCGACGGTCTGGCGACGGGGCTCGCCGGCGCCACGAAGTTCGGCGTCGCGCTCGTCCGGGCGGCCGAGACGCAGGTCGTCGCCGACGCGCTCGCCGCGAAGGGAGCCGAGCTCGCGGCGAAGATGCCCGAGGAGGCGCGCGCGTGGCAGGAGCTCCCGGCGCGCTGCCTCGCGGCC
The DNA here is from genome assembly GCA_022842465.1 of Polyangiaceae bacterium. GTDB lineage: Bacteria > Myxococcota_A > Polyangia > Polyangiales > Polyangiaceae > Labilithrix. Next base: position 61,292 of record JALHPN010000023.1, on the reverse strand, counting down.
GCCGCGTGCCTCAGCCGGTCGCCCGAGCTCCGCGCGGAGGCGCGCGCAGCCGGGCTCCGGAAGAAGGCCGATGCGCTCTCGCTGGGCGTCGCCGAGGTCGCCCAGGTAGTCCAGCTCCTCGACGCGATGGAGGAAGAGGAGGTCGTCGTCCTCCACCCGGCGTCGAAGCGCGGGTATGTCGTGCGCGCCAGCGATCTCACGATGAACGCCGAGCTCGTCGTCCTCCTCGCGCATGCGCTCTGCGGCGACCCCCGCAAGGGCAAGCTCGCCGGCGAGAGGCCGTCGGCGGGCGCGGTGAAGTCTCTCCGGAACCTGGGCGGTCGGCGGGGCAAGGCCGTGCGCGCACCCGCGACGTTCGAGCTCCTCCCCTGGGATGCCGTCGACGCCGCCGGGGAGCTCGACTCGCGCGAGCACGATCACGACCACGGCCTCGACCTCTCCGGGTCGCCGACCAGCATCCCGAAGACGTCCGGCAAGCGCGTCGTCCTCCTCCGCGATCCCGACCACCTCCACGCGATCGAGATCGAGCCCCCGCCCGGCGCTCTCGCGCCGACCGTCCTCGTCGAGCGCGAGCTCTCGGAGAAGGAGGTCGCGACATGGCTCGGGAAGCTCGCGGCGCGCGCCCACCCTCCGCACCGCGCACCCACCTCGCCCCGCTCGCCCGCACCCGCCGCCACGAAGCGGCCGAAGAAGGCTGGCGGGACGCCGAAGGCCGCGACGCGAAAGAAGCGGTGATACGCTCCGGGGCGATGCGATCGCGCACGCTCGAGGGCATCCGGACGCCGTCGCTCCTCGCGCTCGCGGTCGTGCTCCTCCACGTCGCTCCCCGCGCGCACGCGGAGGCGCCGGCCCCGAGCGTGCCGCGGCGCCCTCCGATGACGACGGCCGCCGCGACGCCCGCGCCGAGCGCTTCCGAGACGGACGCGCCCATCGGCCGTGCGCGGGAGCTCTTGGCTCGCGCGCGTCTCCTCGACGAGGCGGCCGCGAGCGACGAGAAGCTCGCCGGCGATCTCGCGAGAGCCCTCCCGGCGCTCCGCCTGGCCGCGAAAGCCGCCCGCGACCGCGCCGCGAGGTCCGACGCGACGCGAGCCGACCACGACGCGATCGTCGCCCGTGCGGAGGAGCTCGAGGCCGAGGTCGCCGTCGACGAGGTGGACGTCGCCGTGAAGCGCCACGCCGCGGCCGAGAACCGACGCTCGGCCCGCGAGCTCCGCCTCCTCGCGGTTCGGATCGTGAAGGAGCCGCCGGCGATCGCCGAGACGGTGGCCACGACCCCGTGTGACCCGCCCTACCGCTTCACGAACGACGGCCGGAAGATCTACCGCGTCGAGTGCTTCTGATCCTCGCCTAGAACTTCCATGGCTCGCGCCGGTGCGGGTCCACGCGCGGCAGCCGCGGTCTCGGGATCCCGGGCAGACCGCGACCGAGGAAGATCGCGCGCTCGATCAGCGAGACGACGCGCGCACGATGCGGGCGGAACGGCTCGAGCGCGCGGACCATCGCGTCATCGTCCCCTTCGACGCCCGTGAGCGCCTGGGTGACGAGGTAGTGTGCATGGACGTCTCCGTACGGGACGGCGTCCGCCCAGCCGAGCGCGTTCTTGGCGACGTGGTTCGCCGTCCACGGGCCGACGCCGGGGAGGCTCTGGAGCCGTTCGAGGGCGACCTCTGGGTCGACGTCGCGGAGGCGCTCGAGAGCCGCGCCGCGCATCGCGCCGACGCGGAGCGTCGCGGCGCGACGAGAGCCGACACCGATGGCATGGAGCTTCCACATCGGGACGCGTCGCACGGCCTCCGGCGACGGCGACGCCTTCAACGTGGTCCCGCTCACGGGCTCGCCCGCGATCGCCCAGAGCCTTCGGATCGAGGCGCGTGCCTCCACACCGGTCACGAGCTGCTCGATGACCGCCACCGCGAACGCCTCGAACACCGTCGGCGTCCGGGTCAGCCTCGTGTCGCGCCCGCGCGCGAGCTCTTGCACGAGCGGGTGGGCGCGTGCCAACGCGAGGAAGTCGGTCGCGTCGTCGTCGAGCCCCACGAGGTCGCGCGCGCTCCGCAGCGCGCGCTCGACGTCCTCGTCCGGGAGCGGGGCGCTCGCGAAGAGCCGGACCTCCACGGCCGGCGAACGTACGCGGTAGACGACGACCACTCCGGCCGGCCCGCCTCGGAGGACGCGCACCGGCCGGCGCTCGACCGGGCTCGGATCGAACGGCCCCCCTCGGGGCGTGACGAGGTCGCGCCCGACGGGCACGAGCTCCGCGGGGAGCTCGCCTCGCCGAGAGATGGACGATCGCGCGGGTCGCACGGCGGTCGGCAGTCTAGCGCGTCGGGTCGGCGCGCACGAGCGACTGGGCTGCGACGGAGAGGACGATCACGGCCCCGCCGAGCAACGCCAGCGGGCTCGGCCGCTCCCCCGTCGCGAGCACGACCCAGATGGGGGCGAGGACGGGCTCGATCGTCGCGAGGAGCGAGCTCTCGAGCGCGCGGAGTCGCTGGACGGCCAGCCCGTAGAAGACGTACGGAAGACCGATCTGGAGCGTGCCGAGCGCCGCGATGACGAGCCACGTCCGCGCGGCCGTCTCTCCCGCCGGCGGATGCGCGAGGACGGCGGGAAGCGCGACCAGCGCCGCGATCGCGTTCCCGAGGCCCATCGCGAGGAGCGGCGCGAACGACGCGATCTCCGGCGGAAGGCGCCGCTGGTCCATCCGGAGGAGGAGCGGAAGGCCGGCGAAGCCGAACCCGGAGACCACGGCGAGCACGTTGCCGGCCGTCCTCCCCGCCCCGAGCTCGCCGCCGAACGTGAGGACCATGCCGAATGCGCACGCGACGACGAGCATCATGTCGCGACGGCCGACCCGCTCCCCGAGGAGTGGCCCGCTGAGGAGCGCGACGTAGATCGGACCCGCATACTGGAGGAGGATGGCGTTCGCCGCCGTCGTCCGCCGCGCGGCGAGGACGAAGAGCACCACCATCAGCGCGTAGCTCGCCGCAGCGCTCCACACGAGCGGGCGCCGCACGAGGACGGAGAGGTCGCCGCCGCTCACCCCTGCTCGACGCGCGTTCACGGCGAGGACGACGGCCATGAACGCGAGCGCGAACGCGCTACGGAGCCCCGCGACCACGAGCGGCTCCGCGACGGCGACCTTCACCCCGACTCCGCCCGTGCTCCACAAGGCCGCCGCGGCGAGGACGAGGGCCGCGCCGGCACGGCGTGCCTTCGCCGCGTCCGCGTCGGGTCGCACCGTGGCCATCGGGCGCCAGCATACGCCGAGGTCGCGCTAGACGTGACGCGGACGCGCCGTGACGACAGCGACCGGAGCGACGAGGCCGAGCCCGCGCGGTCGCACCGTCTCGAGCGCGGCGACCGCCTTCGGCCCGGACGGGAAGCGCTCGCTCGGGTCCGTGGCGAGGCACCGAGCGAGCCATCCGTCGAACGAGGCCGGCAGAGCGATGCCCGTACGCTGCTCTCGCGCCCGCTCGCACGCACGCGGCGGCGAACGCATCTCCGCGACGAGCGCGACCGGGTCGAGCACTCGGCCGCTCGAAGGCTCCACCGAGCGCCAGAGCATGCGGCCCGCCAGGAGCACGTACGCGACGAGCCCGAGCGCCCAGACGTCGGAGGCGGGCGTCGGGCGGCGCCATCCGGTCACGTTCTCGATCGCCTCCCAGGGAAGGTCCGCGACGTTGCTCGCCGACGCCGGCGGCATGATCACGCGGAGCGTGCGGGCGCCCTCCCCCGGCAGGAGCGACACCGTCGCGGCCGAGATGCCGCCGTGGCCTCGCTTCCGGAGGTGCGCCTGCCCGATCGCGAGGCTCACGCCGCGCATCACACGAAGTGCCTCTCCCCACGGCCGCGGCCCGCGCGCGCGGATCCGCTCCTGCAACGTCTCGGTCATGCGGGGCGTTCGGCCGCGGCCGCTCGGCGGTTGCGCGCTCCGTCTCAGAACGTGCCGACGCACATGACGCCCGCCTCGCTGGGCGACACGCCTGGCGCACAGCCGAACGGGAGGCGTCGCTTCGCCGAAGCCGCGCCCTTCCCTCGCGAGGCGGACGGCGCCGTCAGCGCGAGCGCGAGGCCGCCGACGATGAAGACGCCGCCGGCGACGTAGGAGGTGACGCTGACGGTGAGGAGCGTCCGGATGCGCTCGAGCCGCTCGCCGCACGCCTTCGGCTGCGGCTTGTCGGTGCCCGGACAGGTCCGGTCCGCGTTGTAGTCGGCCTTCTCGCCCTCGCGGACGAGCAGCCCGACGGTGCCGACCCCGAGCATGCCGATGCCGATCCCACCGAGGACGTAGCCGAAGACGCGCTGGGCGTGGCCGGGCTCGACGACGGGACCGACCGCATCGCCAGGGGTCTTCTCGAACGACGGGACGAGCGTCACCGTCTCGCGCGCGACGCCGGAGGCGGGGACCTCCACGAGCCGGGTCGAGGCGTGGTACCCCGCGAGGCGCACGTCGAGGCGGCGGGTCCCCGCCTCCACCCGGAAGCCGCTCGCGGGGAGCGCGCCGAGGCGGACGCCATCGAGGAAGACCTCCGCGCCCTCGTTCCCGCGCACCTCGAGAGAGCCGAGACGGCGACGCACGATCGCGAGGGCGCCCTCGAGCGCGCCGCGATGCTTCGCGATCCAGGGGTCTTCGGCCTCGGCGAGCGCGCCCATGAGGTCGGCCTCGGCGTTCACCCAGAGGCCGAGCGCCTGCTCCGCGAGAGCGACCTGGGCCCGCGCGCGCGGTGTCGGTGACTTGGCGTACGCCTGGCGGAAGAGGACGAGCGCCTCGTCGTCCTTGCCCGTCTCGCGAAGCTCGATGCCTCGCGTGATGAGGACGTCCGCCGCGGCGTCGTCGGCACGAGCGCCCGGCCCCGTCAGCACGAGCGCGACGAGGATCGCGAGGGCGACCGAGATCGACCGGACGTGGCGAGCAGGCACGGCCTGCGATGCTACCTCGATCAGCGGATGATCGGAGCGCCGTTCCGGACCGTCGTCTCGGCCGGCTTCGGATCGGCCGCACGCGGCGTCTCGGCCGGAGGCTCTGCAGGCTTCGTCGCCGGAGGGGGCACGTCCGACCTGGGGGCGACCGGCTCCGGCGGGCGCACGCCCGGGCGGACCAGAGGCCCCCCACGCACGGCGGCGGGGGCGACGGCGGGCGGGGCGATGCGCTTCTCCGTCGGCGCGACCATCGGATCGCGCGGCGTCGGATCCTTCACGAGCGTGACGGGCGACGGCTCCGGCGTCGGGAGCGTCGAGAGGGCCGTCGGGGGCGCCGAGGCCTGGACGTTCGCGGGCGCGCGAGGCGTCGGGCGGAAGACGAACCCGGCCGCGGCGGCCGTCAGGAAGGCCGCGATCGCGATCGGCACGAGCACCCTCGCGCGGGCGGGGGACACGGACTGGGCGGGCTGCCGCGCCGTCCCCTCCCCCCATGCCGTGTCCGTCGACACGAGGGGACGCGGATCGTCGGCGATGACGACCGGCGCGGGTCCTGCCCGTACCGAGGAGACCACGCCGAGCCCGCCGGGCATCGGCGTCGTCGCCGCGTTGGGCAGGAGGGCGGCATGGATCGCGGCCCCGGGCACGGACGGCATCGTGATCGCGGTCGACGGCCCCGTGTCGTCGGGATGGGACGACGCGACGACGACGCGCGGATGGCCGGAGGAGTCTTGCGTTTCGCTGAAGGACCGCCACGGGCGCGAAAAGGCGCCCTGCTTGCCGCTGCGCGAGAACGGCTCGAGCTCGACCGCGAGCTGCGCCACGTTCTGCCAGCGGTCCTCGGGATCCTTCTCGAGACAACGCATCACGACGTCGACGAGCTTCCTGTCGAGCCCGGGGCGAAGGTCGAGGAGACGGGTCGGCTCCTCGTTGACGACCTTGATGCAGACCTCGGTCACGGTCTCTCCGTCGAACGGCAGCTGCCCGCCGAGCAGCTCGTAGAGGATCACGCCCAGGGCCCAGATGTCGATCCGGACGTCGACGGTCTTGGGCGCCCGCATCTGCTCGGGCGCCATGTAGAGGGGCGAGCCGATGATGGCCGACGAGTCGGTCAGCGCCATCTGCCCCGCCGCGGCCGCGCCCACCGTCTTCGCGATGCCGAAGTCGAGGACCTTCACGAGCGGCGTCCCGTTGACGCGCTTCGTGACGAAGACGTTCTGGGGCTTGAGGTCGCGATGCACGATCCCGAGCGCGTGCGCCTCCACGAGGGCATCACACGCCTGGAGGACGTACTCGACGGCGTCGGCGACCGGCAGCGGGCCGTGATGTTTCGCGACCTTCGCGAGGTCCATGCCCTCGAGGAGCTCGAGGACCATGTACGGCCGGTCGCCATCGCGACCGACGTCGAGGACGCGGCACACGTGCTCGCTGCGAAGACGGACCGCCGCACGCGCCTCACGCATGAAGCGTTCGAGGGAGGCGCTGCTGGCGAGGGCCGTCGCCTGGATGAACTTCAGGGCGACGGGCTGCGCGAGATCGAGGTGCGTGGCCTCGACGACCACGCCCATGCCCCCGGCGCCGAGCACGCGCTCGACGCGGTACTTTCCCCCGACGACATCGCCGGGGGACACGGGCGATCGGTGACGACCGGAGTCCGACATCGCGGGGTCCCGTACGGTAGCACGTGATTTTTGGCGTGCTGCTCCGGTGTAGGGAAAATCCGCATGGATCGTTCGAGATCCGAATCGTCGAGGCGCTGCGTGAAGAACGGCGCGGAAGCGCGCGAGAGAACACGGCGTATCCCGACCGCATGGCGGTCGGGGGTCGCGGTCCGGATCGCGCTCTGTTAGAGGCCTCCGCGTGTCCGCCCTCCGAGGGTCTCTGACCTACGCGCGCTTCTTCGTCGAAGGGGACCTCCCCGACGACTTCCGAGACCGGCTCGTGAAAGCGATCCGGCTCCGCACGATGAAGCCCCTCGAGCCGGACGACGAGGATCTCGAACGATCGGGCTGGTGTCTGATGGGCGATGCCTACGGGCTCGACCTCACGTACGACGCGGTCTTCGCGAACGAGTACGTCAACCTCGGGCTCCGAACCGACCGCTGGGTCCTTCCGGGGCCCGCGCTCCGCGCGCGCCTGCGGGAGGCCGAACGCGCCTACCTGACGAAGAAGGGTCGCGAGCGCCTCACGCGCAAGGAGAAGGCGGAGCTGAAGGAGCTCGTCTCGCGGAAGATGAGGCGCGAGATGTCGCCCGCCGTCCGTGCGGTCGACTTCTCCTGGTCGACGAACGAGGGGGTCGCGCGCTTCTTCTCGCACGGACCGAAGCCCGCCGGACGCCTCATGGAGCTCTTCGCGAAGACGTTCAACGCCTTCGGCGTGAAGCTCGTGCCCGAGGCCCCGTACACGCTCGCGGCGAGGCTCGGGATGACGCGCGCGAGCGAGGGGGTGTGGGAGACGCTCGAGCAGACCTCGCTCGCCGACGGCAGCGGGCTCCGGGCTGCGCCCCGCGACGAGGTGGCGTGATGGATCTCGCCGATCGCGTCGAGCTGAGGCGGTTCGTCGGGCGCGAGCACCTCCTCTGGCTCTGGTTCGAGAGCGAGGTGTTCGACGCCACGCTGGCGACGGCGGCCCACGGGAGCTTCGGGCTCTGGGTGGAAGGCCGCCTCGTCCTCTCGGAGGGACGCGAGGTCACGACCATCCGAGGCACCCTGCCCGGCAACCACCGCGAGGCGAAGGAGAGCCTCCTCCGTGGCAAGCTCCCGGAGCTCGCCGGGCTCCATCTGTCGTGGGCCGGTCAGGACGCCACGCTCGTCCTGAAGGCGGAGACGTTCGCCGTCGGGTCGCTCGCGCTGCCGACCATGCTCGACAAGGCCGACGCGGCGCCGGCGCCCAGCATCGCCGAGGCGCCGAGGCGTCCGCCGCCGAAGCGCAGGAGGCGCAGCGTCGAGGACGAAGCGCTCGAGGCGGCGGACGAGGAGCACGAGACGTTCTACGAGCGCATGCAGCTCACGCGCGAGATCGAGGGCATCCTCGAGGCGCTCTACGCGGACTTCCTCGCGCTCCGACTCGGGCCGGCGTGGGAGGAGACCGTGGTGCCCGCCCTCCATACGTGGGCGCGCAGCGAGGATCTCGACGAGGAGAGCTACCGACGGGCGCGCGATCGCGCGATCTCGGCGGCCGCACGCGACGGAAAGCGTCCGAAGCGGCGGTGAGCGAAGAACGAGGTGCACTTTCGCGGCCACGCGCTATAGGACCGCCCGCCCGGCCGATCCCCGCCGTCTCTCTCACGAGGTCCGAGGTATTCGCATGCAAGCAAGCTCCCAGGCTCCTTCTGCCCCGATGCCGTTCGCGGACGCCACCGCGCTCGGGCTCTTCGGTCTCGCGATCGGCTGCGCGTCGCTCCTCCCCATCGCCTTCGGCGTGAAGGAGGCGATGACGGTCGACGCGCTCCGGACGTGCTCGTGGTTCTGCCTCCTCTTCGGAGCCGGGTGCCAGTTCTTGGCCGGCATGATGAGCTTCGCGAACAAGAACGGCATCGGCGGAACGCTCCTGACGACGTTCTCGTTCAACTGGGTCATGAACTGGTGGGCCCTCTCCGGTCTCGCCGAGGGCAAGCCCGTGAACGCGTCGATCGTGTTCGCCGTCGACTGCACGTTCCTCGTCATCTTCCTCGTGATGACCGTGGCGTTCGGATACTTCTCGCGTCTCCTCTTCCTCTTCCTCCTCGACATCGACGTGCTCTACGGGCTGCGGATCCTGAAGGAGCTCACGCACTCGACCGCGTTCGCGCTGCCGATCGCGCTCTCGACCGTCCTCCTCATGGTCATCGCGCTCTACATCGCGTTCTCGCTCGTGCTGGCGACGGCATCCGGCAAGGTCCTCCTCCCCATCGGCGGCCCGATGTGGGCGCCGGCGGCGCCGCCGTCGCTGGCGGGGCAGGCGAGCGACGCTGCGTCGACCTCCGGACCGGGGAAGGCCGGCGAGCCGAAGGCCGCCTCCGCTTCCACCTCCGCCGACAGCACGCAGCCCGTCGTCGCGATGAACTGATCCGAACGGCGAGCCGCGCGAGCCGCGCGAGCCGCGCGAGCCGCGCGAGCACCGATGGAGTCCTCGACCGACGTGTCCAAGACCTCCGGGGAGAGCCTCCTCGGCGCGGCGGCGCGGCCGTTCTCGCTCCGCGGCCTCACGCTCTCGGCGGTCTCCGCCGCGCCGATGCTCCTCGCGCCGATAGGGGGCGAGGGTGCGCTCTCCCTCGTCGCCGGGGCGGCGCTCTCGGTCCTCTACCTCCTCGCGCTCACCCACGTGATGGCGGGGCGCCCCGGCTTCGTCGGCGCGGGCCGTGGCGCAGCCGTCGGCCCTCGACGAGGCGAAGAGGCCAGGGCGACCGCGAGCCGCGCGTTCGCCCTCTACCTCGCCGCCGTCCTCCCCTTCGTCGGCGTCGTCGCGGCCGCGCGTGGCCCCCTCGATCTCTCGCCCGTCGACGTGCTCGGGGCGATGCTCGTCACGTCGCTCTACATGCCCGCCGCGATCACCGCGGTGGTCGCCTCCGGACGGGCTGCGACCGCGTTCTGGCCGTTCGCGTGGATGCGCGTCATCGGCGCGCTGGGGCCGCCCGTGCATGCGCGCCTGACGTTGACGTTCGCGCTGTCGACCGCCGCCGTGTGGGCCGTGTCGCGCGCAGGGGCGCAGGCGAACGACCTCTATCTACCCACCGGCTCGGCGCTCGGAGCGGCCGCGTCCGCCTTCGCGCGGACCACCCTCGAAGGCCTCGTCTGGCTCGCGCAGGCGTGCGCGATGGGCGCGCTCCTGGCGCGCCGACGTCGGGCGCTCGGCCTCACGTGAGCAGGCGGACGTCGTCTTCGGAGCTCTGATCCGATCAGAGAGCGCCGTTCAGCGGATCGTACTTGTCGCCGCCGTTCACGAAGGGCGCGCCCTTCTCTCCGGCCGGACGCGCACCGCCGCGCGCACCTGCCGCGGGCGCGGAGGAGGGCTTGGCCTTGTGCGTCGACTCGCGCGCCTTGTCCGCCTCGAGGAGGCGCTTCTTCTGCTCTTCGGAGAGGGCGCGCGCGCGAGCCTCGACATCCATGACGTCGACGGCGGCGGGCGGCGCCGCCGCGCTCGGCCGCATCGCGTTCGACGAGGCCACGCCTTCGAGGTTGCCCGCGAGCCTGGCGCCGACGAAGAGGAGCCCGACGAGCGCCGCGACGCCGAGGCCGAGAGCGGCACCGACGCGGCCCTTCTTCGCCTTGAGCGCGTTCTCGTCGATCTCGAAGTCCGCCGGGAGCCTCGGCGACGGGTCGTAGGCGGAGAGGTCGAGCGAGGCGAGCGAGGCGCCTGCGATGGGGACGTCCGTCGCCATCGGGGAGAGGCTCGGCACGCCGTTCTCGACCCGATCCGGCGCGTCGTGAGACCCGGCGGTCTCCGACGCCGACTCTCCTTCGAGCCCGGCGACGTCGGCCAGCCTCGCCCACGTCGTCTCGCCCGGAGCGAGGACCTTCGTCGCCGCATCGATCTTGCCGGCCTGGAAGGCCTCGTCGAGCGCGTCGAGCGTCATCGCGCGGACCTCGCCCGTCGCGAGCTGGACGCGCCAGAGGTCGTCGTGTGCGGAAGTCGTCGGGAGGGAGCGGTCGTCGAGGTTCATGAACTTCTCCGTCGAAGGGCGCGACGCTACTCAGCGGAGGGATGTGGGAGAAACACCTCTCGAACGGTCGAGGCCCGGTGAGACGCTCGGAAGACGGAGTGAGGACTTCGATCCGCACAGGAACGCGCGGGAGGCGCGAGCCTTCGCGAGATGGGGAGCCGCGACTCGCGATCGGTCGCGAATCCCCGTCGTCGCCCTCGCGATCGCGGACGACGATCCGCAGGATCATACGCGCGCGATCGCGCGGCGAAGGGCGCTCTTCCTGGCTCCTCGCGGAGCAGGACGTATGCTGCCGGCGTCCATGAGCGCGAACGACAACGTCGAGATCGTCACCCGGTTCTACGAGGCCTTCCAGCGGCGCGACGGAGCCGTGATGGCGAGCGTCTACGCGGACGATGCGACCTTCCGTGATCCCGTCTTCCCCGACCTCCGAGGCGCGGAGGTCGGCTCGATGTGGCGCATGCTCACCGAGCGCGGCAAGGATCTCGAGGTCTCCTTCCGCGACGTGACCGCCGACGGCGACGGCACGACGCGCGCCCACTGGGAGGCCACGTACACGTTCTCCGGCACCGGCCGACGCGTGCACAACGTGATCGATGCCGTCTTCGAGATTCGGGACGGCAAGGTCGTCCGCCACGTCGACACGTTCGACCTCTGGCGGTGGATGCGGATGGCGCTCGGACCAAAGGGCGTCGTCCTCGGCTGGCTACCGCCCGTCCAGGCTGCCCTCCGCAAGAAGGCGCGCCAGGGGCTCGAGCTCTACATGAAGGCGCGCTGAAGGCGGTCTGCGGGGCTCAGGGCCCCGTGCAGTCGCCGGCTTCGTTGTAGAGCTTGTGCGACGCGTAGCAGCTCTGGTTGTTGTTGTCGGCGACGACCCCGCGGCACGTCGTGTCGAGGTAGCCCGCGGCCTTGATCTGATCGCAGCACTTGTCGAGCTTCGCGCAGGAGGGCTGGACCGGAGCGGGCCCCGAGTCCGCGGCCGTGCCCGCGTCGCTCGACGAAGGCGGCGTGCTCGTCGCCGGCTCCGTCTCGCTCGGCGACGAGGGCGAGCCGCTGCTGGAGGACGACGTCGACGTCCCGCGCCGCGCGGTGTCGCGATTCGTGTCCCCGTTGCACTCCGGGTCTCCGTCCTCGCAGACCGGCAGCCCCTCCTTGGCCTTGTAGGGAGCGCTGCAGCCCACCGCGACGACGAGCGCGCCGGCGCTCGCGAGGACGGCGAGAAAGAGGGAGCCGCGGAAGGACGCGCCGTTCATGATGGGCGGTGTGGTTGCAGGTCAGATGCCAACGACGCGTCGGCCGCGCGAGCCCGCAACTCGCGGCGCCTAGCAGATCGGAGGCCCCGAGGTGGATCCCGAGCCATCCACGGCCGGCGCTCCTCCGCCCACCCCCCCTGGCCGGCGACGGCCCGCTCGGCTACCACCGTTCGCGTGCGCTTCGACCTCGTCTCCCGCGCTCGCATCCGCGTCGGCCGGCGCCTCGCGCGATGGGTCTACCGGACCCCCGCCCTCTACGACCGGCTCCTCGCCGCGCGCCGCGACGACGTCGCGCGCGGGCTCGACCCCGACGTCGCGGTGATGCTCGCGCTCGGCGACCGTCTCGGTCAGACGGGGGCACCCCACGGGACGCCGGAGCGCGAGCGGCGCGAGATGGCGGTCTCCATCGCCTCGGTGGAGGACGCACCGTCCGGCCTCGTCGAGGCGCGGGACCTCGACGTGCCCGGCGCGGTGTCGATGCTCGAAGCGCGGACCTACACGCCGGGTGGAATCGAGACGCCGTCTCCCGGGCTCGTCTTCGTGCACGGCGGCGGATGGGTGACCGGCGATCTGGACACGCACGACACGCTCTGTCGCCGCCTCGCGATCGAAGGCCGCCTTCGCGTCGTCGCCGTCGCGCCCCGTCTCGCCCCGGAGCATCCGTTTCCTGCTGCGGTCGAGGACACGCTCGTCGCCTTCCGTCACGTCGCCGGACGCGCGCGCGAGATGGGCATCGACCCGATGCGCCTCGGCCTCGGCGGCGACAGCGCGGGCGCGAACCTCACCGCCGTGACGTCGCTCGCCACGCGCGGTGACGCGATTCCCCCCCGCCTCGCGCTCCTGATCTATCCCGCGCTCGACGCCACGTGCTCGCAGCCGTCGCACGCGACGAACGCGCGCGGGTTCATCCTCACCGAAGCGTCCATCCAGTGGTATCTGCGCCACTACGTCGGGACGGACGAGGCCCTCCGCACGAACCCCCGCGTCTCCCCCTTCCACGCGCCGGACCTCCGCGGTGCCCCGGACACCCTCGTCGTCGTGGCGGGCTTCGACCCCCTCGTCGACGAAGGCGAGCGCTACGCCGAACGCCTCCGCGAGGCAGGCACGCGCGTGGAGACGATGCGGTTCGACGGCCTGCCTCACGGCTTCGCCCTCACGACCGGGCTCTCGCCCGCGTGCCTCGCGGCGACGGTGGCCTTCGCGCGTCGGTCAGGGACGTGGCTCCGCGCGTGATCCTCATGCCGCCCACGCGGCCAGGACGATGTCCGCGCACGACTCCGCCGTCGAGAGCACGTCGTCCGGGCGGGCGGTGAGCCCCAGCGCCGCCGCGACGAGGCTCGGGCTCTCGGCGTCGATGTCCCAGACGCGACGCGCCAGCGAGGCCGTGTGCTCGTAGCGAGCGTCGAAGCGCGGCAGGCCGTACCCCTCGCACGCCGCGTCGAGGACGCTGGCGACGAACAGGGCGTCGTGCGTCGCGACGAACGCGACGCCGTCCAGCAGCGCCCGGAGCGACGGCCACAGATCGAGGAACGACGACGCCCCGGCGAGCTCACGACGTGACGGCACGCGCGGAGCGCCCCCGAGGCGATCCACGGGCGCGACGACGCGCGCCGGAGCGCGAGGCCGGACGAGGCGCGCGAAGCGGTCGACCACGACTCCGTGCTCGACGCGTACGGCGCCGACCGCGCAGAGGCTGTTCCGGCGCCCGTCCAGAGTGCGGAGATCGATCGCGACGAACGACGGGGCCGGATGCCAGAGCACCTTCCCGTACGCGAGCACGCGCGGGCGACACGAACGAGACGAACGAGACGAACGAGACGAACGAAAGACGCCCGGCTCGGGCACGGAGAGGGAAAGGGTCGTCGACGCGGCCATGGGACACCTCCAGCACGGCCACCATGCACCCGGCCGAGCCTTCAAGCGGTCGAGCGGATGGAGCCCCCTGGAGCCGACCGTTCACAGCCGGGCGTCCGCAGGAACGATCCCGGATTTCCCGAAATCGGCACGCCGGCGAAATCCGGATCGCCTCCGGCTGCGAAAGCTCAGAAACCATGCAACTCGCGTCCAGACCGCCCCCCGAGCTCGCGTCTCCCGACGGTCCCGCTCCACGCCCGCCCGGCCGCGGTGCGCCCTGGAAGCCGCCCCCGTCGGAGCCCATCCGGAGGTTCTCGACGGGTCTCCTCGCGACGGGGCTCGTCGACGACCTCCGGGAGCAGGCGCCCCACACGGTCCTCGCGCCGGTGGACGCCGCCTTCGACGGTCTCCCGTTCTCGTTCGACGACCTCCTCTACGACGAGCGGCTCGTCGAGGCGCGGTTCGATCTCTTCGAGTACCTCGTCCTGCGTGGAACGGCCGACGCGTGGGCTCCTCGCGCCGCACACGTGACGCTGCACGGCGAGCCGATTCGCCTCGGCCGCGGCCTCGTGCTCGGTCGTTTCGGAGCGGCCCGTGTCCTCCGGTCCTTCGCGACCGGGCACGTGCTCGTGCACGTCCTCGACCAGTGCGTGTTTCCCGTCTACCCACGTCTCTACGTGGTAGACAGCGCGCCCTGGACCAGCCCTTCCGGCTGACGCGCACCGCCTCTGCCTTCGCCTCCTCCCCTGCTCCGAGCCCGTGACCCTCTCCGGCGATGACCTCCTCCTCGCTCGCGTCGCGTCCGGCGACGCGCGAGCGCCGCGCGCGTGCGTCGATCGATTCGGTGCGCTCGTCTGGGCGCTCGCGCGGAGGTACACGCCCACGCCTGCCGACGCCGAAGACGCAGTACAGGACATTTTCGTGGATCTGATCCGCAGCGCGGCGCGTTTCGATCCCATGCACGGGACCGAGAGCGGCTTCGTCGCCATGATCGCCCGACGGCGCCTCGTCGATCTCGCGCGGCGGCGCGCGGCGCGGCGCGAGGAGGTGCGGAAGGAGGTGGCCGACACGAGCTCGGACAGCGACCCGGCCGCGCAGGCCGCCGTTCCGAGCCTTCCTCCCGACGTCGAGGAGAAGCTGGACGCGTCGCGCGCGGCGCGCGCGATCGCAGCGCTCGCGCCCGAGGAGCGCGACGTGCTCCTCCTCGCCACCGTCGAAGGCCTCACGTACGCCGAGATCGCGGAGCAGAAGGGCTTGCCGCTCGGCACCGTGAAGACCCATGCGCGCCGCGGCCTGTCCCTGGTACGCGCGCAGATGGCGGGCGAGACCGCGCGGGCCGTCCCGCCGGAGCCGAGGCACGAGGAGGTGCGGTCATGAGCGCGGCTGGCCTCGAACGCTGGGAGGAGCTCGCGTGCGACGCGGCGCTCGTGGGCCTCGACGACGGGGAGCGCGCCGAGCTCGACGCGCTGGCGGTCGACGAGGCGGAGCTGCTCGCGTTCGAGCTCGCCGCGGGAGAGATCGCCGCCGTCGCCCTCGCCACCGTCCCGGAGGCTCCCTCCCTCCCGCGCGGTGTCGCGGAGCGGGTCCTCGCTCGGGTCGGCTCGGCGTCCCCAGCGGTGGCGGCCCGAGACGTGCGCCCCCTCCGGGAGGCGCGTCCTCGCGCGCCCGGCCGCGGCCCCGCCCGGTCCATCGCGTGGCTCCCGTGGGTCGTCGCGGCCGCCGCCGCCGTCCTCGCGGTCATCGGTTGGTCGCGGGGCGAGAAGGTCGTCACGATCACCGTCCCGCCGAAGGCAGATCCGCCCGTGATCGACGCGGGGGTCGCCGAGACGCCCGAGACGACGCGCGCAGCGCTCGCGGCGCGACCCGACTCGGCGCGTCTCGCGTGGAAGGCGACCCGCGACGTCGCCGCGAAGGACGCGTCGGGCGAGGTCGTCTGGAACGCCGCCCTCCAGAAGGGGTTCATGCGCTTCCGGGGGCTCGCCGCGAACGATCCTGGGAAGACGCAGTACCAGCTCTGGATCTTCGACGCCGACCGCAACGACGACGCGCACCCCGTCGACGGCGGTGTGTTCGACGTCGGACCGGACGGCGAGGTCGTCGTCCCGATCGAGGCGAAGCTGCACGTCGGCAAGCCGAAGCTGTTCGCCGTCACCGTCGAGAAGCCAGGCGGGGTCGTCGTGTCGAAGCGCGAGCGCATCGTCGTCACCGCTTCGCCCCCCGGCTGATCCGATCTGCTAGCTTCGGGAGCGCGCGATGCCGGGCCCACCTCGCTCTCGACTGGGGCGCGCGCGCGACGCGGTGAGGAACGCGCTGGTCCTCGCGCGCGTCGGTCGCCTCGGCGAGGTGTATGCCGCGCCGCACGAGGTCGTCGACACGGGCCCCCATCATCGTCTGCGCCGCTACTCCGCGGGCGTGAGCGCGAGCGTCCAGCCCGTCGTGCTCCTCGTGCCCCCCCTCATGGTGACGGCGGAGATCTACGACGTGGCGGCGGACTCGTCCGCGGTCACCTCGCTCGTCACCGCCGGCGTTCTGCCCTACGTCGTCGACTTCGGCGCCCCCGAGCACGTCCCGGGAGGCCTCGAGCGAAGCCTCGACGACCACGTGCGCGCCGTGGTGGCTTCGATCGCGCGCGTGCGTGACCTCGAGGGACGCGACGTCCACCTGCTCGGCTACTCGCAGGGCGGCATGTTCGCCTACCAGGCAGCGGCGTATCTCCGGAGCGAGGGCATCGCGTCGGTCGTCACCTTCGGGAGCCCGGTCGACCTCCACAAGAACCTCCCGGCCGTCCGCAGCGACGTCACGGGCGCGATCGCGCGCGCCGTCGAGCCGGCGCTGACGGCGGCGTTCACGCATCTCCAGTCGCTCCCTGGCAAGGTGACGAGCACGGGCTTCAAGCTCCTCAGCACGCGGAAGGAGCTCGAGCAACGGATCGAGTTCCTCCGCCTCCTCCACGACCGTCGCGCGCTCGCGCGCCGCGAGGCGCGCCGCCGGTTCCTCGCCGGCGAGGGCTTCGTCGCGTGGCCGGGGCCGGCGTTCCGCGCGTTCGTCGACCAGTTCGTCGTCCACAACCGCATGCTGACGGGGGGCTTCGTCGTCGACGGACGGCTCGTCTCTCTCGCGGACATACGCTGCCCGGTGCTCGCGTTCATCGGCGCGACCGACGAGCTCGCGCGCGCGCCGACGGTTCGGGCGATCGCGGAGGCTGCGCCGGAAGCGGAGGTGTCCTTCGTGAGCGTCCCCGCCGGTCACTTCGGGCTCGTCGTCGGGTCGCGCGCGAACCAGATCACCTGGCCCACCGTCGCGGAGTGGGTGCGCTTCGTGGACGGCCTCGGCCCCGAGCCCGAGCTCTTGCGAACCCGGGCACGCGAGGACGACGACCTCGACCCCGGTGAGATGGATCTCCGGCTCGAGCTCCTGTTCGACGCGGCCATCCGGAGGGGGCGCGGAGCCTGGCGACGCCTCGGTGACGTCGTCGCGTCCGCGGCCGACACCGCCGATGCGGTGCGCTGGCAGGAGCCACGGCTCCGCCGGCTCGCCCGCATCAGCCCTGACACGGTCGTCTCGCCGAGCCGCGAGCTCGCGCGTCGTGCCGAGCGCGATCCCGACGCCACCTTCTTCCTCTGGCGAGGCCGCGCCTTCTCCTACGCGGACGCGGACCGGAGGACGTCCGCGGTCGCCCGCGGCCTCTACGCGTCCGGCGTCCGCCCGGGGGACCGCGTCGGCATCGTGATGGGCACGCGTCCGAGCCTGCTCTCCGCCGTGACCGCGCTCGGACGGCTCGGCGCGACGTCCGTGCTCGCGCCGCCCGAGCACGCCGGCACCCCTGCGCTGGAAGACGCCTTCGCGCGGCTCCACGTGACCCGGGTGGTGGCCGATCCCGAGCACGCCGCTCGGGTCCGAGGCGCGAAGGTCCTCGTCCTCGGCGGTGGTCCGAAGCGACCGGACGTCGGCGACGCAACCGACCTCGAGCGCGTCGAGGTCGGCGAAGTCCTCCTCCCCGGCTCGCTCCCGCTCGACGGGCAGCACGCGCGCGACCTCGGGATGATCCTCCTCCGCCCCCGGGACGACGGCTCGCTCCGCGCCGCGCCGGTGACGAACCATCGCTGGGCGCTCTCCGCCCTGGGCGCCGCCGCGGTGTGCACGTTGAAGCCTGGCGACACCGTGTACTCGATCATCCCGCTCCACCATCCGACCGGGATCCTCGCGGCCGTGGGCGCTGCGCTCGCCGGCGGGGCGCGGCTGGCGCTCGGCGAGCCGCCCGAACGGCCCGAGGCGCTCGACGGAGCGGTCCTCGCCCGCGAGCTCCGCCGCAACGGCGCCTCCGTCGTCTTCTTCGCCGGCGAGATGCTCCGCGCCCTCCTCGACGCGCCGCCGTCGCGCGGCGATCGCACGTTGCCCGTGCGGCTCTTCGCGGGGAGCGGCGGCCGTCGCGACCTCTCGCACCGCCTCCGCGAGCGCTTCGGCGTGGGCACGACCGAGCTCTACGCCGGGACGACGCATCGCGCGATCCTCGCCGCGTCCCCCGATGCGGAGCCGGGTCTCCTCGGACGCGTCCTTCCAGGGAGCTCCGAGGTCGTCGTCGTCGAGGTCGAGCTACCCTCCGGCACCCCGCGCCTCGGACAGGACGGGCGGCTCCGACGCGCCGCCGCCGGTGTCCCCGGCCTCCTCGCGGTCGAGGTGGACGGAGACGAGCTCGCGACGCTCGGGGACGCGCGCGTCGTGAGGTCGGCGTTCGTGGACGGCGACACGTGGCTGCTGACCTCGGACGTCGTGATCCGGGACGAGGACGGGGAGCACGCCTTCGTCGACGCGCTGGCGGGCTTCGTCGCCACGCCCGCGGGGCCCGTCTCGACGCGTCACGTCGAAGATGCGCTCTACACGGAGCCGGACGTCCGCCTCGCGGCCGTCTGGGGCGGCGAGGGCGGGCTGCTCGCGGCCGTCGTGACCACGCGCCCGCTCGACGCGGCGCGGATCCGCCGCGCGCTGGCGTCCCTCCCGCCCCATGCCCGCCCGCGTCGCGTGGTCCGGGTGGGGGCGCTTCCCCTCTCCGAGGGGTTCCGGGTGAAGAAGGGGCTCGTGGCGGCACTGGCGCGGTCCCCCCTCGACGCCGTCGAGATCGCCTGACGGACGCAGGCGATCGACGTCACGTACTCGACGAACGCCTCGGTTCGCGCTACGCATCGCTCGGACGGGCGCGCCAGGCCTGGACGAGGAGGATCGAGCTCGAATGATCGGCGGCGACGACGTAGCGCGGAGCGCGTTCCGGGTCTCGTTGCGAGAGCAGCCGTCGAGCCCCTCGCTCGCGACGCAGGAGCTCGATCCGTCCGACATCCTGGAGGTCCACGACGTCGCCGAGGCGATCGCGCGGGCCGAAGCGCTCGTGCGGACGCCCGTGCCGCGATCGAGGCCTTCCCTCGACCTGTTCGAGGAGCTCGGTCGTCGCCGGCCGACGGACGACGCCGTGGGACCGGCGACGCCCGCCACGGGCCGGATCTCGACCGTGCCCCCGCCGCCTCGCACGGCCGAGCTCGCGGCGACGACGACGACGACGAACGCGCTGCCCGCGATTGCCCCGGTCCTGCACGTTCCGACCTTCATGCCCCCGGCCATGGGCGGCTCGGGCAGCCCGGAGGACGACGCGTATTTCCACCCCGGCGGACGCATCCGCGGGTTCGGCGAGATGACGCTCGACGGCTACAGGCCCGAGGCGACGCTCCTCGTCCGGCTCCGCCAGCGGCGGACCCGGTTCACGTGGTGGATCGCAGGTGCGCTCGTGCTCCTCGCCGCGTTCGCGACCGCCGCGGTCGTCACGCCCGCCGGTGACGATCCGGTCGTGAAGACCGGCGATCGCGCGGCGCGTCGTCCCGACGGCGCACGCGGCGTGGTGTTCGCCAGCTCCGGCGCCAAGGCGCGGGCGGCGGGAGCGCCATCCCCGACGGCCCTCGGCGCGATCCCCGTGCTCGACGTGCGTACGCTCCCCCGCGCGCGCTGAGCGCCGACGGTGGCGGCGAGCTCGACCTCCACGCCCACGGACGACGGACGGCTGCTCGAGTGGCAGACGCTCACGGGCCCGCGCGTGGCGGCGCTCGATCGGACCCGCACGGTCGTCGCCGTCACGTGCTCTCCGCTCGAAGTCCACGGGCCGCACCTGCCCACGCTCGCGGACGTCGGCGAGGCCGAGGGCCTCTTCACGCGTGCCTTCTCTCATCTGCTCGAGCGCCACCCCGAGCTCGTCATCGTCCGCTTGCCGCCCGTCTATGCGGCGGCGGACGTACTCCCGCACGTGGGATCGCTACGCTTCTCGCCGAAGGTCGTCACGGCCGTCCTCGAGGAGCTCGGCACGACGCTCGCGCGGCAGGGCTTTCGCAACGTCTGGGTCGGGAACTTCCATGCCGGACCTCGCCACGTCCTCGCGATCGAGCGCGCCTGTGAGCGGGTGAGTCGCCGGCACGACGCTCGGATGATCTCGGTCTTCTCCCTGCTCGCACGGCGGATCGCCCCGTCGGGAGACCTCGCCGAGCGCCTCGGCGGGCTCGGCGGGCCGACGCGCGCGGACCTCGTCGGGGATCAGCACGCCGGGCTCGTCGAGACGTCGCTCCTCCTCCGCCTGCACCGCGCGCTCGTGGACCCTGCCTTCACGCACCTGCCCGCCGCCTCGCTGGAGCGTGAGCTCGAGGCCGCCGGCGCGCGACCGCTCCAGCGAGGCCGGGTGATGACGTTCCTCGAGATGCTCCGGGCCCTCCCGCTCCAGGCCCGGTACTACGCACGGTTGACCTACGCGGGGACCCCAGGACGGGCGAGCCCCGAGCTCGGGGAGCTCTACCTCGACGTCCTCGGCCGAGAGACGGCCGACGCCCTCTCGGACGTCTGGACGGGCAGAGCCTCGCTCGAGGACGCTCGGTCGCCGCTCTGGCCGCTCCGCCACGTGCTCCTTCGCGAGGGGCTCGGACGGGTGTTCGATCGGATCGTCCTCCGTCGACGCTCGCCGATCTGACCCGACCGGGCTGTCAAGGGGGACGCCTCGTCACCGGTCTCCATCGGCTCGACCGGTTCGGCGAGCGGGGAGGCGCATGGTCTCCTCATGCACGTCGCCTCCCGGATCTCGATCATGCAGTTCGGCGTTCTCGCCTCGGCTTGGCCCGTCACGCCCGTCACGCCCGTCACGCCGCGACTCCTCCTGCCACGCGCGGAGGCCCTCGATCTCCTGGCGTGGCTCGGGCTCGGGCGGCCCGAGTTCGGCGCGATCGAGGCGCGCGAGCTTCTGCCTCGTTGTCGTCGGCGGCTATGGCCCCTGCCGCGCAACCTCGACGCCGCGCAGGGAGAGCGGCCGCGGGGAACGCTCCGCATGCGGACGGCGCAGCTCCTCGCGCTCGCGGAGGAGGCGGGCGACCGCGCGATCACGTTCGGGTGAGATGGCGGGCGATGGCGACCATCTCCGCGAGGCGGACGCCCGCGCGTCCGATGCCGAGCGACGGCGGACCCGGGAGTCCGTTCGCCTCGAGGTACGCCTCCATCGTCCCGACGCGAGAGGCGGCGTAGCCACGCGTCGCGAGGCGGAGGTCCACGCGCGCCTCGGGCAGGAGAGCGCCGAACGCCTGCGCGAAGAGGCGGGTCGGATAGCCGCCCCACCCGACGAGCACGTCCTCCGGCCTGACGAAGGCCTTCCACGCCTCGCAGAACGCCGCGGGAGAGAGACCGGCGAGGAGATCCGCGGCCGCGATCCCGACGTAGCCTGGCGTCGACGGCGCGAGCAACCCGCGCGGCGCGAGGAGCGCCGAGAACGTCTCGCCCGTGGCCACGCGATGGGCCGTCCAGTGGACGAGCTCCTCCGGGCTCACCGCGCGCTCCTTCGTCCCGTACGGCCACGCGTTCGCCTCGCCGTAGACGAAGAGGAGGTCCGACGGCCGCTCGCGGAGGAGGCTCGGCAGACGTGTCGTCGGGTCGGCACGGAGCCGTCGACGCTTCTCGCGGGCTGGGCCGTGGCGGTGCCGCGCGTGCTCGGACTCGCGATAGGCCACCTGCATCGCGACCATCGCGCGGAACGGCTCGAGGAGCGCCGTCACACGCGAATCCCCTCCCTCGAGCACCGACAGGACGTGGACGATCGCCTCCAGCGTCGAGACGTAGTCCTCGCGCGGCTCGCTCCGGATCCGATAGTCGCTGGGGGACGGCGGCCGGAACGCATACCGCGGGAGGGCGCCGAGCTCCGGGTTGACCCGGAGGAGCTTCTTCGCCTGCGACCACGTCCCGTCGAGGACGACGAGGGTGACGGGGCCGTCCGGAGGCGACGTCTCGATGTCGATCGCGCCCGGACCTGGATAGAGGAGCACGGCGGGCCGCTCGCGGTCGTCGAGGAGCGCGCGGAGCGCCGCGGTGCCGGAGAACGACACGCCGACGTGGAGCTCGGACGACGGAAGGCAGAGCGACGCGATGCGCGCCGTGTTGATCGGCACGTCACGCTCGCGCCTGTGCTGGAAGATGACGACGCGCGTCCGTGTCGGGACGGGCGTGACGAAGCGGCAGTAGCAGACCACCTCGGGACGCCGGCAGCGCTCGCAGACCAACCTGGGCTCGGGCTCTCGGGTGACGGTAGCGCGCGTCGCTCGCGGGTCGCGCGTCATGCCCGCGCTCGCAGGCCGCTCACCGGATCGTGCCGCTGCGCGTGGGGCGGAAGGCCGCCGTGCACCTCCTCGTCGGTGATCTCGCCGCGCACCCAGAGCGTGCGGTGCACGACGGCGTCGAGCACGCCCTCGAGCGCGCGCTGGACCTCGGGCCCCTCGAGGATGCCGAGCGCGCGCGCGAGCGCCTCGAGCGTCGAGACGAACGAGAGGTGCGCCTCCGTCCGGAGCCGGTACCGCGAGGGCGGTCCGGGCGGGAGCGTGACGGCGGGCATGCGAGCGAGGCCGGGCGTGCGCGCCCTCACCTTCGCGGCCTGGCGCCAGGTGCCGTCGGGGACGACGAGGGTGACGGGCTTCGCGCCGCTCGGCCGCGCGGTGAGAGGCACGGCATCCTCGTGCGGGAAGAGGAGGAGCGGCTCGGTCTCGCCGCCTGGCTCGAGCGCCTCCAGCGAGCCCGAGGCGCGCCCGTCGGCTCCTGCGCCGGTCTGCAACCCTCGGAGCACGAGCTCCGCGGAGGGCAGGCACGCGAGCGCAAGCCTGCCGGTATTCGTGGGTTTGCGATGCTCGACCCGGTGCATGACGAGGACGATCCGCGTCCGCGTGACGAGCCGTGGGAGCGTCGCGCAGAGGCACAGCCCCACGTGCATGCGACACGTGGCACAGCGGGGGGCGGCGTGACGGCGGCGCGGCAAGGCGCGTCATCATGCCAACGGACGGCGCCGTCCCGCCAGCTCGGCGCGCATGGGAGCGCACGTTCTCCTCCTCGACGGAGCGCGCCGACGCGATCGGCACGTGGCGCCGAGGGCGGTCCGTCCGGGTATCATGCCCTCATGCCTGCACCGTCGCGCTCGACCTGGCTGCTCCTCCTCACGCTCGCCACGACGACAGCTCTCGCGCATGTCGCGGGATGCGGAACGGAGACGGATCCTGGCGCCGGGGGGGACGGCGACGCCGGGCCTCCGCCGTTCGGCACCGGGGACGGCGGGCAAGTCGAGCAGTTCGCCAAGATCATGATCACGCCGGAGAACGCGCAGGTGACCGTCGACCTGAACGCGACGACCCCGGTGACGGAGTATGCCGCGAAGGGCGTTCGCTCCGACGGGACCGAGGTCCCCTTGAACGGCGCGTGGAACTTCACGCGCATCGACGCGGCGGCCTTCACGGCGAACAAGCTCGTGCCGACGGGCTTCGTCGGCGGCAAGGGCGAGGTCTCGTTCACCTACGGCAACCAGATCGCGAAGACGCCCGCGACGTTCAAGCTCCGCGTGACCGCGGGGACGCCTCCCGATCCCGCGGTCCTCGGCGCTTTCGCCAACGCCGCGACGGACGACGGCGCGATGACGCTGCTCTATCCGTACGACAAGACCGTCTTCCCGCGCGGGCTCCCCTCCCCACTCGTCCAGTGGAACGGCGGCGGCGCCGGCAACCTCTATCGTATCGAGGCGAAGAGCGAGACGTTCGAGTTCCTCGGCTACGCGAGCGCCGACCCGCCGTCGCGCTATCCGTTCCCGAACGTCCCGGCCGACGTGTGGGCGAAGCTGACGGACTCGACGGAGGGCGACGTCGCGGTCGCGATCCAGCGCTACGACGGCACGACGGCCTACAAGGCCAAGACGCAGACGTGGCGCATCGCGCCGGGGAGCCTGAAGGGATCGATCTATTACACGCGGCTCGTCGACGCCGACTCCTTCGTGCGTCGCATCGAGCCCGGGAAGAACGCGAGCCGCTTCCTCGGCCTCGACATCGCCCGCCAGGCTGGGACGCAGTGCATCGTCTGCCACAGCGTCTCGCGCGACGGGAGTCGCATGGTCGCGAGCTACAACGGCGGCGCGAGCCCGTGGGCGACCTACGACCTCAAGACCGGCGCAGAGCTCTACCGGAGCACGCAGCCGTCCGGCTTCCAGGCGATCAGCCCGAACGGCTCGCACGTGCTCTGGAGACACTGGTCGTCGGGCAGCTTCACGAACCCCGACGCGAAGCTCCTCCTCAGCACGTTCGACAACGACGCCGTGCTCGCGCAGATGTCCCTGCCGGCGGGGACGCCCGGGCAGCCAGGGCACCCCGTGTGGTCGCCGGACGGGAGCCGCGTCGCGTTCTCGGTGCGAACGGGCGGCGATGGCCTGAACATCACCGCCTCGACGGTGTGGACGACCGACGTGAACCTCGTCACGCCCGGGTTCGCGAACACGAGGAAGATCCTCGATCCGAACGCCGAATTCCCGGTCGTCACGTATCCGAGCTTCACGCCCGACAGCAAGTGGCTCGCCTTCATGCGCGGGAGCAAGTCGCGCTCGGACGGCGCCGACGCCCTCGCCGAGCTCTGGCTCGCGGCCGCGGACGGCTCCTCCCCGGTGCGCCTCGATCACGCGAACGGCGTCCCGGATCTGGGGCCGTCCCCGAAGAAGAGCTGGGGCCCGAGCGTGCACCCCGTCGCGGCAGGCGGCTACTTCTGGGTCGCGTTCTTCAGTCAGCGCCCGTACGGAAACTCGTTCAACGGCGCGAACCGCCAGCTGTGGATCGCGGCGGTCGACAGCCAGCCGAAGCCGGGCGTCGACCCGAGCCATCCCGCGTTCTACGTCGCCGGCCAGGAGACGGACTCCACGAACGAGCGCCCGCAGTTCACGGTGAACCCGTGCAAGCCGCTCGGGGACACCTGCGAGGCGGGCTACGACTGCTGCGACGGCTACTGCCGTGACGACGGCAAGGGCACGCTCGTCTGCCAGCAGAAGGGCAACGAGTGCGCGAAGAGCGGCGAGAAGTGCACTCTGGACGGCGACTGCTGCGAGGGCACCGCCTGCATCGGTGGGTTCTGCGCGCCGACGGGGCCGAAGTGACGCCTCACCCGCGGAGGTGACCGAGGACGACCTCGCGGAGGGCGTCCGGCGCGTCGACGTGGACCCAGTGCCCCGCCCCCTCGAGGACGTCGAAGGTGGCGCGCTCGGCCCGAGACGCGCGCTCGCGGTCCGCCTCGTCGACGATCGTCGAGCGGCCGCCGACGATGACGTGGATGCGCATGCGACCGGGCGGCGTCTCGATGACGGGCCAGAGGTCCGTCGCGAAGTAGTCGTCGAGCAGGGCGCGGATTCCGACGATGTCGAGTCGGAACACGTACGTGGTCGTGTTCGAGACGGGCTTCACGTTCATCGCCAGCCACATCGCGGTCGGGCGCGACACACCGTGATCGTTCATCCACGTGAGGAACGCGTCGCGGTCGGGGAACGACTCCGGGAGCTCGCGGAGGAGATCGACGATGTGCTGCGTGTCCTCCGATCCCCGCCGGTCGACCCGCGCGCTCGGGGTCGAGTCCATCACGACGACATGGGCGAGGTCGCCGCGCATCGCCGCCGCCACGGCGAGCGCGACCTTTCCGCCGAAGCTGTGCCCGAGGACGACGTCGACGCGCGACCCCGGGTGGGACGCCTCGAGCGAACGGATCAGCTCGACGACGTCCTCTGCGGCATGCGCGACCGTGTGCGGCGGGGGGAGACCGAGCGACTCGCCGTGCAGGCGGAGGTCGACGAGCACGGCACCCGTCCCCGGGATCTCCCGGACGATCTGCTTCGCGAACGTGCGCCAGTTCGAGCCCGAGCCGAGGATGCCATGGAGGAAGACGAGCCACCGCGAGGGCGAACCGCCGCCCTCGGGGAGGACCCGCGCGTGCGCGAGTGTCATGGCGGCCACGCCTAGCACACGCTCGCCGCCTTGACGTCGCCGCTCGTCGTCGTAGGAGGAAAGGGTGGGCTACGATCTGCTCGCCGGACTCCTCTTCGCGGGCCTCCTGCCGATGGTGATCCTGGGCTTCGTCGTGTCGTGGGCGCTCACCCGTCGTGACCGCGAAGAGGTCGAACGGACGTGGCGACGGTATGCCGCGCAGCGCGGGCTGACGTTCACCGAGCCGGAGGGCGTCTGGCCGAACCGCACGTCGCCGGTCCTCACGTGGACCGGAGGGGACGTCGCCTTCCGGCTCGAGGCGCTCGGTCGCGAGACGCACACCCGGACCCGCCTCACCGTGCGACCGCGCGGCAAGCTCCTCGGCCGCGTGTCCGTGGCGGCGCGCACCCACGCGGTCGCCGCGGCGCGACCGATCGACCTCGGCGACGCTACGTTCGTCGCCGCGTACCGCGTCCTCGAGCAGCCGGAGGGGCTCGCGCGACGCGTGCTCGGCGACGAGGTCAGGCGCGGCCTCCTCGCCTTCCGCCAAGGGGACAGCGTGACGCTCGGGTACCGCCGCGGGCAAGCGCTCCTCGAGTGGCCCGGAGGGGAACGGAGCGACGCGCGGCTCGACGAGGCGCGACGTCTCGGAACCGCCGTCGCCGAGGCGCTCGAGCGCGCGTTCCTCTCCGCGCGTTCGGCCCCACGCGACGCGGCGTGAGCTCAGGGACAGTCGACGAGGGCTTCGATGAAGAACTCTCCGGCGCACTTGTCGAAGGCCGTCGCGCAGGCGCCCGCATCGGCGCCGCCGTCGTAGGCTCCTCCGCCCGCGCCCGTGCACTGCGTCCGGATCTTCTCGACGACCGTGTCGGCGAGCTCCCAGACCGCGAGGAACTCGGACGAGACGACGTTCGGTCCGCCCACCGGGTTGTACGTCTTCGTGCGTTTCGAGCAGCCCGCGAGATCGGAGGGCGCGCACATCTGGCAGAAGGCCGTCGTCAGCTGCTCCTGGGCGGTCGACTGCGTCGTCGTCCCGTACGAGCGGTACATGCAGTCCTTCCGCTTGTCGGCGGTGCAGTTCTCGGCGTTGGCGCACTTGATGGTTCCGAGCCGGTACGCCTCGCTGTCGGCCGACCGCGTGTTGTCGAGACACCACGCGTCGAAGGTCGCGAGCGGGCAGAGCGGCTCGCCCCCGCAGGTGTCGTAGTACGCCTTCAGCGCCTCGCACGAGGCCACGTCGGTGGGCCCTGCCGGCGCGCCGTCCGCGGTCTGCGTCCCCCCGTCCTCCCGCGCGCCGTCGCGTCGTGACGCGTCGACCCCGCCGGCCTCGTCCCCCTCCTCGGCTGCGGTGTCGTTCCCACAGGCCACGAGCACGGAGATCGACGTGAGGAGGCCCGACGCGAGGAGGCATGCAACCGCCGCGAACGAGCCGACCACCGAGCGAGACGTCATGCGCGGTAGCGTACCAGGATCACGGGCGCCCGCGTGTCCACCGACGACGGAAGCGGCCCGGAACTCGCATGCGTGGGAGACGCGCGAGGGAGGAGACGACGCCGCGGCGACGAAGATGCGTCGTCCTGTTGAGCGGCAAGCACGGCCGTGCTCTGTTTCACTTCAGGTCGTCGATGCATCACGTGAAGTTCCTCGTCGCGGAGGACGAGCCCGGCGTGGCGCGGATCCTACGAAGAGCGCTCGAGCCACACGGTTTCGTCGATCTCGTCGAGACGGCCGAGGATGCGCGCGAGCGTCTCTCCGTGAGGACGTTCGACGCCATCATCGCGGACGTCGGCCTGCCGGACGGCTCTGGCCTCGACCTCGTCGCGGAGGCGATGGAGAAGGACGACACCCTCTTCGCGCTCGTCGTGTCGGGGGCGGTCGACGCCGACCGGCTCGCGGAGGCCCACGCGCTCGGCGTGCACTACCTCCTGAAGCCCATCGACACGACGCAGCTGACGCTCTTCGCCGCCCGCGTGCGCCAGGCGCGGCGACCGGAGAACCGGCGCGGGAAGATCGACGGCGTCGTCGATGCGTGGGGGATCCGGTACGGCCTCACCGAAGCGCAGGAGCACGTGCTCCGGCTCGCGGCCCACGGGACGACCAGGGCGAACCTCGCCGCCGAGCGCGACGTCCTGGAGAGCACGATCAAGAAGCAGGTCCAGGACATGATCAAGCGGACGGGCGACGCCTCGCTCGATGCGGCCGTCACGCGCCTCCTCCGCGAAGCGATCGGCGTCGGAAAGCGGTGACCCGCGCTCAGCCTCCGATCGCCTCGCGGATCGCGAGGACGGTCTCGACCGCGGCGGCAGGGAGCATGTCGCGCGCGGGCGCGTGGGCCCGGCCGGTGAAGCGGACCTCCGCGATGCCGCGTCCGAACGCGAGCTCCGGAGAGCGCGGCGCGAGCTCGAGGAGAGACGCGACCGACGAGGGCGGGAGCGCGGCAGCGGCGTGCTCGTCGCCGGCGACCCAGAACGTCTCGTCGAACGTGGCAACGCCGAGCTCGTGATCGCGACGGAGGCCGAAGAGCTTGCCGATCGCGTCCGTCATGCGCTCGCGGCGCACGGTGACGAGCGGCATCGACTCGGGCACGCTCGTGCGGACGTAGGCTTCGAAGGTGGCCGCCGAGCCGTCGTGCGTCGCCGCGAGGCGGACGAGCACGAGGACGGGGCTCCCGCGGAGGGCGAAGCGCGCGCGATAGGCGTGGTCGCCCCAGCGAACGATCTCGGCGGACGGTGAGAACCAGAGGACGTCGGCTGTGAAGCGGCGGCGGAACGCGAGCCCGGCGTCCTCCTCGAGGAGCCAGGGCGGGGGCACCCGCGGCCGGGCGAAGCTCTCGACGTCGTGCGGACAGCGACGGAGGCGCGTCGACTGCGCGAGGAGGGCATCGACTGCGTCGACGGCGTCGTCGAGGCGTGCGTCCAGCGCCGCGAGCGCGTCGAGGTCGGAGGGGAGCTCCGCCTCGACGGAAGGGGCGCTCGCGATGCGCGCACGGAGCGCCTCCGGGGCGAGCGCACGCAGGAGCGGCGAGAGCCCGTCGAGCCGGGAGGCGAGCAGCCCTCGCTTCGACGCGACCTGTCCCTGAAGGCCCGTTGCGGCGTCGCGGTAGAGCGTCACGCGCCCTCATGGGAGCCGATCGCGCTCGTAACGTCCAGCGGAGGCGTAGCGTGCGGCGGCGCGCGCGTGGGTTCTCGCGACGGCGTCCCGGAGGGGACCGGGGTGGACGACCTCGACGATGTCGCCGAGAGCGAGGATCGTCCGGCGGAGCCAGGCGCCGTCGCGCACGTGAGCGTCGAACGGGATGAAGCCCGGTCTCGCCTGCGAAGCGCCGGTCGCGGCACCGAGCGTGGCCGGCGTGACGCGCGGGGTGCCCTTGGAGGAGGGGGCGCGGAGCGGGACGCCGAGCGACGCGGCGACGGAGGCGAGCGCATGCGGCGCGACGAGGAGACCGACCTCGACGAGGACGCTGCTCGCGCTCCCGGCCGCCTCCGAGGGGAACGGCGTGAGCGCGCCGTCCGCCCAGCACCACCCGTACGGCTTCGTCCGCTCGTCGGAGAGGATCGGGAAGACGCCAGCGAGCTCGACGAGATCGCGCTGGATGGTCCGACGGTGGGCGATGAACCCACGTCCGCGGAGGAGGGCCTCGAGGGCGGACGCGTCGATGCGCCTCGGCGAACGAGGCAGGAGCGCGAGCAGGTGCCACTGACGGACGATCGCGGACGACACCCTCGTCATCGTGAGGGCGGCGCCGTCTCGATCGGGTCGAGCGCTTCGGAGCGGCTGCGCGGCCGTTCAGAGGAGGACGCTCAGCTCGGGGCGTGCTCGGCGCGCTCGGGCGCGCGGACGTTCGAGCCCAGCGCCCCCGAGGCGAGCTCGGTGACGGCGCGCCTCAGGCTCTCCGTCTCCGCATGCGCCGCGGCGCCGAGGCCGACGACGTAGCGCGCGAGCCGGACGAGCGCGGTCGTCTCGATGGTCACGCGGACGCCGCCCTTCGTCGCCTCGTGCGTCATTCCGTCGAGGAGGTTCTTCGCGACCCATCGCGCCTCGGGCTCGCGCACGACGAAGCTGTGGCGCTCGCTCGGCGCGTCGGAGTCGTAGTAGCCGTCGAGCGTGCCGCGGACGAGGCGCTCGACCTTCGCCTCGTCGGCGGGCCGGAAGGGCTCGTGCTGATCGATGGCGGCGGACTGCACGTTGTCCAGACGGAACCACTTGAGGTCGCCCGCCTGGTGGCAGGTGGCGAGGAATCGGGCCGGCGGGCCGACGAGGACCCGATGCACGGACGCGAACCGCTGCGTGAGCGCGCCGCGATGGGCGGAGTAGTAGCGGAAGTGGAGCGCGCGACGGCGCTTGACCGCGTCCTCGAGGGTGGAGAGGAGCTTCTCGTCGGCCGGCGCCGCGGGCGGGACGATGCCGGCCTGCTCGGCGGCCGACGTCCCGTTCCCCTTGCCCTGCAGCGAGCGAATCGCGAGGTGGAGGAGGCGGTCGCGGTCCTTGCCGCGCGGGAGGCGCCCGAGGAGGCGAAGGAGTGGCTCGACGTCCTCGGCAGGCACGAGCACGCCTCCTGGAAACCACGTCTGCGGGACGCTCCAGTAGACGTGGGGGTGGTCTTCTTCCCGGGCGAGGGGCATCCCGCTCGCGGAGAGCTCCACGAGCCGCTTCCGGAGCGCGGGCACCTTGAGCCCGAGCTTGTCGGCAAGCTCCGCCTGCTTCCACGTGCGCTGCGCGAGGAAGGCTTGCATGATCTCGGCGACCGTCTCGGTGGCGCTTCGTTGACCCACGGCGCGGGATGGTACGCGTCGGGGGGTGGCGAGGCCACTGGCTCGCCTGGCCGGGCCAGGGGGGCCCCGCGCAAGATGCGCGAAATGGCGTGGTGGAGGACATGGCACGCGTCTGGCTCTCCGGGAGGGAATGAGCCCTACCCCGGTCGTGTCCGCCGTGTCGTCGTCCTCCGCCTCGAGGTTCCTGCCCGCGCGCCTGAGCGAGCGGGCCGCGCCGACGTTCTCGCCCCAAGCCTGCCTCGGGGGGTACGTGCTCTTCGCGAAGGGAGGGGTCACCGTCGACGTGCTCGCGCGAGAGCGGGCGGTGGTGACCGTGCGTGGCAAGCGAAGCCGCATCGTCGAGGTGAGCGTCGGGGAGGCGCACGTGCGTGCATCTTGCACATGTTCGCCGTCGACGGCGCCGTTCGCGCCGTGCCGCCACGTGTGGGCTGCGCTGCTCGAGCTGGATCGGCGCGAAGCCTTCCCGGCTCTCCTGGCGACGCGAGGGCGGGTGCGGGTGGAGGTCATGGCGAGCCCTCGCGGGAGCGAGGGAGCGGAGGGACGAGACGACGGGGCGGGGACGCCGCGCGAGGGCGACGCCAAGGCGGAGAGCGCTCCGAGGCGGACGCGCAAGGAGACGAAGAAGAGGACGAAGGAGACGGGTGCGGGCGCGCGTGCGCGGCCGACGCCCGCGACGAAGCTCTCAGGCTCGCGCTCGCCCTCCCCGGCGCGCCCCACCCACGAGCGCGCGCGACGGCAGAGCCGCTGACCCGTCCCGCCCACGCCGGCGCCCGCCCGCACCCGCTCCCCTCCCTCTCGCGTGCTACCCTCTCCCGCGTGCTCTCTTCGAACCTCGGCACCGGGCGCTTCGGGCCCTACGGCGGCCGATACGTCTCGGAGACGCTCGTCCACGCGCTGGACGAGCTCACCGAGGCCGCCGCGACGATCGCGGGCTCCGAGGCCTTCGCGAAGGAGCTCTCCACGCTCCTCGCGGAGTACGTCGGCAGGCCCACCCCGCTCACCGACGCGCGGCGCCTGGCGCGAGCGCTCGACCCCACCGGCAAGGTCCTCGGCCGGCTCTTCCTGAAGCGCGAGGACCTCTGCCACACGGGGGCCCACAAGATCAACAACGCCCTCGGCCAGGTGCTCCTCGCGACGAAGATGGGCAAGACGCGCATCATCGCGGAGACCGGCGCCGGCCAGCACGGCGTGGCGACCGCGACCGCGTGCGCCCTCTTCGGGATCCCGTGCGAGGTCTACATGGGCGCCGAGGACGTCGCCCGACAGGCGCCCAACGTCGGGCGGATGAAGATGCTCGGAGCGAAGGTCATCCCGGTGACGGCGGGCTCACGCACCCTCAAGGATGCGATGAACGAGGCCCTCCGCGACTGGGTCACCAACGTGGCGACGACGCACTACTGCATCGGCAGCGCCGCCGGCCCGCACCCCTACCCCGAGCTGGTCGCGCGCTTCCAGAGCGTCATCGGAGAGGAGGCCCGCCGACAGATCCTCGAGCGCACCGGACGCCTCCCCGACGCCGCGGTCGCGTGCGTCGGCGGCGGCTCGAACGCGATCGGCCTCTTCCGCGGCTTCCTCGAGGCCTCGAGCGTGAGGCTCTACGGCGTCGAGGCCGCCGGTCACGGCGTCCCGTCCGGCAAGCACGCCGCGACGCTGACCGCAGGCCGCGTCGGCGTCCTCCACGGCTCGAAGAGCTACGTCCTCTGCAGCGACGGAGGCCAGATCGAAGAGGCGCACTCGATCAGCGCCGGCCTCGACTACCCGGGCGTCGGCCCCGAGCACGCGTGGCTCAAGGACTCGGGGCGCGCGCGCTACCTCTCGGCAACGGACGACGAGGCGCTCGCCGCCGCCTCCCTCCTCGCGCGGACGGAGGGGATCATCCCCGCCCTCGAGACCGCGCATCCGTTCGCGAAGCTCGACGTCATCGCGCAGGACGTCACGGCCGCCGCCGCGCGACCGGCCACGATCGTCCTCTGCTTGTCCGGTCGCGGCGACAAGGACCTCGAGACGTACCTCGCGAGGCTCGCGCCGTGACGACCCCGACCGCGCGGTTCGAGCAGGCCTTCGCCCGACGCCACGCCGAGGGGAGGCGGGCCCTCGTCACCTATCTGTGCGTCGGCGATCCGGACGAGCGCGAGTCGATCGACCTCGCCCTCGCCTGCGTCGCCGCGGGCGCGGACATCCTGGAGCTCGGCTCTCCCTTCAGCGATCCGAGCGCGGACGGCCCTGCCATCGCGCGCGCGAGCGAGCGGGCGCTCGCGAAGGGCGGCGGCCTCGACACGACCCTCCGCGTCGCCCGCGCCGTGCGCGAACGGACCGACGTGCCGATCGTCCTCTTCGGCTACTACAACCCGCTCTTCGTCCGTGGGGAGCTCGCGGTCGTGAAGGCTGCAGCCGAGCACGGCGTCGACGCCCTCCTCGTCGTCGATCTCCCCGTCGACGAGGCCGAGGGCCTCCGCGCCGCCGCCGCGGCGCATGGTGTCGGCGTCGTCCCTCTCGTCGCGCCCACGACGACGGACGCGCGCCTCCGCGCGATCGCCGAGGCGGCCGCGGCCTACCCGGTCCCCTTCGTCTACTACGTCTCGATGACCGGCGTGACGGGAGGCGCATCGGCGGAGAGCGCGCTCGCGGAGGCGGGCGCCCGCGCCGGCGCCGTCCGGAGCGCGACGGGCCGACCGACCGTCATCGGCTTCGGCATCGACAACGCCGCGCGCGCACGCGTCGCCGCAGCGGACGCCGACGGCGTCGTCGTCGGCTCCGCGATCGTTCGCCGGATCGAGGAAGGCACCAGTCCCGAGGGGCGCGCCGAGGCGGTTCGCGCCCTCGTCCGCGAGCTGCGCGACGCGATCTGACCGTCGGATCGACGAAGCGCACGCAAGGGCTCGCCGTTTCCGGCTCCGCTGCTAGGATGGCGCCGTTTCGCCATGTTGATGCTCGCCGTCTCCGACATCCACGGTCACCTCGATGCGCTCCGAGCCGTGCTCGCGACCGCGGAGAAGCGGTCGTTCCACAAGCTCCTCGTCGCCGGAGACATCGTCTTCCCGGGCCCGGAGCCGCTCGAGACGTGGCGCCGTCTCTCGGCGGCCGGCGCGGTCATGGTGCAGGGCGTATCCGACCGTGCCGTCGCGACGCTCGACCCGAACGCGCTCTCGGCCCGCTCCGAGCACGAGCGGACGATGCTCGAGCGCATGAAGGCCGTCCGCTCCGAGCTCGGTGAGCTCGTGTTGTCGCGCCTGAAACGCCTGCCCACCCACCAGCGGATCCCCCTCGAGGACGGCAGCGAGCTCGTCCTCGTACACGGCTCTCCGGTCGATCCTGCCGAAGCGCTCACGCTCGACATGACGGACGAGGAGATCGACGCGCTCCTCGGCGACGCCAGCGGTGACGTCGTGGTCTGCGGCATGAGCCACGTCCCCTTCCATCGCCTGGTGGGCGACGTACACGTCATCAACGTCGGCAGCATCGGCGAGGCGCCGGACGGTCTCGGCGCGTCGCCGACGTTCCCCTATGCCGAGCGCCCCCTCGTGGCGCATGCGACGTGGATCGAGTCGACGCCGTCCGGGATCCGCGTCGAGCCGATCATCGTCCCGCTCGACGAGCCCGCCCCGCGCCGCCTCGCCGCGCGCTGACTCCCCGACGGCAGCGCACGCTTGTCGCGAAGTTGATCGCGCGCGGCGCGATCCGTCACGATCCGGTTCGTGGTCGAACAGAAGCCCCCGCCCGGGGACCCCTCGCCGCGCCCAGGCCCTCGGCTCCGGAAGGCGCGAGTGCCCGCGCTCGTCGAGCGTCGTGACGGCTTCGTCCGCACGACCGAGGGCCGCTGGCGCACGCTCTTCGAGGACGCCGACGTCATCAGCGAGGGCGCCGTCCGCGACGAAGGAGGCGGACGCGTCTGGTACGGCTCGACGAGCCTCATCCTCGAATTACCTGTGGAGATCCCTGTGGAGGAACGGGCCTTCGTCCGCGCCGTCGCCGAGAAAGACGTGCATGTCCACGTGCACGCGCTCCGATGTGCCCACAGGGAGGCGCAGAGCCGAGCGCCGGGTCAGATCGGTCGGGTCGTCTGCGAGCTCCGCTTCGAGGACGATCCTCGCGGCTTGAGGATTGACGTCGACGTCCAGGCGCCTTTGATAGAGAGACGGTCGGCCACGAGGGCTGGCCCATGACCCTCTTCGATCAAGGCATGTCCAGCTCCAAGAAGACGACCGGCGGCAAGCGCAAGGGCGGCGGCGGCGGGGAAGTGATCCACGTCGCGTTCGGTCCCGGCGGCGGCCGCATCCAACACGCGATCCCTCCGCGCGACCAGCCGACGCCGAACCTCGGCGACGCGCTCGCGGCGAAGGTGACCGAGCCCGTCACCGACGTGTTCTCGCCGCGTGAAGTGGCGAAGCTCCTCGGCGTCACCCCTGCGCGCCTCCGCAGCCTGGACAAGGCGCAGATCGTGTCGCCCAGCGCGATGCGCAACGGACGGCGCGCGTACACGTTCCAGGACCTCATCGCCCTCCGCGCGACCCACGATCTGCTCGCGCGGCGCGTGCGGTTGAAGGACGTCGTGCAGGCGATCGGCGCGCTCCGCCGCGCGCTTCCCCGGGTGACGCGTCCGCTCCAGGAGCTTCGCATCGTGAGCGACGGCCGCAAGGTCGTCGTCCAGGCGGAGGACGGCGTGTTCGAGCCCGTGAGCGGGCAGATGGTCCTCGACTTCCGCGTCGACGACGTGCGGAGCGACGTCGTCCGCATGCTCCGCCCCGACACCCCCGGCGCGCGCGCTCGCTCGGCGTACGACCTCTACATGCAGGCGAGCACGCTCGACGAGGACCCTGCGTCGTTCGACCAGGCGGAGACGCTCTACAA
Source organism: Polyangiaceae bacterium (assembly GCA_022842465.1). GTDB lineage: Bacteria > Myxococcota_A > Polyangia > Polyangiales > Polyangiaceae > Labilithrix. Next base: position 25,735 of record JALHPN010000023.1, on the reverse strand, counting down.
GCGGGCCGTCGAGCTCGATCCGCTCCTCGCGATCGCCTACACGAACCTCGGCAACATCCGCTTCCGTCGCGGGGACGAGGCAGGCGCCGAGGCGCTCTACCGCCGGGCGCTCGAGATCGACGAGCGCCAGCCCGAGGCGCACTACAACCTCGGCTACGTCATGCTGGAGCGCGGGCACGCGGCCGAATCGGTCCCCTTCTTCGAGGCGGCCATCAAGACGGACCCCCGCTTCGCCGACGCGCACTTCAACCTCGCGATGGCGTACGAGGCGGTGAGCGAGAAGGCGCGCGCGCGCGTGCACTGGAAGCGGTATCTCGAGATCGAGCCGACAGGGACCTGGGCCGACATCGCCCGCGATCATCTCTGACAGCGCGGTCCGATCAGAGCCGTCGGTGCCCGATGCACGGCAGCGACGCCCGCACGCGGTCCTGGGCGGCGAAGTCGAGGCGCGCGAACGCGACCCCCTCCCCTTCCCCGGCCTGCGCGATCACGTCGCCCCAGGGATCGACGACGAGGCTCTTGCCGTACGTCGTCCGCCCGCGTGGGTGACGCCCGTGCTGCGCAGGCGCGAGGACGAATACCTGGTTTTCGATCGCGCGCGCGCGGAGGAGCACGTGCCAGTGATCCTTCCCCGTCGTCACCGTGAACGCGGCCGGGACGGTGACGATGCGCACGCCGCGGTCGAGCAGACGCCGGAACAGCTCCGGGAAGCGGAGGTCGTAGCAGATCGTCATCCCGAGGCCGAGCTCGCGCCCGTCCGCGGTGGTGAACGTGGTCGCGCAGGCTTCGTCGCCCGCGCGGGTCGCGTTGCTCTCGAGGAGCTTCGTCCCGTCGGCGAGGTCGACGTCGAAGAGGTGCACCTTTCGGTAACGCGCCACGAGGCGGCCGTCGGGGGCGACGAGGAGGGACGTGTTGAAGGGACGGTCGCGATCGCCGCTCGCCTCGGGCATGCCTCCGGCGACGATCCACGTCCCGTGCTCGCGCGCCGCCGACCGGAGCGTCGTGACGATCGGTCCAGCTCCCTCGTCGACATCCTCCGCGATCGCGCGCTTCCCCTCCTCCTCGCCCATGTAGGCGAAGTTCTCGGGTAGCGCCACGAGCTCGGCGCCGCCTCGGGCAGCCTCGGCGACGAGGGCGGTCACCCGGTGGAGGTTCTCCGCGACGCCGTCCTGGCTCGAGAGCTGGACGACCGCGACGGTGAGTGGAGCGCTCGGCATCGCCCGCCGACTCTAGCACGCCGCTCCGGCCCCCTCGGTCCGCTGGCGGGCGGCGCCGGCGGGTGTCATGCTCGTCGGGAGGACCTCTCCATGAGCTCTCGCGCCAAGGTTCGTGTCGTCCTCGCCTCGTTCGGTCTCGCCGCGCTCGCCGCCTCGAGCGTCGCGGCGGCGGACGTCACGCTCCCGGTCGTGACGATCCACGGCCGCGCGAACAGGCCGAACATCACCGTCGTGCTCGCCAAGCCGACCGCCGCCCGCGAGGCCTCGGCCGCGCACGACGCGACGAAGCGAGCCGTCGTCGAGGGGACGGCGCCTCGCGCGAGTGCGGCCAAGACTCCCTGAGAACGGCGCCGTGCCCGACGTCCACCCGCCGTCCCTCGCCTTCCCCGATCCGATCGTCCTCGTCGCCCCGGCGGAGGCGCGCGCGTTCCTTCCGCGTCGCGCGGCGTGGTCGCCGGGCTCGCCTCCCGGGATCTGGGGTGCCGCGGCGCTCCCGGTGCCCTTCGTCCTCGCTTCGCCGGTGACACGCGACGTGGGCGACGCCGCCGGGGCCGAGCTCGACGTCGCGCTCCGGGCCTGGTCGTTCCCGTCGTGCTCCGGTTTCCGCGCCCGCTACGAAGGCGCGAGCCCCGGCGCGAAGGCGAACGCCGGCGACGGATTGAACGTGGTGGTCGTCCACGAGGACGTGTGGCCTGCCGAGCTCGTCCCAGGCGCGGTCGCGCAGACGGTCGTGACCTTGGACGCGGGCGGCGCGATCCGCGACGCGGACATCCACCTGAACGCCGTGGAGTGGCGGTTCTCCCTCGACGGGCGCGCGGGCACCTTCGATCTGCGGAGCGTCTTCGTCCACGAGCTCGGGCACGCGCTCGGCCTGGGCCACACGACGGATGCCGTCGCCACGATGGCGCCGAACGGGTCGGGCACGCGCTGGCGCTCGCTCGAGGCGGACGACGTCGCCGGCGCCTGCGCGCTCTACCCGGGCGTCGGGGACGGAGGCTGCGCGTCCGCGGCGTGTCCGAGCGGCTACGTCTGCGTGGCCGGGCGTTGCCAGCGCCCCGCCGACCGCACGGAGCTCTGCGCCCCGTGTGATCCCGCCGTCGCCGCCGGCTGCGAAGGGGCGGGTGACGACGCCCGCTGCGTCGACCCCACGCTCGTCGGTCTCCCCCTCGGCGGCAGCGTGTGCGGCCGGGGCTGCCGGAGCGACGCGGACTGCGGCGGCGCCTTCACGTGCCGGGCGACGACCGAGGCGGGCGACCTCCAGTGTATCGCCCTCGACGGGTGCCGGAGCGCCGCGAGCCCGTGCCTGACCGACGAAGAGTGCGACGGATCGCGCTGTGCGTCGGGCGCGTGCGTCGGGCCGACGGCGGCGAAGCCGGACGCGGGCGTCACCGGGAGCTCTCCTCGTCCTCCCTCTCCGGAAAGCTTCGATGCCGAGGGCGGCGCGTGCACGAGCACGCCCGGACGCGCGGGGACGCCCGAGACGGTGGTCGTCGCCCTGGCATCGACGCTCGCGCTGCTCCGGCGCCGGAGGAGACGAGCCGAGACGCGCGGGTCTTCTCCCGACCCCTGAGCTCGACCCACGCCGCCGCCACGCTCCCGCGGACGCGCGAGACGCTCGAGCCGGCGGAGGAGAAGATCGGGATGCCCCTCCGTCGCGCGATGCCCCTGATGCGGGCCGCTACCGAGTGCGAGAGGTGACCCAGCACGAGGACGATGGCGTCGGCGGTGCCCGCGCGAGCATCGAGCGAGGGGCAGTCCACGTTCGCCGAGGCCACGTCGAGCGACGCCTTTCCGTCCTCGCCCACGAGGTCGGTCGGCACGTCACGATAGAAGGCATCGAGCCTCCGCAGACCGCCGACGACGAGCACGCGCACGGTCACGACGACCTCACGCGCGCGGTGAAGCTCGCGGCCGGGTACCGGACGACGTCGCGCGAGAGAGGCCGGCGCTCCGCAGCCCACCGCGCGTGCCCGCCCGCGAGGACGTGGACGTCGTGATGCCCGTACTTCGCAAGCGCCCATGCCGCCGAACGGGCGAGGTACGTCGGTCCCTCGTCGACGAGGACGACCGTGTGCCCGTCGCCGACGCCGAGCGAGCTCATGATCATCGCCAGCTCCGGCGCGGAGACGACCTCGCCGTGAGCGTCGAAGAGCGACCCGCGCACGTCGAGCGGGACGGCGTGAGGGACGTGCTCCCGCGCCGCCGTCGACCCTCGCACGCGCGGGACGGCGTCGCCCCTCACGTCGAGCACGCGGACCTCTTGCCTGCGCTCCCATCGGGCGACCAGCCACTCGGGCTCGACGAGGGACACGCGGGCCGGTTCCGGGAGCAGGGGAAGGGCTCGAGCTGCCATGTTCAGTATCGTAGAATCATGTCCATCATAGTCAAGAGCGCCGCCCGGACGCGACCGAGGAACCACCGATGCCGCCGACCGCGCTACCCTCTCGCGTCCACGATGCTGGAGATCGCCGCGTTCGAAGCCGCCCGTTCCCGTCTCTCCGGTCACATCGTGGAGACGCCCCTGGCGCGCCTCGTCCGACGCCCGGCCCGAGAGCCCGGAGGACGCGCGATCGTCACCGTCCCCGTGGACCACCCTGCCCTCCCCTCGACGCTCTACCTGAAGGCCGAGTCGCTCCAGGTCACGGGGTCCTTCAAGGCCCGCGGCGCCCTGAACCGCGTGCTCGCGCTCGCGCCCGCGGTCGCGGCCCGCGGCATCGTCACGGCGTCGGGCGGCAATCACGGCGCCGCGGTCGCCTACGCGGCGCACGTCGTGGGCGTTCCCTCGACGATCTTCCTACCCGCGAGCACGCCCGAGACGAAGGCCGCGCGCATCGCGCTCTGGGGAGCCCGCGTCGTCCGCGCCGGTCGCGTCTGGGACGACGCGCACGCCGAGGCGCTCGCGTACGCGGCCGACGCCGGCGCGACCTACGTGCACCCGTTCGCGGACGAGGACGTCGTGGCGGGCCAGGGGACGATCGCCCTCGAGCTCCTCGCCCAGCTCCCCGAGGTCGACGTCCTCGTCGTGGCGATCGGGGGCGGCGGGCTCGTGGCCGGTGTCGCCCGCGCGGCGAAGCTGCTCCGGCCCGAGATCCGCGTCCTCGGCGTCGAGCCGCACGGCGCCCCCACCCTCGAGCGGAGCCTCGCCGCGGGCCGCGTCGTCGAGCTCGAGCGGGTGACCACGCGCGCCGGCACGCTCGCGCCCCGGCGGAGCGATCCCTACGTGTTCGACATCATTCGCGAGCACGTCGAGCGGGTCGTCCTCGTGTCCGACGCCGCGATGCACGACGCCGCGCGCTTCTTGCTCGCGAACGTCGGCCTCGGCGCCGAGCTCTCGGGCGCGGCGGCGCTCGCCGCCGTCCTCTCGGGCGCGATCGACCTCGGCGGCGCGAAGGCGCCGTGTGTGCTCGTCTGCGGCGCGGGCGACGACGCGCTCGCACCGCGCGCGTGACGCATCAGCTCGCGGCGGCCGCGGCCTTCGCGCCTTCCGCGCTCCGCTCCTTCTTCTTGGCGTAGAGCGCGTCGATCGCCGGCTGGTACTTCTCGAGGACCTTGCGACGCTTCACCTTGAGGCTCGGCGTCAGCATCCCGTTGTCCGTCGTGAAGTCCTCGGCGATGAGGGCAAAATCGCGGACCTCCTCGAAGCCCTTGAACTTACCCCCGTGCTGCTCGAGCTCTTTCTTGAAGAGCGCGCGGACCTTCGCGTGGGCGAGGAGCTTGTCGTCGTCGCTCTCCGAGACGCCGTTCTCCGCGCCCCACGCGCGGACCGCGTCGACGTTCGCCACGACGAGCGCGACGTTGTGGGGCCGGTTGTCGCCGTAGACCATCGCGTTGAGGACGAACGGGGAGAGCTTGAGCTGCTCCTCGAGCGGCGTCGGCACGACGTACTTGCCGTTCTCGAGCTTGTACTGCTCCTTGATGCGGCCGGTGATGAAGAGGAAGCCGTCCTCGTCGACCTTGCCCATGTCCCCGGTGCGGAAGCCGCCGTCGGCCGTGAAGACCGCGTCGTTCTCTTCCTTCCGGTTGTGGTAGCCGACCATGACGTTCGGGCCGTAGACGACGATCTCGCCGTCGTCGCCGATCTTCACCGTCACGCCCGGGATCGGCTTTCCGACGCTGCCGATCTTGCGGTTGTTCGGCCAGTTCGCGGTCGAGATCGGGCTCGTCTCCGTGAGGCCGTAGCCCTCGTAGACGGTGATGCCGAGGCTGTCGATGAACTCGGCGACCTCCTTCGAGATCGCCGCGCCGCCGCTGAACGCGTACTTGAGCTGCCCGCCGAAGCGCGCGCGGACCTTGGAGAAGACGACCTTGTCCGTGAGGGCGAGGACGAGCCCCTCCGGCAGCGAGATCTCCTCGCCCGCGCGCTGCTTCGCGCGCGTCGCGAGCGCGCTCCGCACCATCGACTGGATGAAGCCGGGCTTCGACGAGATCTGCTTCTGCACCGCCGCGTAGAGCTTGTTGAAGATGCGGGGCACGCTGAAGAGCAACGTCGGCTTGGTCTCCGCGAGGTTGTCGAGGATCTTGTCGACGCTCTCGCAGATCGCGAGCGACGCGCCCATGGAGATGAGGCCGTGGAGCTCGCAGGTCTGGCCGAACGAGTGCGCCCAGGGGAGGAAGGAGAGCGAGCGGTCCATCGAGGACATCGGGAAGACGTCGTGGATCGCGCTCACGTTCGAGGCGAAGTTGTGGTGCGAGAGGATGACGCCCTTGGGGTTCCCCGTCGTCCCGCTCGTGTAGATGTACCCCGCGATGTCCTTCGGATCGGGGTGGATCGTCGGGACCGTCGGCTCCGTGGCCGCGAGGGCCTCGTAGCTCTTCACGCCGCCCTCCGCCTTCGTCTGCGGATCGAGGCTGACGATGTATTTCAGCGAGGGGACCGAGTCGAAGAACGCGCGGCACTTCTCGGCGATCGCGTCGGTCGCGACGATCACGGCCTTGGCCTCGCAGTCGGCGAGGATGAACTCCCAGTCCTTCGCGAGCTGGGCCTCGTACATGGGCACGAAGGCGATGCCGAGGCCGAAGCACGCGTAGGCGGCGACGGCCCACTCGACGCGGTTGTTCGCGATGATCGCGACGCGGTCTCCCTTGCCGAGGCCGAGCCCCGCCAGGCCGGCGCGGAAGCCGTCGGTCTTCCGGCCCCACTCGAGGTAGGTCATCCACTGCCACTCGCCGTGCTTCTTCGTGCCGAACACGGGCGAGTCCGGGAAGGTCTTGACCGCGTCGTGGTAGATGTCGACGAGCGTGTGGAACTTGGACATGGCAGGGGGAGGATAGCCCCCTGTAGAAGGTTCCGCCACGACCGAAGAAAGCCGCCCACCGCGGCTCAGCGCACCTCCTCGACCCGGCACCGAGCGGCCAGGAGGGCGAGGACGTCCCCCACGACCGCGCGGAGCTCCGCGTGCCCAGGGCACGGGGGAACGGCGGAGATCGTCCGCCTCATCGCGGTACGGAGCCGGGACTGGACGAGGGCGAGGTCCCCGCGCGCCCCGGTGGGGCGGCCCAGCTCGGCATCACGACCGGGGCGCTTGCCGAGCTCCTCGACCGCGCCGATCCGATCGCAGACGTCGTCGGCCAGCTGGTAGGTCATCCCCAGGGCGCGGCCGAGCTCCCCGAACGGGACAGGGTCTGCGCCGGCCACGGCCGCGCCGAGGGCGGCCGAGGCTTCGAAGAGGGCTGCGGTCTTCGCGCGATGGTACGCGCCGAGGTCCACCTCGTCCTCGAGCTCCCAGGCCTGACCGGCCACGAGCCCGCCGTGGACGCCTGCCGCGGCGGCGAGGAGCGTGAGCGGACGGACGCCGACGTCGGGACGCCCCTCGAGCGCGCGGGCGAGCACCTCGGAGGCGAGGACGAGGAGCCCGTCGCCGACGAGGACCGCCATCGCCTCTCCGAAGAGCGCATGCACCGTCGGTCGACCGCGCCGCAGATCCGCGTCGTCGAAGCACGGCAGATCGTCGTGGGCGAGCGAGGCGCAGTGGAGCAGCTCGACCGCAGCGGCGGCGGCGTAGGCGAGCGGTCCGTCCTGCCCGCCCACCGCGCGGGTCACCGCCAGGAGCAGCCTCGGCCGCACCCGCGCGCCCCCCGGGAACACAGCGTGCAACAGCGCGGCTTCGAGCTTCGGCGGCGGCATCACTCCACCGCGTGAGGGGCGCGTGATCGCGTCGCGAAGCGTCCCCTCCAGGCGTGAGGGGTCTCCGAAGGTGAGGCTGGATTCGCGCAGGGCGGCGACCATGTGACTAGACTTTGTCCAAGGTTTGCTTAAAGTCAATACCAACCCTGGACGCTTGCTGCACATCCGGGGCAATGCCAGGAGGAGAGTCGATGTCTCGAGCACCCGTGATCGTCGTCGGCGCCGGGTTCGGCGGGCTCGCCGCCGCGGTCGAGCTCGCGGTCGCGGGCGAGAACGTCGTGCTCCTCGAGCGCGAGGGCCGACCGGGAGGCAAGGCCCGCACGGTCCAGGTGGCAGGACGCGACGTGGACGCCGGCCCCACGGTGCTGACGATGCCGTGGGTGTTCGAGGCGCTCTTCGCCCGCGCGGGACGGAAGCTCGAGGACGCCGTTCGCCTCCACCGCGCCGACGTCGTGGCGCGACATGGCTTCGCGGGCGGCGCGGTCCTCGACCTCTACGCCGACGTCGACCGCACCGCCGCCGCGATCGAGCGCTTCGCCTCGCGGCGCGACGCGGACGGCTACCGCCGCTTCGCCGCCTACAGCCAACGGATCGCAGAGACCGTCCGCGAGCCCTTCCTCTGCTCCGAGCGCCCATCCCTCGCCGGCCTCGTCGCGAAGGCGGGGCGGCTGGGCCTCGGCGCGCTCCACCGGATCGACGCGCACCGGACGATGTGGAGGTCGCTCGAGGCCCACTTCGACGACCCGCGCCTGGTCGCCCTCTTCGGTCGCTACGCGACCTACGTGGGCTCGTCGCCGTTCGAGGCCCCCGCGACCTTCAACCTCATCGCGCACGTCGAGCGCGAGGGCGTCTGCACGGTCGAAGGCGGGATGAGCCGCCTCGCAGAGGTCGTCGCCGACCTCGCCAGGGACCTCGGCGTAGAGCTCCGCTACGGCCAGCGCGTGCGCGAGATCCTCGTCGACGGCGGCCGCGCGACCGGGGTGCTCGTGGAGGACGTCGCGACGGGCGCACGCGAGGTCGTCGCGGCGCGCGCCGTGCTCGCCAATGCGGACGTCTCGACCGTCGCCTCGGGCGCCTTCGGGCGGGCGGCGGCCTCGTCCGTGAAGGCCGTCGCGCGCGACAAGCGCTCGCTCTCCGCGCTCACCTTCGCGATCGTCGGGACCGCGTCCGGCGTCCCGCTCGTCCACCACAACGTCTTCTTCTCGCGCGACTACCCCGCGGAGTTCGACGCGATGTTCGGGCGCGGCGTGCTCGCCGAGGAGCCGACGGTCTACCTCTGCGCAGAGGACCGACCGGGATGGGACGTCCCTGACGCGGAGCCACGCGGGGACGAGCGCTTCTTCGTCATCGTCAATGCGCCGGCCGTCGCCGACGGGGCGCCGCTCAGCAACGAGGAGGTCGAGAGATGCGAGAGGAGCATGCTGCAGGTGCTCGCGCGCGCGGGGGTCACGCTCCGCCCTCGCGCGACGGTCGTGACGTCGCCGTCGCGCTTCGAGCACCTGGCCCCCGGGACGGGCGGGGCGATCTACGGGGAGGCAGCGCACGGGGCCTTCGCTCCCTTGGCGCGACCGGCCTCGCGGACGAAGCTCCCGGGCCTGTACCTCGCGGGCGGGAGCGTGCACCCGGGACCGGGGGTGCCGATGGCGACGCTGAGTGGCGGTCTGTCCGCGAAGGCCATCCGGGAAGACCTCGCTTCGACCGCGAGATCGAGACCGGTGGCTATGGCTGGTTTTACCTCGACGGGGTGAGCGACGACGGCAAGAGCGCCGTCGTCCTCATCGCGATGCTCGGCAACGTCTTCTCGCCGCGATGGGCCCGCGCTCGCGCCCGGGGGGACGCGCGCGTTCGCTCGCTCGACTACTCCGCGGTGAACGTCGCCGTGCACGGCCAGCGTCGATCGCGCTGGGCGATGACGGAGCGGTGCGAGGCGTCGGTCTTGCGGGGACCGGACGACCTCGCGATCGGCGCGACGCGACTCCAGTGGGAGGGGGACGAGCTCGTCGCGCTCGTGGACGAGCGCACCGCTCCGTGGGGGCGACCGCTCCGCGGCACGATCCGCTTCCGCCCCGACGTGCGGACGAGCACCGTCGTCGATCTCGACCCCAGGGGCCGCCACCAGTGGTTCCCGCACGCCCCCGTGGGGCGCATCGCCGTCGACTTCGCCGAGCCTCGCCTCCGCTTCGAGGGCCATGGCTACTTCGACGCGAACGCCGGCCGCGAGCCCCTCGAGGCGGCCTTCGCGTCCTGGAGCTGGTCGCGTCTCTCGACCGACGATCGCATCGCGCTCGCGTACGACGTCGTCCACCGAGACGGCACGCGGGGGGCGAGAGGCGTCCTCGTGCACGGCTCCGGGGAGACCGAGCCCTATGTCACGGGCGGGGAATGCTCCATCGGACGCACGCGCTTCGGCCTGCCGCGCACGCTCCGCACCGAGAGCGGCGCGGAGGTCGAGCTCCTCCGCACCCTCGAAGACGGGCCCTTCTACGCTCGCTCTCTCGTACGGACCACCCTCGGCGGGCGGCCTGCCGTCGGCATGCACGAGGCGGTGTCGCTCGACCGCTTCTCGTCACGCTGGGTGCAGCTCCTCCTCCCCTTCCGGATGCGCATCGAGGGAGCCCCGTGATCGGCCTCGTCACGGCTCTCTGGGTCGCGATCTACACCGCGTGCGCGTCGCTCGCCGTCGCGAAGCTCCTCCTGCGCACGCGGCGAGCGCCGCCAGCGTCGAGGTCGCTCGACGACGTCGTCCTCCTCCGCCCGTGCGCCGGCGCCGAGCCGGACCTCGCAGGCCGCCTCGCGGAGACGGGCGGCGCGCGAAGCGTCGTGCTCGCGGTCGGCACGTACGCGGACCTCGCGACTCCGGCAGCCGGGATCGCCGTGCTCGACCTACACCAGCGCGGTCTGACGGCGAACCTCGTCGAGACGCGCGCCGTCGGTCCGAACCACAAGGTCGACCAGCTCGCGCGTGCGCTCGCGCTCGCGAGCGGCGCGCGGGGGCGTGACGTCATCGTCGTCGCCGACTCGGACGTCGATCTCGCGGGGGTCGATCTGACGGCGCTCGTCGCGGAGCTCGACGACCCCACCGTCGGCGCGGTCTGGGCGCCACCGGTCGAGGCCGGCGAGGTCGCGCTCGCCGGCGACGCGGTCTCCCACGCCGTCCTCGACGCGTCGCTCCACGCGTTCCCGCTCCTCGCCGGCATCGATCCGAACGGCATGGTCGGCAAGCTCTTCGCGATCCGCCGCGAGGCGCTCGAAGCCGTCGGCGGGTTCGACGCGCTCCGCACGCATCTCGGCGAAGACATGGAGCTCGCTCGCCGACTCCAGGCGCGGGGGCTCCGCGTCGTCGCCTCCTCTCTCGTCGCCCGATCTCGTGCGGCCGAGCGCCCGCTCGCGGACGTGCATGCGCGCTACGTGCGCTGGCTCCAGGTCGTCCGGGCGCAGCGCACGGCGCTGCTCGCCACCTATCCGCTCCTGCTCGCGCCAGCGCCCGTACTCCTCCTCGCCGCGGTCCTCGGCACGCTCGGGTCCGACTCCACCGTCGTCGTCGCGTCCGCGGTCGGCGTCGCCGTCAGGGTGGCCGTCGCCGTCGCCGCGAGGCTCGCCGCCGGCCTCTCCGCGGCGCCCCTCCTCGCGACCGGCCAGGCGCTCGTCGCCGACGTCGCGCTCCTCGGCGCCCTCGCCTGCGCGCTCGCGTCCCGTCGCGTGTCGTGGCGCCGGACCGAGCTCCTCCTCGGCGCGGGTGGCAAGCTCGTGGAGCCTGCGCGATGACGTCAGCCGCTCTTCTGCTCGAGCCCGCGGAGCGGGAAGAGCCGCGCGAGCAGGCGCTCCGCGAGGCGGCCGAGGTCCGACGGCGCGTGGGCATGGACAGCCGCGAAGCCGCTCGCGTCGCGGGCGGCGATGGCGCGGTCGATCCTCGCGAGCTCGATCTCGAGCGCGCGCCGCTGCTGCGTCAGGCCCTCCTCCACCGTTCGCGCTCCGGCCTCGGCGGGCCCGAACGACACCCAGAGGTCGGGCCGCTCGCCCTCGCCGAACACGTAGCGGAGGCCGACGGGCATCACCTTCGCCCGGCGTGCGATGCGCGCGATCGCGGCGGCGCCGGGCTGGAGCTCGAGCGGCTCGAACGGCGAGCGTTCGCGGCCCTCGGGGAACACCCACACCGCCCGGCGCGGCGCATCCAGGAGGCGCACGGCGTAGCGGATCCCTCGAGCCCCGTCGCCGTGGTCGTCGAGATCGACCCCGAAGGCGCCGACGCGGGCGAAGAACGGGAGGCGGCGGAGGTTCTTCGCGTCCATGAGCGCGTAGCCGTCGACGCCGAGGACGACCTCGCTGAGCCACAGGATCACGAGCGCGTCCCACCATGTCGAGTGGTTCAGGACGCCGAGGATCGGCCCCTCCGCGAGCGCGTCTCCGGCCTCGGCACGGCCTCGGACGAGGACACGGCCGAACGTCGACGTGATCCGTCCCCGCGCGTGGCGGGCGAACCACGCGCTGAAGAGCCTCCCCTTCGCGGCGGGAATCACGAGAGGGGCCTCCCATGACGATCTCGATCGTGCTCGGGATCGTGAGCGCCGCCCTCGCGGCGTGCCTGATGGAGCCGTGGGCGCGCGTCCTCCACGGACGGATCTGGCACGGACCGATGTGGGGTATCCACGCGTCCCATCATGCCCCGAGAACGGGCAGATTCGAACGAAACGACCTCCTCTCCACGCTCCATGCTCCCATCGCGATGGCGCTCGTCATCGGCGGGTGTCAGCTCGTGCCGCGTCCGAGCGGCGCGATCCTCATCGGCATCGGCGCCGGGATGACCCTCTTCGGCCTCGCCTACCTCGTCGTCCACGACGGGCTCGTGCACGAGCGCCTCCCGGTCGGCTTCCTCGCGAAGCTCCCGTATTTCAAGCGTGTGCGCGCGGCGCACCTCGTCCATCACGCGAAGGGCGCCGCTCCGTACGGCCTCTTCCGCGGCCCCGAGGAGCTCCTCGCGCTCAAGCGCCGCGGGCTCGCATCGCGACGCGCAGTCCCCAGCGCGCCGACGCGAGAGGGCCGAGCCCGTGGAGGACGTGGGCGTACACGCTCGGCTGCTTCGCCGACGTCCTGAGGAGGAAGCTCATGAAGTCCTGCGCGCTCATGCGATCCGCGAGCAGATCCGCGTAGGTCTCCTGCCCGATCTCCTCGAGCGTCGCGAACGCCGCATCGAGGAGGGCGTTCAGGGCCTCGCCGCGCATCGCGCCCGACGCCATCAGGCGCGCCAGCGCGCCCGTGAACGCATGCACCGGCTCCTCCGGAACGACGTCTCGGGAGGGCGCGCGCTTCGCGTCGATCGCGGACGCGATCGACGCGGCGGCCGGGCGGAAGGAGCGGAGCATCGAGCCGAAACCGCAGAACGTGAGCGGCGAGTGCCGCGCGGCGGCGTCCCCGACGAGGACGATGCGCGGCGACGGGGACGCAGGGCCGGGCACGAGCCGCGACCAGCCCGGGATGTAGCCGAAGGTCGGCCGCTCCAGCGCTCCCTCCCCCTCCTTGTACGTCGGCAGCGTCTCGAAGAAACGCGCGTAGAGGCGCGCGAGCGCCCCGGGCGGAACCGCCGAGGCGCGCGCGTAGTAGAAGAGGTAGACGGTGAGCGCGCCGGGGCGGCCTGGAAAGCCCTCCCAGACGTGCTGGACCCCGTCCTCGATCCCCTCCGTCGTGACGAGGATCTCGCCGACGCGCGGGTCCCACCCGCGAAGGCCGCGCATCACGCCGCCCACGGTGGGACAGACGAGGTCCGCCGACGCCCACGGGCTCGACGCACCACGCGCGTCGATCATGACGCGCGCGAGGACCTCTCCGCCGCGATGAGCGACCCGCACCGCGTGCTCGGACGCGGCCGCGCCCGTGACCTCGGCGCCGTCCAGGAACCGGACCCCTCGCTCCTCGCAGACCGCACGGGCGCGGGCGAGGAGCGGCCCGGCGTCCACGGCGCGGTCGAGCACGCCTCTCACGTGGCGAGCCGGTCCGCCGTGGAACGCGCAGAAGCCGTCGTCGTATCGGGCGACGACGAGGCGTTCGAGCTCCGCTTCGGACACGATGCCCGCCTCGACCAGAGGACGGAGCTCGCGATCGCTCGCGTTCCACTCGCGATGCGCGACCCCGGCACGCGCGCGCTCGAGCACCACGACGGACACGCCGAGGCGCGCGAGCTCCGCGGCGACGAGCAGGCTCAGACCGCCGCCTGCCATGACGACGTCGACCTCCGGCCGCGCGTCCGCGTCGGGCGCCGCGAGGACGTCGTCGACGCGACGCGACGCTCCTGCGCGCGCGTCGAGGAAGGAGAGTCGCTCGGCGAGCTCGTCCCCGCCGCGCTCGCGCACGACCGCCAGTGCGCGATCGACGCTCACGAGCCCCCTCGCTGACCCCCGGCGACGAGGCCGCCGCCGTCTGCGCGGCCGACGCTCGACGCCGCGAGGAGCGGCACCGTACGCACGAGCGGCCCGGCCTCGCGGCTCGGGCTTCCCTCGAGGGGCTCCGGGCGCCAGAAGCGGGCGCCGAGCGAGGAGCAGAGGAGCCAGATCTTCCGCGGCACCGAGACCACCGCGCGAGACGTGACGGCGTCGAGACCACGCGCTCGAACGACGCGCCCGATCTCGGCGTAGACGAGGCGCGCGGCGCGGATCGCGATGCGGCAGTCCGGAGGGAGATGTGCGACGCCGTCGTCCGAGCGCGCGTAGAGGCCCTCGGCGTGGTCGAGGAGCTTTCCCGTCACGCGACGCACGCCGAGCGAAGGCTCCGGGGCCCGGAGGAAGGCTTCGACGTCCACACCTTCGGCGTCGAGCCACTCCGTCGGCAGGTAGATCCTCCCGCGTCGCGCGTCCTCGCCCACGTCGCGCGCGATGTTCGTGAGCTGCATCGCGACGCCGAGGTCGCACGCGCGGGCGAGCACGTCGGGATCGCGGCCGCCCATGATGAGGGTCATCATGACGCCCACCGTCCCCGCGACGCGCGCGCCGTACGCCCGCACGTCGTCGACGGTGCGGTACGTGCGGCCCTCCGCGTCCCACTCCATGCCCTCGGCCAGCGCGTCGACGACCGCGCGCGGGATCGCGAAGCGCTCGACGACGTCGGCGAACGCCCGCTCGACGACGCCGTCCAGCCCGCGCGAGGCGTAGATACGATCGATGCGCCGCTTCACGGTCTCGACCCCCGCGCGTGCCCCCGAGGTCGTCGTCGGCTCGTCGACCTCGTCGTCTGCCATGCGGCAGAAGGCGTAGAGCGCGAGGGTAGGCGCGCGGACGCGCCGAGGGAGCGCCCGCGACGCGAGGTGGAAGCTCTTCGAGCCCGCACGGAGGACGCGCTCGAGGAGCTCGCTCTCACGTCGCGCGGCGTCGGACGAGGCGAGCACGCTCACTCCGCGGCGGCGAGAGCCCCGCCCTCCCCGGTGAGAGGCCACTCGGACGCGGGCGGGACGAGCCCGTCGACGACGCGCGCCGACGAGAGGACGCCGGGGACACCGGCGCCCGGATGCGTGCCTGCTCCGACGAGGAAGAGGTTGTCGACGTCCTCGCTCTTGTTGTGGGGGCGGAAGAAGGCGCTCTGCGTGAGCACCGGCTCCACCCCGAACGCGGCGCCGCGGAAGGAGAGGAGGTCATCCTGGAACCCTTGCGGCGTGAGGACCTCGGACTCCACGATCGCGTCCGAGAGGCCGGGGAGCACGGTCTCTTCGAGGAGCTTGGCGACCTTCCGCCGGTAGGGCTCGGCCTGCCGCGACCAGTCGACGCCGCTCTCGAGGTGCGGCACCGGCGACAGGACGTAGAAGCTGTCGCATCCCTCGGGGGCGAGGGCCGGATCCGTCGCGGTGGGGCGGTGGAGGTACAAGCTGAAGTCTTCCGCGAGGACCTTCTTCTCGAAGATGTCGTCGAGGAGTCCCTTGTACCGCGGTCCCAGCATGATCGTGTGGTGCGCGACGTCCTCGTAGGTCCGGTTTGTCCCGAAGTACCAGACGAAGAGGCTCATCGAGTAGCGCAGACTCTCGATCCGCTTGTCGGTCCACTTCTTGCGATGCTCCGCGTCGATCAGATGGCGGTACGTCCAGGCGGAGTCGGCGTTCGAGATCACGAGGTCGGCCGTGACGACCTCGCCGCTCTCGAGCTGCACTCCCGTCGCACGGCGGCCCTCGATCAGGATCTTCCGGACGCCCGCGTTACAGCGGACCTCGCCGCCGTTGTCGGCGACGAGATCGCAGAGCCCCTTCACGAGCGCGCCCGTTCCGCCGATCGGGAAGTGGACCCCCCACTTTCGTTCGAGGAACGCGATCAAGGTGTAGATCGACGTGGTGGAGAACGGGTTGCCGCCGACGAGGAGCGGGTGGAACGAGAACACCTGGCGGAGGCGGTCGTCCTTCACGTAGCGGGACACCATGCCGTAGACCGAGCGGAAGCTGCCGAGCTTCACCATCTCGGGGACGATGCGCGCCATGTCCATCCACGAGCCGAAGGGCACGTGGGCGAGCTTCTCGAAGCCGACGCGGAAGATGTCCTCGCTCGCGCGGACGAACTGCTCGTAGCCGTGGACGTCGCCCGGGGCGAGCTTCGCCACCTCGCGCCGCATGGCCGCAGCGTCGCCCGTGTAGTCGAACGTCGTCCCGTCGTCGAACCGGATTCGATAGAAGGGCGAGACGGGACGCAGGTCGACGTAGTCCTCGATCTTCTTCCCGCAGAGCTCCCAGAGGTCCTGGAAGAGATGGGGGGCGGTGATGACCGTCGGCCCGGAATCGAACACGAATCCGCCGCGACGACGTACGTAGGCGCGACCGCCCGGGGCATCGAGCCGGTCGAGCACCGTGACGCGGTAACCACGCGCGCCGAGGCGCACGGCGGCGGCCAGCCCGCCGAAGCCGGCGCCGATGACGACCGCGTGCGGACGCCTCTTTTCGTTGGTCTCGATCGAGCTCATCGCGAACACCCCTTGCCCAAGGTCGGAACAAACATTAGACAAACATTTGGATGTCGCAACCCCCTCGACGTTCCGCGAACGTGGTCCCGGGCTCTTACGAGGCCGGGGGCAGCCCGTCCGTGCCTCTCGGCGGCGGCCCATATCGCATCCAGGTCGCGGCGGAGCTGAGCGGCGTGCCGGCGGCGACCTTGCGCGCGTGGGAGCGGAGGTACGGGGTCCCCGTGCCGCGGCGGACCGCGTCCGCCTATCGCCTCTACGATGCCGAGGACGTCGAGCAGATCCGTCGGATGCGGCTCCTCGTCGAAGAGGGCGTGTCGCCGGCCGAGGCCGCGCGCGTCGTTCGCGGGACTCCGCCGCTCCCGCAAGACCTCGCGCCCGCCGACGCTTCGAACGTCGACGGCGTCGACCTCGCGCGCGCACGGCTCCTCTCGGCCGCGCAGCGCTTCGACGCCGCGACGATCGATCGGGAGCTCGCGCGACTGTCGATGTTGCTCGACGCCATCTCGCTCTACGAGCGCGTCGTGTCACCGCTCCTCGTCGAGATCGGCAAGCGGTGGGACGACGGCACGCTGACCGTCGCCGCGGAGCACCTCCTCTCCGAGCGGCTCGAGTACGCGATGCGCGCCGCGCTCCGGACGCTCGAACGCCCCGAGGGCCCCCTCGTCGTCTTCGCGTGCATCGATCGCGAGCTCCACGTGCTCGGCATGCTCGGCGCCGCGCTCAAGCTGGCGGCGAGCGGCGCTCGCGTCGTCGTCCTCGGCGCGATGACACCCCCACAGGCCATCGCCGAGGCCGTCGCGAGCATGAGCCCGCGGCTCGTCGGCTTGTCCGCGTGCGTCGTGCCGCAGACGGCGCGCGCGCTGATGCGGGCGTACGGTCAGGCCTGCAACGGGACGCCGTGGGTGCTCGGCGGGACGTCCGCGCCGCAGCTCCAGGCCGCCGTCCTCGAGGCAGGCGGCATGGTCGCGCTCGGAAACGCGCACGAGTGGCAGTCGCAGATCCGCGACTGGCTCCGCGGCAACGTCGGAGACCCCACGGGGCGAGAGCCCGCGAGACGGAGCAGAGGAGGAAGACGATGAGCCCGAACCTGAGAAGTCTCGTCCTTGCGGCCACGCTCGGGGTCCTCGGGACCGCGAACCTCGCCGAGGCGGCGCCCACGCTCGGGTCTGCGAAGCCGGCCGCGCGGGTCGTCGACGCGAACGACCGCACCTTCGACCTCCAGGCCGTGCAGGGCAAGCCCACGCTCGTTCTCTACGAGGACAAGGAGTCGGCGAAGGTGAACGTGGCCCTCAAGGACGACCTCGCGAAGCTGGCCGGCGGCGGCAGGTATCGCTCGTCCGTGGTCCTCGTGCCCGTCGCCGACGTCCAGCAATACGATTTCTGGCCCGCGCGCGGCTTCGTGAAGGACGCGATCAAGGACGAGTCCAAGAAGATCGGCGCCACGATCTACTGCGACTGGGACGGCTCGTTCCGGCGCGCGGTCAAGCTCGCGCGGAACACGTCGAGCGTCCTCCTCTACGGCAAGGACGGCCGCGTGCTCTTCGCCTGGGAGGGCCATGTCCCGAGGGAGGAGCGCGAGCGGCTCCTCGCCATGCTCCGCGCCGAGGTCGAGCCGCGCGCCGAGGCCGAGAAGCCGGAGCCCGCCAAGGGCGGCTGACGTACTTCGGGCGCCGGGGCGCGTGAAATGGTAGGAGGTCGGCGCTTTGGCCGGCCGCTACCTCGTCCACACCTTCGGGTGCCAGATGAACGCGCACGACTCCGATCGCATGGAGGAGGTGCTCCGCGCGAACGGCTGGACGTGCGTGGCGGACGAGCCCGCGAGCGACCGGCGCGCGGACGTCGACCTCATCGTGCTCAACACCTGCAGCGTCCGAGAGAAGGCCGAGCAGAAGCTCCGGAGCGAGGTCGGCAAGCTCGCGCCGCTGAAGGAGAAGAACCCGGGCCTCGTGATCGCGGTCGCCGGCTGCGTCGCGCAGCAGGAGGGCGAGAGGCTCCTCGCGCGCGTCCCGCACCTCGACCTCGTCATCGGCCCGGACAACATCCCCGAGCTGCCGGCGCTCGCCCTCGAGCAGATGGCCGGCGCGCCGCCGCGCGCGCGGACGGTGTTCGACCTCGACGCCCCGCGGTTCCTCGCGGCCGCGCCGCGCGCGGGGGAGGCCCCCGTCAGCGTCTACGTGACGACGATGAAGGGGTGCGACGAGCGCTGCTCGTTCTGCATCGTCCCGTACACGCGCGGCCCGGAGCGCTACCGGCCGAGCGACGAGATCGTCTCCGAGATCGCCCGCTGGGTCGAGGCGGGCGCCCGCGAGGTCACGCTGCTCGGACAGACCGTCGACAGCTTCCGTGACCCCGCGCTGCCGCCGCCGGAGAGCGACGACCCGGACGAGAGCCAGTTCCCTTCCCTGCTCCGCGCGGTCGCCGAGCGCGTGCCCGGCCTCGTACGCCTCCGGTACACGAGCCCGCATCCTCGGCACCTGACGCCGTCGCTCGTCCGCGCGCACGCCGAGCTCGACGTCCTCGCCGAGCACGTGCACATGCCCGTGCAGTCGGGCAGCGACCGCATGCTGAAGCGCATGATCCGCCGCTACAAGCGCGCGGAGTACGTCGAGCGCGTGGCGCGCCTCCGCGCCGCGCGCAAGGGGCTCACCCTCTCGACGGACGTCATCGTCGGCTTCCCGGGCGAGACGGAGGAGGACTTCGAGGCCACGCTCGACCTCGTCCGCGAGGTGGGGTTCGTCGGCCTCTTCGGCTTCAAGTACTCGCCGCGGCCCTTCACGCCCGCGCTCAAGCTGGAGGACGACGTGAGCGAGGCGACGAAGAGCGAGCGACTCGCACGGCTCTTCGACGTCGCCGAGCGCTGCACCCGCGCGCACCTCGCGACGCTCGTGGGGACGACGCAGGCGGTCCTCGTCGAGGGGCCGAGCAAGACGCAGGGGCTCGTCGAGGGACGCACGAGGCGGAACGAGATCGTGCACGTCGAGACGGCCGCGAGCGTGTCGATCGTGGGCGAGGTGCTCGACGTCGAGATCCTCCGCGCGAACAAGCACTCGCTCTTCGGTCGACCGACCGCGGCCGCGCTCGCCTCGCTGCCCGCGCGACCCCGGCCGAACGCGGCTGCGCCGAGACGCCGCGCGCTCCCGCTCGTCCTCTGAACGCTCGACGTCCATGCCGCTCCACACCTTCAAGGGCATCACCCCGACCGTCCCGCCCGGCGTGTTCGTCGCGCCCAACGCGACCGTGCTCGGCGACGTCGTGCTCGGCGAGGGCTCGAGCGTCTGGTACGGCGCGGTCCTCCGAGGCGACGTCTTCCCGATCCGGATCGGCGCCCGGACGAACCTCCAGGACAACACGGTCGTCCACGTGACCGGCGGCAAGGCGAGCACGACCGTCGGAGACGACGTGACCGTGGGCCACGCCGTGATCCTCCACGGCTGCACGATCAAGAGCCGGTGCCTCGTCGGCATGGGCAGCATCGTGCTCGACGGCGCCGTGGTCGAGGACGAGTGCTTCATCGCGGCAGGCGCGCTCGTCCCGCCAGGCCTCCACGTCCCGTCGCGCTCGCTCGTGATGGGGCGTCCGGGCAAGGTCGTGCGCGCGCTTCGCGACGCCGATCTCGAGCAGATCCGCGAGGCGGCTGCGCTCTACGTCGGCTACGCGCGCGACCACGCGGCCCTCCCCGTCGCACCCGGCACCGCCCCAGGACGCAGCTCTGGCTGACCGCGTGCCCACGACGCAGGCGCCCGAGGCGTGCCCCGTGGCGCGTCGTCGAGCTAGGCGCAGCGGCGACGGCGGACCGCGACGAGGGCGAGGACGGCAGCGGCGCCGAGGAGCCCGACGTCACCTGCGCCGCCGCGGGACACGGCGCAGCCGACACCCTCCACCCCGTCACCCTCGCGCGGGTGGGCCGCCGCGCAGACCGAAGCGGAAGGATCGCTCGCGTTGCCGAAGGCATCCACGGCGAGGACGGAGAACACGTGGTCGACGCCGGGCTCGAGCCGGCCCCACGACGAGCTCTCGACGGTGGCCGTCGGGTCGAGCGCACCACCGACGACGCCGCAGGGCGGGCTCACCACGTACATGATCTCGTCGGGGGACGAACGGGGGGTGAAGAGGGGCGCGCACGTGCCAGGTTCCGCCGTCGGCGCGACGTGAGAGACGGGCGCACAGTGCACCTCGACCCGCTCGTTCGCGCGATTGCGTGGGGCCCACGAGACGCGGACGCGGCCGGGCTCGGACGTGGCGACGAGTCCGGTCGGCGTCGGGCCGGCGACCATGTCGACCGGGATCGCGACCGAGTACGTCGTCGCCGCGGTCGCCGGCTGCCCGGGCTCGAAGTAGAGGAAGTGGACGGCGAGGCGAGACTCGTCGAGCGTCCCGCAAACGCTCGCGTCGGTGCGCGGGTTCTGCGGATCGAGCGCGCCCGAGACGATGGTGCGGACGGGCACGTCCACCTGGGTTTGCTGCTGCAGCGGTATCCCGGAGGCGACCCGCCAACACGTCGCCGACGCGCCGGCTCGCGCCGTCTGCTCGACGCAGCTCGCGCCGTCGTACGAGGCCCATGCCTCGATGGCACCGTTCGGCGCGAGGTCGGTGGCGACGAGCGTGAAGCGGATCCGCTGCTCGAGACGGCAATCGTCCAGGTTCACGCCGTCGCGCTGGAGCCACGGACGCTTCGGCGCCGGAGCGCCGGCAGCGTCGACGCGCTCGAGAGAGTCGCCCCGGACGACTACGAGGGAGGCGGCCGAGGCGGGCCCGGCGGCGAGGAGGCCCGCGGCGATCGCGAGGGCCGTGAGGACGTGGGGTGTGTTCGGCATGGTGGTCCGCGCCCGAGCACGGCCCGCGCCAGCTCGGCGGATGCCAGTTTGTCGAACGAGGCCGCGCGCAGGGCCCTCGATCGGTGCCGTCGGGAGCCTTCCCCTGCCACTCTGACGTCGATCGCGCGGTTCGCTGCGGAACGCCACGCGGCGTCCGTCACGCAGGGGAATCGCGCGTTCGCCGACGCGACGTGAACACGCGACTACGGGAGGTGGATCTCGTCGAGCAGCCGTCTCCTCGTCGCGACACGGTCGCTCGCTCGTCATGGGGCGTCCCGGAAAGGTCGTCCGCGCGCGTCGCGACGCCGATCTCGAGCAGAGCCGCGAGCGCGCGGGTTCAGAACGGCGCTCGACGGAGGACGCACACTCTCCCGCCGCCGTAGACCAGAGTCCCCGAGCACGTGAAGAGCTTCCGCCCGAGCGGCTCGCACTCGGCGTCCGTCGAGCACGGGAGAGAGCACTGCTTACCTCCCTCGACGACGTCGAGACACTCCGCAGGCGCGGTGCACCGAAGCTCGCGCCGAGGCCCTTCGAACCCGCAGTCCTCGCCGGGGCTGCGCGCCTCGACCTTCCGCGCACGGCACGAGGGGACGACGTCCGCGGCGGACGCGACCGCGAGGGTGGATGCGAGGGCCAACACGAGCGAGCGCACGGCGAGAGAGCGTAACCGTACGGCGATGGCTACGCTCGGCTTCCACGGCTACGCGCGCAAGCGCGGCCTCTCGATCGCACCGAGCGCCGCCGCAGAAAGTAGCTCTCGCTAACTATCCGCGCACTAAGGTCCGGTCCACTCACGTGGCCGAGGACGAGCAGCAGCGCGTCCAGAGGATGAAAGAGTACGTCTTGGCAAGGCTCCGGGGGGAGCTCTCCGCGGCACCTCGTGGAGCGCAGGCCAGGCTCGCCAGGAGACTCGGCGTCTCTGGGGCACATCTCAGCAACATGCTGTCGCCGGCGCCCACACGGCAGCCGGGGGAAGACTTCCGTCGCAAGGTCGCGGCGCACTGGGGGATGTCCTACGCGCAGCTCGAGGCGCTCGCGACCGGCGAGGAGATGCCGACGTCGAGCGGCGGAGCGAGCCGGCCGCCGCCCAACTTCTACGCGGCGGTGAGCAGCTACGCGTGGGCGGTCGATCTCCAGCCCGAGCTTCGCCGTCTCGTGACGGAGCAGGCGAAGCAGTACCACGTGGTCCTCGAGCGCGACCTCGCGGTCTCCGAGTGGCAGGACATCCTGACGGGCCTCGAGCGCGAGGCGCTCGATCGCACCACCCGAACCGGGCGGAAGGGCGCGCCGTCGCAGCTCAAGGGCCACTGACGACGCGGAGCTCGACGCGCGCGAGCCCGTCGCGGACCACGCCGAGGTCCTCGGCCGCGCGCTGGGAGAGGTCGACGATCCGCCGCGCGTCGCCGTGGGGGCCGCGATCGTTGATCCGCACGCGCACCGTGCGGCCCGTGTCGACGCGGCGGACCTCGACCCAGGTGCCGAACGGCAGCTTGAGGTGCGCGGCGGTGTAGCCGCGCGGGTCGAACCGCTCGCCGCTCGCGGTCTTCTTCCCGGCGAACGCGTGGCCGTACCACGTCGCGAGGCCCACCTGGTCGGGCGTGACACGCGGAGCGTCGGCGTCGCGCGCGAGGTCGCCCGCGCCGCGCCCACGCGGGACGTCGGCGCGCGTCGTCTCCGGCGCGACCGGCGGACGGAAGGCCCCCTTGTCGGAGCCGCACCCCGGCACGGCGACCAGCGCCACGAGGAGGGCGAGCGGGAATTTGCCTCTCATGGCGCCGTATCTAGCAGAGAGGGCCTCGCAGGCTCGTCTCGCGCCCGCGACGAGCCTCCCCGGGCGTTACGCACGAAGTGTCGATCGTTACGCTTCGAGAGACGGTGTTACGCCGACGTTACGGTGTTACGGCCACACTCCCGCCGACGCGTAACAGCGACTTTGCATAGGCAAATCAATCTTTTGCGAAAGACCTACCTCGACGCTCGAGGCTGGCACGCAGGATGCTCAATACCTCTCCGTCGCGGCCGGGTCGGGCCGCTCACCCGGCGGGCGTTACGCCCGTCACTTCGGAGGATTCAGGGTCATGAGCAACGACGTTCGCGAAAGTGGCATCTTCCCCGCTATCACCGCCGATCGCTTCGAGACCGACGAGGTCCTGATCGCGGGAATGGTGGCGAACGACCCCGCCGCCTGGCGCACGTTCCAGGTCCGCTTCGATCGCCTCATCATCCGCTGCATCACGAAGGTGACGCGCCGCTTCTCCTCGATCGTGAGCCAGGACGACGTCCGCGAGGTCTACGCGACCCTCTACGTCTCCCTCCTCGCGAACGACATGCACAAGCTCCGCACGTTCGATCCGGAGCGCGGCAACCGCTTCTCGAGCTGGATCGGCCTCCTCGCGATCAACGCGGCCTACGACTACCTCCGCTCGCTGAAGCGCGAGCCGCAGAAGGAGTGCATCAGCGAGGCGATGGAGCTCGTGTGCGATCTCCCCGACCCGTTCGAGCTCACGAGCGAGCACGAGCGCCACGCCATCGCGCAGAAGACCCTCGAGGACTTCAGCGAGAAGGACCGCACCTTCGCGGCCCTCTACTTCGGCGAGGGGATGGACCCGCAGGACATCGCGACGATGATGAACATCTCCGTCAAGACGGTCTACTCGAAGAAGCACAAGATCCAGTCCCGCCTCGAGTCGGTCCTCGCCGTCCGCGGCGGCAAGATCGCGGCCTGAGACGAGACCCTGGCCGTGCCGGCGACGACCCGCCCGGCACGTGGAGGCGCGGATGGGAGGCCTGACCGGTCTCGCATCGGCGCCTCCGGCATTTTGTGGTAAGCGTGAGCCCGTGGTGTCCCGGAAGCCGCTGTTCCTCCTCGTCTCCCTCGTCCTCGCCTCGTGCGGCGAAGAGGAGGGCGACGTCGGGATCCGAAACCGCCAGCCGATCCCCCAGGGCCCCGACCGTCGCATCCGCGAGGTCGCGAACCCCACGAGCCCCACCGGCGCCAAGAACGACGAGCAGGTCGCCATCAGCGGCGCCGTCGTCGTCGCCGTCGATGCCTTCGACGAGACCGAGAACGGTCGGAGCCGCGGCACGATCTGGGTCCAGGACATGGGCTCGACCGAGCCCTACTCCGGCATCAGCCTCTTCGCGCCGACGTTCGTGCCCGGGAACCTCAAGGTCGGCGTCGGCGACGTGCTCGACCTCCGCGGCTCCTTCGTGCGCGTGAGCGCGATCGGCACCGCGAGCTTCGCGCCCGGCTCCTCGCTCTCTCAGATCGCGCAGCCCATCGCGACCTTCCGCTACGAGTACCAGGCGCCCGAGCCGCGCGAGATCGACATCAACGACCTCGCGTCGTTCGAGAAGGGCCAGCAGTGGAACGGCATGCTCGTCCGCGTCCGGAACGTCACGGTCCAGGACATCGTCGGGGCCAGGTCCGTGAGGAACGGCCGCCTCGGCGTCGAGCTCCTTCCGCCCGCCCCCGGCGCGGAGAACGGCTGTGAGGCGCCGTTCCCGAAGCCGCCCACCCTCGTCAACTCGCTCGCCAACGTCCAGGCGCTCGAGATCCCGAGGAACACCGTCCTCAAGTCCGTGACCGGCATCGTCGCGTTCTTCTGCAACTACCAGCTCGCGCCGCGTTCGGCTTCCGACATCGAGCTCTAGTATGCGAACGCGCATGCGCGTCCGATGCGCGAGCGGCGTCGTGACGCTCCTCGGGCTCGCGCTCGGGTGCGGAGGAGGCACGACTCCGGCGGCGGCACCGAAGAGCGCCGCGCGCGCGGCGCTGCCCGACGTCCGCATCGCGGAGGGCAAGCCCCCGCTCGTCCTCGTCGCGCGCGACGGCGATCCCGCCGCTGCCGTCGCGGTCGCGATCAGCACCGCGGGGATCGCCGCGACTCCCGCGGAGGCGCCGGAGATCGCGACCGCGCTCGCCGGCCTCCTCGAGGCGCGCCTCGCGTCCCTCTCGCCGACCGTCGTGCCGTCCTGGGACGGCTTGCGCGCGACCGTGCTCGCCCAGAGCGATCGCGACGCGGCCTCCGCCGCCGACGCGATCCGCACGGCGCTCCTCGCGCCGGTGACGGAGGCGGACGTCGCCGCGGCGAAGCGGAAGCTCGCGGCGCTCGCAGCGCGGCCCCTCCGGGATCCCGCGCTCGCGACCTGGGCGCGCTGTATCGGGTCGCCCTTCGCGTCGCCTCCCTCCACGCCGCGGCTCGTCGCAGAGCTGTCGGCTGCGCGGCTCGAGTCTTCACGGAAGGCCGCGGCGGGACCGGGGCGTGTCGCGCTCTCCGTCGTCGGCCCGCGAGGGCTCGCGGAGGCGACGTGGGCGGCCGTGTCGAAGGCGGACGAGTGGCCCGTGGGCAAGGCGCTGGACGCGCTCGCCGACGCGGACGGCTCGCGCGCGATCGAGAGCGTCGTCTACGAGGGCGCGCTCGAAGGAGCGACACCGCTCGAGGTCCACCTCACGCTCGTCACGGAGGCCGCGAGCGCGTCGGTCACGCTCGCGGAGGCGATGGGAGACCCGCAGGGGCCCCTCGCCGCCCGGCTCGCGGCGCTCGACCCGCCGTTCCGTCTCCGCGAGGTCGCCGGGACCGCCCACGTGAGGCGCGGGTGCGTCGGCGTCGTGCTCGACGCGGCGCCCTCGCGCTCGGCGCCAGCGGACGCGAACG
>JALHPN010000022.1 GCA_022842465.1 Polyangiaceae bacterium | reverse complement strand
CCCCCGCCCACCGCGCCAACGAAGCTCACGCCGCTCCGAAACCCGAGACCACCAAGGCCCACGACGATGACCTCCGCCGTTTCCTCGATGATCGTCGCTGACCGCACGAAGCCGACCATGGTGCCCACCACGATGAAGCTCACGACCCGTCTCGCCGCGTCCGCGTCCCTCGCCCTCGCCGTCGCCCTCGTCCCGGGGGTCGCTCACGCCGACGACGCCGCGAAGCCTGGCCCGCGCGCGGAGGCGCTCTTCAAGGAGGCCCGGACGCTCCTCGACGCGAAGAAGTACGACGAGGCCTGCCCGAAGCTCGCCGAGAGCCAGCGGCTCGATCCCGGCGCTGGGACGCTCCTCGCGCTCGCGCTCTGCCACGAGGGCCAGGGCAAGACGGCCACGGCGTGGGCGGAGCTCGACGAGGCGGCGAAGATGGGGAAGAAGGTCGGCCGTCAGGACCTCGCCTCCGCCGCCGAGAAGCGCGCGCGCCTCATGGAGCCCAACCTCTCGAAGCTCGTCATCCGGCTGCCGAAGGACGGCGCCGCGAAGCAGGAGCTCACGGACCTCACCGTCAAGGTCGACGGCGCGAAGATCTCGCCGGAGGACTTCGGCGCGCCGTTCGCGGTCGATCCCGGCGAGCACCGGGTCGAGGCCTCGGCGAAGGGCAAGGCCCCCCGGTCGTACGTCGTCCGCCTCAGCGGGGCGGGTACGGTCGAGATCGTCATCGACAAGCTCGAGGACGCCGCCGCCCCCGCCTCCGTCGTCGCCCCGGAGCCCGCGCCGAAGAAGAGGGCGCCCGTGAACGTGGCGCCGCTCACCG
Organism: Polyangiaceae bacterium; assembly: GCA_022842465.1. Lineage (GTDB taxonomy): Bacteria > Myxococcota_A > Polyangia > Polyangiales > Polyangiaceae > Labilithrix. The sequence continues at coordinate 61,580 of JALHPN010000022.1, read as the reverse complement.
AGCCTCCGCCCGTGGAAGGCGAGGCGCGCAGCAGCGGCAGCGCGCAGCGCGTGTTCGGTCTCGTCCTCGCCGGCGTCGGCGTCGGCGGGCTCGGCGCTGGCGCCTACTTCGGCGGAAAGGCGCTCACCGAGAGCCAGCAGGCGACGTGCAACGGTCCGTGCGCCGAGGGCGTCGAGACCGCGAACGATCGCGCGAAGCGCTCCACCACGAACGCGATCATCGCGGCGTCGTCCGGCACCGTCGCCCTCGCCGCGGGTGTGATCATCTACCTCACCGCGCCGAGCAACACGTCGTCCGCGCGCGGCGTCGCGCCCTCGAAGAAGGCGACCGCCCGCGTGGTCCCGGAGGCAGGACCGCAGCAGGCCGGTCTCAGCCTCGTCGGCACCTTCTGACCGACGCATGACCTGACATGTGGTACGTCCGGCCGCGATGAGTGGCCTACGGAACACGTGCACGCCCGTCCTCGGGATCCTGCTCGCGGCGAGCCTGACGGCTTGCGGCGGAGGTGCCGCACCGGCGACCTCGCCGAAGGCGGCCGAAGCGAAGCCGAAGACCGACGTGTCGCGTCGTTCGGACTTCGTCGCGCTCACGGCCGATGCCGAGCGTCCGCTCCCGAGCGGCGCGAAGATCGGCGTGCCCGCCGGGTGGTGGCTGAAGGAGCTCGAGAGCGGGCTCGCCTTCCAGGATCCGGAGCGCGAGATCACGATCTCGCTGCTCGAGATCGAGGCGCCCTCGACCGACGTCGCGATGGCGGCTGCCTTCGCGAAGCTCGGACGCGCGGCGCCGCCGAAGGTCCTCCGTGCCGTGCACGAGAACGACGTCGCTGGGTGGGACGAGGTCGGCGAGACGGTCTGGGAGACGCCGCCCTCCGAGGGCCGGGTCCTCGCGATGAACGTGCGCCGTCGCGGCGACAAGGTCTGGGCCGCCCTCCTCGAGGGCAAGGCGCCGGCCTTCGCCCGACGGGGCGCGCAGGTCGCGCAGATCGTCCTCGGCCTGAAGGTCCCGGGCGTCGTCGAGGAGGACCTCTCGCCGAAGCCAGCGAGGGCGCTCGACGGTGAGAGGCTCGCGGCGTTCGAGGCGTTCGTCGCCGCGGCGCGCGAGAAGACGCACGTCCCCGGCGTCGCGGTCGCGGTCGTCCAGGACGGGAAGATCGTGCTCGAGAAGGGGTACGGCGTCCGCGAGCTCGGGAAGAAGGACGCCGTCACGGAGCGCACGCGCTTCATGATCGGGTCGGTCACGAAGTCGCTCTCGACGCTCCTCCTCGCCAAGCTCGTCGACGAGAAGAAGGTGTCCTGGGACACGCACGTCACGGAGCTCCTCCCCACGTTCAAGACGGGCGACGCGGAGACCACGAAGAAGCTGACGCTCGCGCACACGTTCTGCGCGTGCACCGGCATGCCGCGTCGCGACCTCGATCTCGTCTTCGAGTACGGGGCGAAGAGGCCGGAGGAGGCCTTCAACGCCTTCGCCGAGGTGAAGCCGACGACGGCGCTCGGGGAGACGTTCCAGTACTCGAACCAGATGACCGCTCTCGGCGGGTTCCTCGCTGCGCGCGTCGCGGAGCCCGGCAAGCCGCTCGGCGCCGCGTATGTCGCCGCGATGAAGGCGCACGTCTTCGCGCCGATGGGCATGACCGACACGACGGCCTCGTGGGACGAGGGCCGCGTCACGCCGGCGAAGAACCTCGCGATGCCGCACGGCGCCTCGTTCATCGGCGCGCGCGACGAGCCGCTCACGCTGCCGCTCGCGATGGAGTCCTTCGTCGCACCGGTCGCGCCGGCCGGGTCGATCTTCTCGACGGCGCACGACATGGCGCGCTACGCCCTCGTCGAGCTCGGGAAGGGCAGGACGCCGGAGGGGAAGACGGCGTTCTCCGAGGCGGCGGTCCTCGAGCGCCGCAAGACCCGGGTGAAGGTGGGCGCGAAGGGCGGCTACGGGCTCGGCCTCGCGACGAGCACGTACCGCGGCCTTCCTGTCGTCACCCACGACGGCGGCACCTTCGGCTTCGTCTCGCGGTTCATGATCCTGCCGGAGAAGAACCTCGGCCTCGTCGTGCTCACGAACTCGACGGGCGCCGGCAGCGCGCTGGTCGACGCGATCACGCAGCGCCTCGTCGAGCTCGTCTTCGACGGCAAGGAGCTGTCCACGAAGGATCTCGACCGCGCGCTCCGTCAGGACATGGAGGAGTGGCAGCGCCAGCACGAGCGCGTCGCGAAGCCGATCCCGGACGCGCTCGTGACGAAGATCGCCGGGACGTGGAAGCATGCTCAGCTCGGGTCGTTCACGATCGCGAAGAAGGGCGAACGCATGACCGTCGACGTCGGCGAGTGGTCGAGCCGGCTCGGCTACGAGAAGAGCGAGGACGGTACCGAGCGCCTCTTCTTCGTCGACCCGCCGCTCGGAGGGCTCCCCATCACGGTCGAGAAGGACGCGCTCGCGCTGCAGCTCGGGCAGGAGTCCTACACGCTCTCGCGGAAGTGACGGAAGGGAGGGGGCGATGGCCACGAGCAGCGCCGCACTAGCCGTCTTCGAGCGCGCTTTCGGACGGACGCCCGACGTGCTCGAGCGAGCGCCGGGGCGGGTGAACCTGATCGGCGAGCACACCGACTACAGCGGCGGCTTCGTCCTGCCGATGGCGATCCCGCAGCGAACCGAGATCGCCCTCGCTCGTGCGACGGGCGGCGACGGCGTGTGCCGCGTCGTGAGCGCGAATCACGGGGGCAGAGCGCCGGCGATGTTCGAGATCGGCCGCGAGGAGCGCACGGGGACGTGGATCGACTACGTCCAGGGGGTGGTCAAGGCGCTCCGCGAGACGGGCGTTCTCGTCCCCGCCTTCGATGCCGCGGTCGCGTCGGACGTGCCGATCGGCGCAGGGCTCTCGTCGAGCGCGGCGCTCGAGGTGGCGCTCCTCCGCGGTCTGCGCGCGCTGGTCGGCTTCCCCCTCGACGACGTGACGATCGCGCAGCTCGGTCGCAAGGCCGAGAACGAGCTCGTCGGGGCGCCGGTCGGCATCATGGACCAGATGGCGTCGAGCCTCGCCGACGCGACGACCGCGCTCTTCCTCGACACGCGTACGCTCGCGTACGAGCGCGTGCCGCTCCCTGACGATACGGAGATCCTGGTGATCGACTCGGGGGTCGCCCATGATCACGCGGCGGGGGACTACCGCACGCGGCGATCGGAGGTCGAGCGCGCGGCTGCCGCCCTCGGCGTGAAGGAGCTGCGCGACATCGACGATCCCGCGGTCGCGGGGGCGCTGAAGGAGCCGATCGGTCGTCGCGCGCGTCACGTCGTGAGCGAGAACGCGCGTGTCCTCGCCGCCGTCCGAGCGATGCGAGAAGGGGACCTGCCCGCGCTCGGGAAGCTCATGGACGCGTCGCATGCGTCGCTCCGCGACGACTTCCAGGTGACGGTGCCGGACGTCGACCGGCTCGTCGCGCTCGCGCAGGGGGACCCCGAGGTCATCGGCGCGCGGATGACCGGCGGCGGCTTCGGTGGCGCGATCGTGGCGCTCACGAGGCGGCAGAAGGCCGCCGCGGCCGGCGCACGGATCGTCGCGTCGTACGGGCCGCGCGGCCGGGTGCTGGTCCCCGCGCGCGACGGGTGGACGAGCGAGGAAGGCCGCTAACGACGCGTCCCGCGTCACCTGGTCGCCTCAGCCGAAGGGCGTGAGGCTCGCGACGAGGGCGTCGACGGCAGCCTCGACCTCGGCGTCGTCGTCCGGGACCTCGAGTCGGTGGAGCGACCAGCGCTCCGAGTGAACGGCGGTCTCTCCGCGGCGTAACCGCACGCGCGGTCCGAGCGTCTCGAGCTCGAGCATTCTTCCGTCCGTGAAGATCTCGACGTTCGAGCCGAGGTCGACGTGCTCGTCCTCCGGGCGCGGGAGCGGGTAGCGCTTCAGGAACACGACGTCGCCCCGCACGTACGCAGCCCAACCACGCTCGGCGTCGTAGAGGCCGATCTTCTGCGGCGTGCGCGCGTCCGGATCCTGACGAACACGGAGCAGGCGCGCGCCGAAGCGGTAGCGCGGGTCGGAGAGGTCCGTGTACGGCCAGAGCACCACCCGCGAGACGGGGAGGAGGCCGACGGGGTGTGGCACGAACCGCGCGCGGGGCACGAGGGCCGTCCCGCGAGGCGCCATCACCGAGAGGCTCCACACGGCGAGCTCCGTCGGCGCCTCTGCGGCGTTGGTGATCCGATGCTCGACCACGACCTCGGAGCCGGAGGGCGCCAGCGTCAAGCGCATCTCCTTCACGAGCCCGCTCGCCTCGACGGGCTGGACGACGAGGAGCGACCGGCCGTCTTCCACGACGCGAACGGGGACGTTGTCGGGCGCGTAGGTCCGCGCGGGATCTTCCGGTGCAGACCACAAGCGATGGCCGCCGTAGAGGTGCCAGGTCCCGCCCGTCACCGGAACACCTTGTGTCGCCGGATCGACGAAGCCGAGCACGTTCTCGCCGCCCGCGAAGGCGAAGTGGAGCACACGGATGCCGAAGGAGCTCGCCACCACGAGCTCGACCTCACCGTTCGACATCCGCACGCCCTGGGGCTCGCCGGGGACCGCGACCGCGCGCTCGAAGGAGATGTCGCCCTGCATCCTCGACCTCTCTAGCAACGTCCGTGCGACGTCGCACCAAACCGAGTGGAAGGACCACGCGGTCTCACGCCGCGGTGGCCTCTTCGCCGCGGACGAGAGGCCTGACCGGGCCGCTTCACCGTGATACGCCCAAGCCATGCTCGGCATCCTCGCAGGGCCCGGAGTCGGCGAAGCGCTCGTCGGGGCTGCGGTCACCGAGGAGCTCGTCCTCGACACGCCGTTCGGCTCTCCCTCGAGTCACGTCCGCATCGTCCGGGTCGGCGAGAGCCGGGTGGCCGTCCTCGCGCGCCACGGCGACGAAAACGACATCCCGCCCTCGCGCGTGCCGTCCCGCGCGAACGTCTACGCGCTGAAGCAGGTCGGCGTCACGCACGTGCTCGCGTTCGACGAGGTGCGGTCGCTCCGAGACGAGATCCGTCCAGGTGACCTCGTCATCGCGGATCAGGTCATCGATCGCACGACGCGTCGCGCGACGACCTTCTTCGACGAAGGGATCTCCGTCCACGTCGAGATGGCGCGCCCCTACTGCGAATCGCTTCGCGCAAGGGCCCTCGGTACGACCGGCGTGAGCACGCGGTCGGTGCATCCGCGGGGAACGTACGTCTGCGTCGAGGGGCCGAGCTGGTCGACCGCGGCGGAGGCGCACATGCACCGGCTCGTCGGCGGCGACATCCTCGGGCAGACCGCTATGCCCGAGGCGCGTGTCGCGCGCGAGGCCGAGCTCTGCGCCGCGCTCGTCTGCTACGTCGTCGCGGACTGTGAAGGCTGGCGTGTGTCGACCAAGGTCGACGCGACGTCGGTGCCGGACTCGAAGCGAGAGAACGACCGACGGGTCGCCACTGGCGCGGCGATGGCCCTCCTCGCGGCCACCGCCGAGGACCTCCACGATCACCCGCCCGGCTCCTGCTCCTGTCACGACGCGCTGTCGCGCGCCGTCGCGACGAGCCCGGGGGCGATCCGCCCCGAGACGCGAGCTCGCTACGGGGTGCTCCTGGCGCGCTTCCTAGCCGAGGTCGGCGAAGACCGCTGAGCGAGGAGGGTGACCTTCTCGAAGAGCGGCCGCGCCGCGATGCGGCCCTTGTAGACGTAGAGCGCGGCCTCGTCCTCGGCGGTGAGGACCTCGGCGCTGACCCGGAGCCGCGAGCTCACGGCGAAGACCATGAGCTCGCCGACCCCCTTTCGCGCCAGCTCGACGCGCCTCCAGACGGCGTCACGACTCCAGTACCCGAGCACCTCGACGTAGACGGGGCGCTCGCCCTTCCGCTCGAGGACGAGATCGGGCACGCAGACGCCGACGCCGGGGAGATCGAGGAGCGCGGTCGCCGGCTTCACCTTCCAGGGCGCCTTCGCGAGCCTGCGGAGGTCGGCGAGGAGCTCGCGGACGTCGTCTCCGAGGTGGACGTCGTCCTCTCCGCTCCTCTTGCGCGGCGTGACGGTCGGTGCCGTCGCGTCGAGACGGAAGACGAGGGGCGTTCGCTCCTTCCCCCAACGGACCTCGGCGACGAGCGACCAGTCGTCGAGCTCCCGGAGCGCGGGGAGGAGGAGCGCGAGCCGGAGGCCGTACTTCGTCGAGGCCTCGAACATCGAGAACGGCCCGTCGACGACGACGCGGAAGCCTTCTCCGTCCTCGAGCGGCTTCGCCTCGAAGAGCAGCTGGTGGAACTTCAGCTTCGTGAAGAACGCGCGGAGCGCCCCCGGCGAAGCCGCGCGGATCTCGCACGTCACGCGGACGGCGGTGAGGAGCACGGCCTGCGCGCGGCCGAGGTCGAAGGCGTGGACGAGCTCGTCGGGGCCGAAGGCCGGCGGCTCGCGGAGGAGGTGCTCGCCGCGGAGATCGGCGAACATGCCGCGCTCCACCTCCGCCTGCGCGATGCCGTGCTCGGTCGCGACCTCCTCGATGATCGCGCGCCGGTCGAACGTGCGCTCGCGGCGCGCCCGCGCCGCCCGGACGAAGAGGCAAAGGCGCATGGCCGCCGGGTCGACGGGCGTCTCCGCCTCGAAGGTGCATCCGTCCTCGACGAGCTTCCTGAGTCCGAGGACGATCTTTCGCTTGGCGGGCCCGCCGTCCTCGCCGGCGGCCGCTTCCCATGCCCGGACCACCTCCTCGCGCCGCGCGCCGACGAGCCCGCGCGTCGCGTCGAGGAGCGCGCGCGCGATCACGAAGGCGTCCTCGAACGCGCGCGCATCGAGCGGCCGGAGCGTCAGCTCGGTCCCCTTTCGACGGACGTCGACGAGATCAGCGGTAAGCATCGTGCTCTCGTCGGCGCTCGCTCGTGAATGTCTCCGCCGTGTCCGCGGTGACGAGCTCGTAGAGCACCGCGCGCTTGCCCTCTCGCTTCCGGAGGATGCGTCCGAGGCGCTGTACGTGCTCGCGGACCGAGCCGCTCCCGGAGAGGACGACCGCGACGTTCGCCTCCTGGACGTCGACGCCTTCGTTGAGGACCTTCGACGTCACGATCGCGTTCACCTCTCCCGCGGCGAGCGACGCGAGGATGGCGCTCCGCTCGGTCACCTTCGTCTGGTGGGTGATGACGGGGACGAGGAAGCGTCGCGACACGTGGTGCGCCGTCGCGTTGTCCTGCGTGAAGACGATCGCGCGGTCCTCCCGGTGCTCGTCGACGAGGTGCTCGAGGTACGCGAGCTTGCCGCTCGCGGCGAAAGCGAGCTCGCGCTGGCGCCGGTAGGCTCTCATCGCGCGTCGCCCTGCCTCGCTCCGCGACGAGAGCATGACGAACTCGCCGAACCCCCGCGGGCTCGACATCCGGATGTGGTTCATCGAGACGAACTCGCGATAGAGGGCGCGCTCGCGGTCGTGCTCGTCACGCTCCGCGGGCGTGAGCGCGACCTCGACGCGGACGGTCTCGTACTCGGAGAGCCACTCGCCGGCGAGCTCCCCGATGTCGCGGCGGTAGACGGTGGGCCCGACGAGCTCGTCGAGGAGCGCATCGCGACCGTCCGTGCGCTCCGGCGTCGCGGTGAGCCCGAGTCGGTACGGCGCGATCGCGAGGCGTGCGGCGAGGGCATAAGTGGCGCTCGGGAGGTGGTGGCACTCGTCGAAGACGACGAGCCCGAAGCGCGACCCGAGGTGCTCCATGTGGAGGTACGCCGAGTCGTACGTCGTCACCGTGATCGGCTGGACGTCGTGATCTCCGCCTCCGACGACCCCGACCGGCACGCCGAACGTCGCCCGGAGGAGGTCGTACCACTGGCGGACGAGGTCGAGCGTCGGCGCGACGACCAGCGCGCTCCTCCGCTTCTGATCGATGGCGAGGACGGCCACGTGGGTCTTCCCAGCGCCGGTCGGGAGCACGACGACGCCGCGTCCGCGCGCGCGGCTCCAGGCGTCGAGCGCCTCGGCCTGATAAGGCCGCGGCGCGCGATGGACGAGCGCGCCCGCCTCGAGCACGGCGTAGCGCCGCGCCTCGTCTTCGTAGGCGACGCCGGCGCGACGGAGGGCGAGGACCGTCTCGGCGTAGGCGATGGCGGGCGCCCGGAACGACGCGCTCCGCTCGTCCCAGACGAAGCCGGGTGGCAGCCGCGCGTCGTCGCGCGCGATGTCGCGCAGCTCGAGGGTCCCCGCCGTGAACGAGAGCGTCGTCACCCGACCGTCGACTTACCACGCGTAGGCCGGCCGGTCTCGGGCCCGCCCATGGCTGGGCGCGCCGGGATCCACGCCATCCCTACGGGAGGCAGCGCGCCGTCGAATTTCCCGCCCGCGGCGCAGCTGGCGTGTGTGGTCGCGTGTGGCACATCGCGTGCTGACCTTTCACCGTGGCCCGCCGCATCCGCCTCGCCTCGCTCCTGTTCGCGCTCGCCTCTCTGTCGCTCGTCGCCTCCGGGTGCGCCGCCGAGCAAGACGTCGACGACATCGGTGAGAGCGGCACGCTCGAGGAGCCGCTCACGCGCGTCACGCGGCCGGAGCAGGCCGCCGCCGCGAACGAGTCGCTGGGATCGCTCCGATTCCAGCACCTCACGCCGACGTCCGAGAGGGTGATGAAGGCCGCGCGCTACTGGATGCGAGTGCAGGATCGCGATCCGCGTTACCCGCTCGCGCGGATGTGCGCCTCGAACGTCGCGAAGGTCCTCTTCCTCGCGGGCATCTACGATCACGACCAGGAGGGCGTCCGGAACCTCGTGAGGAGCGTCGCCGCCGCGGGCGGGCGCACGCTCGTCCTTCCCGGCACGAAGCGAGAGCTGCCGGGCGTCTTGAACCAGCTCGACGGCGGGCTCATCCCCGCGGGCACCATCGTCGCGGGCATGCACGTCAGCCTCTCGCAGCCGGGCGACCAGCACATCGGCTTCATCGGTCACACCGACCCCGACGGGACCGTGTGGATCTATCACAACAACTGGTACCGCCCGGAGAGCGAAGGCGGCGCACGCAAGCCCTTCATGGTCTCCGACGCGAACCTCACGCGCGGCTTTCCGCGCCAATGGATGGCGACCCCCTGGATCCGCGTGAAGCGCGACCTCTTCGGGAGGATCTCGTCGGTCCAATCGCTCATGCCCCAGCTCGACGACATGGACCCGTACAACGCCAACTACCGCGTGACCCTCGCGATCCTCCCCCAGGTGCTGCGCGAGCTCCCGTCGGCCGATCGCTGACCACGACCTCGTTCACATGAAGCGCGCCGGCGCGACTCAGCTCCTGGGCTGCCACGCGACGGTGACGAGCTGCTGCTCCCCGCTGCACGATTTCACGACGACGTCGTGCGCAGCGCCGGGCTCGACGTCCACGGTGGTGAGGTCGAAGCCGAGCGCCGGGCCGCCCGCCCGCGTGACGTCGGCGCGCGCGTCACCCTGAGCGAAGAAGTACACTGTCGTGCTCTCCGTGAACGCCGGAAGGCGGAGGAGCCGCCGCAGCGCGCCGACGGTCACGTCGACGGAACCCCTCTGCCCGTCGCCCGTCATCGGCGCCACGTGCTGCGGGAAGCTGCTCGCAGCGCGCGCCGGAACGCAGAGACTCCGTCGCTCTTCGCGCAGGCAGGCATCGACGTCCTCTGCCCTGAAGCACGCCTTCGAGGCATCGAAGAACGCAGTCATGCCGTCCACGCGCGTATAGGCCATCGACGTCCGCGAGGCGGGACGGCAACTCGGAGTCCCGACGAACCTCGACAGCGTGCCGACCACGATGCCGTTCGCGACGAGCGGACCGCCGCTGTCGCCGTAGCAGGGCTGCCCCGTTCCGTCGAAACGGGCATGAACCTCCACCGCGTTCATGCCGATCACCGCGCCCTCGATCGACTTCCGCTCGCGACCCGCTCCGCTCGCCTGGTACGTCCCAGCATCGTCACGCTCGTACGTGTCGGTGCCGTACCCGAGGCCGAGCACGGGGCCGCTTCGCGGCGGCGGCCCCATCGGCATCGGCTCGATCGGCGGCGCGCTCACCAGCTCGAGGAGCGCGATGTCGAAGTTCTGGACGCCCATGCCGTCGTTCGCCCGCGGGGGCGCGTAGCGAGGATGGCTCGCGACTGCACGCACGCGCGCGCGGTTCCCCTCCTCGACTCCGCCCCAGCCGAACGCGATGCCGCTCGTGTCCCTCACGCAGTGCGCAGCCGTCAGCACCACGTTCGCCTCGACGAGGGTGCCGGTGCAGGATGCCTTGCCATCCCTCAGGAGGTATCCGACCGCAGGAAACCGCGTATCGGCTCGCCCCCCCACGACCGGGCTCGCCCCCGACGCAGCACCCTCACCCCCCTCCGCCTCCGCGCACGAGACCGCGGCGACGGCGGCGAGAACGAGGAGCCGTGAGGCGATGCGCACACGGTCGCGAATTGCAGACTCCATGCCCGACCCGCCGCGCCTCCCCTGCGCGCAGGAAACGGCGACGTCGTGGTCGACGACGTGGGGCGAGCGAACCCCAGAGGTCTCGCCGCCGCCGCCTCCCCACGCCCGACCGCGCGGCTCCCGGGAACGGTATCGCCGCCCCCCCCCGCCGCGTACCGCATCGCCCAGGGAGCCCACCGGACGGTATCGCCGACCGACGGCTCTCTGCGCGCGTCAGCGCCGCCCGCGGGCGCGCCCGCGCACGGTATCGCCGCCCCGTCCTCGCTCGCTCGGACGGTATCGCCGCTCCGGCTGGGTTGGGGGGCGCGGGCGTCGGCGCCGCGGGCGGTACCGTCGGGGGGAGGGCCGACGCGCGCGGCGGCGATACCGTGTCCGGTGTGGCGCTCCCGCCGCGGGGTGGGTTCCAAATGGCCAACATCACGACGTTTGTGGCGTCCTCGAGAAATCGTCGGAGACGCGTCATATGGCGCTCGCGTCCACGTCACCCATCTCCGAGGTGACCCCGCACATGTCCACGTCGACTCTCCGTCCGTCGCGCTCGCTCCACGCCGTCGCCGCGCTCGCGCTCGTCCTCTTCGCAGCCGGGTGCGCCAAGTCCGAGGCGCCGGCCGCATCCCGGTCCGCCCCGCTCGCGGCCGCGTCTGCCGCGTCCGGCCCTCCCGTCCTCCCGGCCGAGGCGATGAACGGCGCGCCTGGCGGTGGCAGCGGCAGGCCCTCGCTCGCCGCGCGTGCCCTGGTCGTCACCGTCGAGCTGACGATGACCGCGAAGAACCCCGATCTCGTCTCCGCTCAGCTCCGCGAGCAGGTCGAGCGTGCGGGCGGATTCGTCGCGGACGCGAGCGCGTCGGGTAGCGCCGAGCTGCGCTCCGTGCGCCTCGTCCTCCGCGTCCCCGCCGACCGCACGAAGAGCCTCCGTGCTGCGATGGCGGACCTCGGGAAGATCACGACCGACACGGAGAAGAGCGAGGATGTCACCGAGCAACGCGCCGACCTCGACGCGCGCCTCGGGAACGCTCGAGCGCAGGAGAAGCGCCTCGTCGAGATCATGGCGCACAAGACGGGGAGCATCTCCGACGTGCTCGAGGTCGAGAAGGAGCTCGCGCGCGTGCGCGAGACGGTCGAGCGGTACGATGCGCAGAAGCGAACCCTCGACGGGAAGATCGATCTGGCGACCGTGACCGTGAGCATCGGCACTCCGACGACGGTGACGCCCGAGGTCGAGGTGGGGGCGCTCGCGAAGATCGCCCATGCCTTCCGCGGCGGCGTCCAGGCGAGCGGGACGCTCCTCCTCTGGGGCGCGATGGCGTTCGCCGCGGCGGCGCCCATCCTCGTCCCGATCGGCTCGCTCCTCGCCCTCGTCATCGTGATCGCGCGCCGCCGCCGCCTTGCCCAGATCGCCGCGATGCGCGCGGTGAGTTGACCGCGTGGCCAGGCCTCTGCGACGGTCCCCGGCGAGATGGCGGACGCCGACATCCATTCCCTCGAGCGCGAGCTCGCCGCGATGCATGCGGCGAGCTGGGGGTGGGCGCTCGCGTGCTGTCGCCGTGATCGCGATCAGGCGGAGGACGCTCTGCAGCAGGCGTACGTGAAGGCGCTCTCGGGGCGTGCTCGTCACGACGGCAGGTCGAGCCTGAAGACGTGGTTCTTCGGCGTCGTCCGGCTCACGGCGCTGGAGCAGCGGCGCTTCGCGGCGATCGGTCTCCTGAGGAGGAAGGACGCGCCGGAGACGGAGGAGCTCCAGGCGGCTTCCTCGCCGGACCCTGCCGTCGCCCGCGAGACCGCGGAGGCGGTCGCAGCGTGTCTCTCGAAGCTGCCCGAGCGACAGCGCGAGGTCCTCCATCTCGTGTTCTACGAGGGGCTCACCATCGCGGAGGCGGCGCTGATCATGGACGTGTCGCTCGGAACGGCGAGGCAACACTACGAGCGCGGCAAGGCAAACATGCTCGCTGCGCTCGAGCGACGAGGGGTGGGCGCATGAAGGGAACGGAACAGGACGACGAGGCTCGCCTGCGCGCGGCGATGCAGGCGCTCCGCGCGGACGACGCATCGCGTGCGCCCGACTTCGCCGCGGTCCGCGCCCGCCCGAGGCGAAGGCCGCGCCTCTCCTCCATCGCCCCGGCGATCGGCGCCATCGCCGTGGCGGCCGGCGTGTTCGCCCTCTGGTGTGGCGAGACCACGATGTCGAGCGCGCCCGTCGCGAGCAGGTCGGCCGGCGCACCACCACCGGTCGCCGCGTCCGCCACCGCAGCGCCCACGGCCTTCGAAGCCGTCGCCGTCGCACCGACCGTCGCGCCCGACGACCTCGCGCCTCTGGACTTTCTGCTCGATGCGCCCTCCCGCGCCTTCGTCTCCTCGTCCCCGTCGCTCGACTTCCTGCTCGCGGAGCCTTCCCGATGATCGTCCGTTTCTCGCGCTCACGCCGCGCGTCCGCCCTCGCCCTCGCCCTCGCCCTCGCCAGCTCGCTCGCCGCCTGCGCGAAGCGCGAAGCCCCGCCGCTCCCAGGCGACTCCGTCGCAGACGACGGCGCCGTGCGTCTCACGCCGGGCGACGTCCCCCTCGCGCGGAGCCCATCCTCCCTCTCCCTGGGGCCGACTCTCGACGCCGGCGCGCGCGCGACCCCGGAGCCCCTCGGGGCGATCGAGGCGCGCGTCTACCCTCCCGAGCTCGTCATGGAGCACCAGCTCGCGATCGCGCTCGGTCCCGAGCAGCTCGCCGCGATCCAGAAGGAGGTGGAGAAGGGGCAGAAGGACATGCTCCGTCTCCAGTGGGAGCTCGCGCGTGAGAAGGAGAAGCTCACCGTTCTCCTCGACGGCCCGAAGGTCGACGAGGGGAAGGTCGCCGCGGTCGCCGCCGACCTGATGAAGCGCGAGAACGCGATCAAGGCCGCGCATCTCGGGATGCTCGTCCGCGTGAAGAACCTCCTCACGCTCGAGCAGCAGACGAGCTTGCGCGCGCTCCGCGGGCGCTGAGCCTCAGTCGTTCCGGAGCGTGTCCTTCACGCGCAAGTCCCGTGCGACGACGAAGAGGAAGAGCACGAAGGAGAGCGTGCCGATCCCCTGACCGAGCGACAGCGCGATCATCACCGGCCATACCGTCGGGACGAAGACGGACCAGACCATGAGCGGCAGCGCGACGAGCGCGAGCACGCAGGCGACGCGCACGAGCGCCTCGTTCGACGGGAGCCTCGGGAGCTTCACGGAGCGAGCTCCTTCCCGACCTTCGTCAGGGGGTGCGCGTACCCGTGGCAGCCCGGGCTCGCGCACGACGTCCGGCCGCTCCGGACGCCTTCGAGCGAAGAGGCATGGTCGGAGACGGCCAGCCAGCCCGGAGCCGTCGACGTGTGGCAGCCCATGCAGTTGTCGTTCGGGAGCGGCGCCCGGATCCGGATCGCGTGACGCGACCTCTCGAGCGGCATGTCGTGGTACTCGGTCAGGTAGTACCAGACGTGACCCATGCCGCCCATCTTGGTCGCGACGTAGCCATACATCCCGTAGTCCTGGTGGCACGCGTAGCAGTTGTCCGCGCCGAAGAACGGGTTTCTCGCATGAAGGGCCGAGAGCGAGGTACTCGTACGGTCCACGGAGTCGTCTGCATGCGGCGTCATCACATGGCAAGACCCGCAGAAGGTCCGCGACTGCGTCGCCTTGAAGCCGGCCACGTTGGCGGAGAGCGCGGCGGAGATGGGAAAGACGCCGAGCCCGAGGAGCAGGCGGATCTTCGCCGAACCGTCGAGCGCGGGGCGGCGCACGAGATGCAAGAGGAGGAGGCCTGCCGCGACGGCCGCGCTCGCGACGGCCATCCCCTCCAACCATCCGAAAGCGTGTCCCGACGTCATCGTCCTCTCACTTCGTCCCGTCTGCGCGGAGTCTACGCGCGGTCGCGGCGAGTCGACGCGAAAGGCAGCAAGATCAGCGCCGTGCTGGTTTGTGCTGCTCTCGCCGCCGCGACGCGCTCGTCGAAGGCGCAGGGTTTGCGCCTTCGTGGCGACGCGTTTGCGCAGACACCGTCGCCGGTGGGCCTCGTCGTCCTTCGAGGGGAGGACCGGCGGTCGCCGTGGATCGACGCCGAGACCGTGACGTGGCTCGGGGGCGCGTCCTCCCCCGTCGGCGGCACGGGCGCGCCGGAGCTGACCGGCGACGTCCTCACGCTCTCCGTCCGCATGCGCGACGTCGCGTCGGGCTCGGAGGTGCGCGCCGGACGGCTCCTCGTCACGATGGGCGCGGTGCGTCCGCTTCATCTCGACGGAGCCCGAGGGCTCGCGCGCCTGCCGACGGGCACGGTCGTGGAGGCCTTCGCGGGCGCGCCCGTCGTCCCGCGCTTCGGCTGGACGTCGTTCGACTGGGCCGCAGGCGGGCGCGTCGCGCAGGTGGTGCGGGACGTCTTCGTGGTCGGCGGCGCGTACCAGCAGCGAAGGACGGCAGGGAGGCCGGCGGACGAGGAGGTCGGGCTCGACGCTGCGTTCACGCCTTCTCCGCGGGTGACGGCCGCGGCACGGGCCTCGTTCGATCTCCTCTCCTACGGCCTCACGGACGCGCTCGCGTCGGTGAGCACGCAGACGAGCCCGACGATGCGGCAGGGCAGCGTCCGCGTCGAAGGGTTCACGACGCACCGCTCTCCGGGTCGCCTCCTCCCGAGCACGTCGCTCTTCTCCGTCCTCGGCGACTTCGCTTCGACCACGACCGGCGCCACGGTCCGATGGCGCGCGTTCCCGCGGCTCGATCTCGTGGGGACGGGAGGCGCGCAGGTCCAGGGCGCCGAGTGGGGAGGGCAGGGGACGGGCCGCGCGGTGCTCGCGCTCGACGACGACGGCGACGCGACCGTGGCCCTCGAGGTGCGCCGCGTCGACATCCGTGATGCGCGGTGGAACGGCGTGCGCGCCATCGTCTACGTCCCGCTCTCCTCCCGCGTGCGGCTCGGCACGGAGCTGGAGCTCGTTCGGCCCGAGCCGCGGACCGCCGATCTGCGAGACCGCGACACGATCTGGCCGTGGGCGCTCGGCTCGATCGCCTGGCGTCTCTCGTCCGGATGGGATCTCGCCGGCGCGGTGGAGGCCTCGAGCGGCCCCGACGGCAGCCGCCGGACGACGGCGCTCGTGCGCGCGTCGTGGGCCTGGGGGACGCGGTGAAGCTCCGGCTCGCCGTCCTCGTCCTGGCGCTGTGCCTCGGCGCATGCGCGGGTCTCCTCGGGATCACGCCGCGCGACGCGGAGCGACCGTTCGAGCACCGCGCACATTCGATCCGAGGCATCGCCTGCACGACGTGCCACGAGGGCATCGCGCGTGCGGGCGACGACGGTGATCTCCACCTCCCGACGACGGCTTCCTGCACGTCCTCGTCCTGCCATGCGAAGCCGCACGACGCGCGCGCCTGCAGCGGCTGTCACGGCCAGCGGCACGTGCGCGACGAGAACGAGCTCGCGAAGAAACACCTCCGCTTCGCGCACGACCGCCACGTCCCGAAGCTCGGCGGTCAGTGCGTGCCCTGCCACGCCGCGGCCGGTGAGCGCGTGCAGACGACGCTGCGGCCGACGATGGCGCAGTGCTTCGGATGTCACGAGCACAAGGACGCGTGGGCGGTGCGCGACTGCGCGTCGTGCCACGTCGACCTCCCGGGCGAGCTCGTCCGGCCGTCGAGCCACGTCGTGCACGAGGGTGACTTCGTGCGCGAGCACGGCGTGCGGGCCGCGTCGTCGCGAGACCTCTGCGCGACGTGCCACACGGAGTCGTCGTGCGTGGCATGTCACGGTGTCACGACGGCCGCGTTGCCGTGGAAGCTGGCGCTCGGGAGGCCGGAGCTCACCGGCATGCGGAGCCTGCACCGCGCTGGCTTCCGCATGCGGCACGCGGAGGAGTCGCGCGCGAACCCCGGACTCTGCACGACGTGTCATGCCGAGGAGCGGTTCTGCAAGGACTGCCACGACGACCGACGCACGTCGGCCGCGTCTCCGCTCGGACCGGCGAGGAGCCCTCACCCCGCGGGCTGGGTGCGGGCCAGCGCCGGCGAGCACGGTCGCGCGGCGCGGCGCGATCCGGGCTCGTGCGCGAGCTGTCACGGCGGAAGCGGCGAGGCGCTGTGCGTCGGGTGCCATCGCGTCGGCGGACCGGGAGGAAACCCGCACGGACGCGGTTTCGCGAGCGCGCTCGACCCTCGGCGCGACGAGCCGTGCAGGGCGTGCCACGGCCTGCCATGACGCGGCGACGTCTGCTCCTCCTGCTCCTCGTCGCGCTGGCGTCTGCCGCCGCGCTCGCGCTCCTCGTGTCGCGGCGTGAGCCGCTCACACCGCCGACGGAGCACGTCCCCACGACGTGGCGCACGGCGCGCATGGCCTCGATGCACGAAGTGCATACGAAGGGGGGCTTGGTCGCGTGCGCGTCCTGCCACGGTGACGCGGGAACGTTCACGTCGAAGCCAGGGGATGGCACGTGCAGCGGCTGCCACGCGAAGGCAGCAGCGCACGCGCACCAGGGATCGACCGCGACGCCGACGACCTGCCTCACCTGCCACGCGTTCGCCGGAGGACCCGACGGCGGGGCAGAAGGGGCGACGTGCGCGAGCTGTCACGCGAGCACGCTCGCGAGCCACGTCCAGCCGGCCGCAGCATGTGCGGCGTGCCACGACGTCCACGCGGAGCAAGGGGCTCGCTTGCGCGTGCCGGACTGCGTGTCGTGCCATACGACGGTGGAGGCGCGCCACGGAGCCGGCTCGGGCACGGCGACGTGCGCGCTGTGCCACGCGCCGCACGAGTCCGCAGCGACGGCGCGAGACGCCTGCGCGACGTGTCACGCCGAGGGAGGAGGGGCGCCCCGCGCCGCGAAGGTGGCCGCGCACGATGCCTGCGTCACGTGCCACGTGCCGCACGATGCGCGCGCCGTCTCCGCGACGTCGTGCTCGAGCTGCCACGCGGGGAAGCAGACCTCGGACGCGCACACGACCTGTACGACCTGTCATGCGCCGCACGCGAAGGACCGGCGGGACGGAATCACCGCGAAGGGCTCGTGCGCGGCTTGTCACGCAGGGCACGAGCCAGCAGGCGCCATGGCGACGAAGGCCCACGCCGCGTGCACGACGTGTCACGATCCGCACGCGCGTGGCGCGCGACCCGAGGCGGCGTGCGCGACGTGCCATGCGGACGTCCGCTCGTCGCACCCTGCGGCACGGACGAAGAGCGGCGCCCCGTCGACGTGCACGGGGTGCCATGCACCGCACCGAGGAGGAGCTGTCACCGCGTCGACCGCTTCGGCGACGTGCACGGGATGTCACACCGGGCCCTCCCACGCGAAGGGCGTCACGTGCACGTCGTGTCACGCCCCGCACGACGTCCGGCTTCCAGGCGTGAAGGCGTCCCCTGCGGAGCGCGCGTCGACGTGCGCCCGCTGTCATCCCGGAGTCGCGGCGAAGGCGCGGACGATGACGACGTCGTCGAACGCCGCTCACGGTCACGCCGCCTGCCTCTCCTGCCACGGCGACGCCCACGCGCCCGCCCGCACGCCTACGTGCGCGAGCTGTCACGCCGCCGAGGCGTCGACTGCCCCCCGTGGCCACACGGCGTGCGGGAGCTGCCACGAGACCCACTCGGGAAAGCTCCTCGAGAAGAGCGCGACGTGCACGCAATGCCACGCGACGAAGAGCGCGGGGCCCCACGCCGCGATCGCGCAGGGCTGCGCGTCGTGCCATCGCCCTCACGGTCCGCGGGGCGTCGCTTCGCCCCCGGCGTGCACGACGTGCCACGCGCCTTCGAAGCTCCCCGGCCTCCACGGCGTCGCCGCCCACGCGAAGGACTGCGCGAGCTGTCACACGTCCCACGCGCCGCCGCGCTCGGATCGCGCGACGTGCACGACGACGTGTCACACGACACGGAGAGGGCACCAGCCCGAGGCGAGCTCGTGCAAGGGGTGCCACATGTTCCAGCGCTGAAGTGCGCCGAGGCCCTCCGTCAGGGGCCGAGGCGATCCACTTTCCCGTCGACGTGGACCTTCTTCACGTCGAGCGCCTCGTGACAGCCCGCCGAGCCGCAGCGCGTGTCCTGGACGTGGGGCAGGCGTGGCGGCGACGCGTGGCACGAGCCGCAGGAGGCGACCGCGGCGGGCCCGTCCTCCCAGCGGGGCGCGGTCGCGCTGCCGCCGGCGTGCTCGTGGCAGTAGGTACCGGCGCAGCTCCGCGTACCGGGGTCCCAGATCGCGCGGCGGGCTCCGCTCGTCGCGAGGCCCGCGAAGCGGACGACCGCGCCGCCGCGCCCGACGGGATGAGCGTTCGCCGAGGGAACCTCGTGGCACGTTTCGCACGGGACCGGGCGCGACGCCCGAGGGGACGCGTGGGCGGCGTGCGCGCCCGTCTCCGGCCAGGGATCGGCGCCGCGACCGTGACACGCGCCGCATGCGCCGGAGCCGTCGCCCAGGTCCACGCGTCCGTTCACGTGGAGGCGCGGCATGACGAGCGCGGTCCCCGTCGCGTCCGCCTCGCGATGGCAGCTCGTGCACGCGCCCCCGTAGTGCGCCGGCGGCGGTGACGCGTGGCAGTCGTTGCAGGTCGCCTTCGTGCCGTCGGTCCAGGAGGGGGTGGGCCGCGCCCCTCCGCGCGCGTGGCACGTGCCGGTGCAGGTCTTCGTGCGCTCGTCCCACGTCGAACGGAGGCCCGCTGCGCCGGGATCCAGCCACACGGAGAGGACGCCGTCGACGTGAGGCGCCGTGAGCGAGCCGAACGCCGGCGACGGATGACAGGCTCCGCAGTCGATCGGGACCGATCGCGAAGCGCTCGGAGCCGCGTGGGCCGCGTGAGCGTCCGATCGGCGAGCGTCGGGG
This sequence comes from Polyangiaceae bacterium, assembly GCA_022842465.1. GTDB lineage: Bacteria > Myxococcota_A > Polyangia > Polyangiales > Polyangiaceae > Labilithrix. The sequence continues at coordinate 42,399 of JALHPN010000022.1, read as the reverse complement.
TGGAAACAGGGGTCGCGAGGAGGAAACGCGCGTCCGCGCGCGCCGTGACAGGTCGTGCACGCGAAGGCGCCGCCGGGCTCGTCGTGGCAGGTCGCGCAGGACGTCGCGCCGGGGGCCGTCGTCGTCGTCCGGCTCGGCCCTGCTCCGGCCCCGTCGTGGCAGGTCGCGCACGCATCCCGATCGCCGGCGTCGGTCATCGGGCGATAGGCGCGCGCGCGGAGGAACGCCCCGTGCCCGGAGGGGGACCGCGGATCGGCGAACGACGTGGGATGGACCCCGCCCCGCGTCGAGGGGGCGCCCGCGGCGACCCAGCGCGCGAGGAGCGCGGCTCCGGCCTCGTCGACGAGCCCCACGTGCGGCGGCTTCGCGAGCGCGTCGACCAGCGCGGCCGTGAACGGGGTCCCGTCCTTCGTGCAGGCGATCGCGTCCACGAAGCGCTCGGCGCGGAAGCCCCCGGGAGGTGCAGAACCTGCGTGGCACGTCGCGCATCTTGCGCGGAGCAGCGGGCCGACGTCGTCGGCGAACGACGGCTCCGGTGCCCTCGCTGGGGACGACTCGCACGCCGTCGCCGCCGCGAGCGCGAGGATTCCGGCCGCGATCGCGCTCCGGGAATGGTATCGCCGGGGCCCGCGTCCGCGGTCCCCGTCCTCGTGGCCTCGGTCGTGCAAGTCGCTCGCAACCATTCCCGTGAGCCGCGCCGCAAGAGGCGTTCCGCGGCCGGAGCTTACCCCATGAGAGACATCCGCATCTCCCGCGTCACCGCCTTCCTCGTCGTCACCGTCTCCGCGGCCGGCGCCTTCGTCGTCGGCGCGTGCGGGAGCGACGGTGAGAAGGGAGAGACCGGCGCCGTGGGCGCTCCCGGCCCCGCGGGGCCGGTGGGCTCCACGGGGCCGATCGGGCTCCCGGGGACCCCCGACGGGGGTACGGGCGCGCTCTCGAGCGCCTGCACGACCCCGTGTCACACCTTCAACGGCGTCGTCGATCAGTGGCGCTTCAGCAACCACTCCCATCCGCAGCAGAACGAGATCGGCGGCGGCGCCTGCGGCAACTGCCACGCCCTGGACGGCATCCAGCAACGCCGCGCGAACGTCTACAACGTCCCGCCGGACGCCGGCGTCGCGGTGGGCGTCCCGAACGGCCACATCAGCTACCGCGCCGCGAACGGCGCGACGAACGAGATCAGCTACGGCGGCGCGACGACGATCGGGAAGATCCACTGCTCGACGTGCCACGACTTCAACACCACGAACGACCCTCACGTCACGGGCAAGTACACGGCAGGCTCCGCGCCCGTCCGCGTGCCCGGCGGCGTCAACGACACCGCGATCGTCGAGAAGAGCGAGGCCTCTGCCACCCAGACCACGGGGCAGTCGGTCTCCTACCGCCGCGGCAACGTCTGCGTCTTCTGCCACAAGTCGCGCAAGGACGTGACGTTCTACGTCGGCGCCTCGAACACCATCTCGAACTATCGCTGGGGTCCGCACGAGGGGCCCGTCGCGGACGTGTACTCCGCGAAGGGCGGCTACCACTTCGCGGGTCAGACGTACTCGTCGTCCGCGCACGTCACCGATCCGCGGATGGCCGACGCGTGCGTCGCCTGCCACATGCGGCCGGTGAAGGCGAACGGCGACGTCCCCGACCACACGATGAAGCCGACCGTCGAGTTCTGCCGCTCGTGCCACACGAGCTACACGGGCTCCGACTTCGACGTGCAGGGCGGGCGCACGCTCGTCCGGAAGGCGCTCACCGAGCTCCAGACGCTCCTCGACGAGCGCGGGCTCCTCACGCGCGCAGAGGCCGCGCCGTACGGCGCGCTCGATCCGGACGCCATCGGCGACGGCCAGTTCCACCTCGACAAGTCGCGGCCGGGGAGCGGCCCAGGCGGCGCGAACCAGGTGCTCGACGCGGCCACGGCGGGTGCGCTCTACAACTACTTCATCATCGCCCGGAGCAAGGACCTCGGCGTCCACAACCCGACCTACACGAAGCAGCTCCTCTGGGACTCCATCAAGCAGGTGAGCCCGGGGAACGCGAACCCGACGAGCTTGCCGGGCGGCAGGCCGCAGTGACGGGGGCGTGCTAGGGTCGCTGCCGTCATGAGCACCGACGTGAAGCTCGGCCTTCCCTCCGTCGCCGTCGTCGCCGCCATCGTCGCGGCGGGGGCGTTCGCGGCGGGGCGCGCCTCCGCCCCTCCTGGGTCGACCGTGTCCTCTACGGCGCCGATCACGGCGGCGGCCGATCCGCCGTCGGAGATCGCATCGCCGATGCCGCGGAGCGCGCCGCCGATCCCCGACAACGCGACGACCGCCGATCTCCCCTCCGGCCATCCCTCGATCGAACCGGGCGGGTCGGGGATGGCTCTCCCCGGCGTCGCGCCGCGCGCGGACGGAGGGGCAGGCGCCGAGTCGCCGTCGCTCGCGTGGAAGACGCCCGCCCGCTGGCAGTCGGTCCCGAACGCGAGCTCGATGCGCCTCGCGACCTACAAGATCCCGCGCGCCCCGGGGGACTCCGCGGACGCCGAGATGAGCGTCATGCAGGCCGGCGGCACGGTCGACGCGAACGTGCAGCGCTGGATCGGTCAGTTCGACGGCGAAGGGCAGAAGACCGCGAAGCGCACGACGAAGAAGGTCGGCGCGCTCGAGGTCACCCTCGTCGAAGTGGAGGGGACGTTCAACGGCGGGATGGGCATGGGTCCTGCCACCGGGGCGCAAGCAGGGTGGGCGCTCCTCGCCGCGATCGTCGCGACGCCGGACATGCCCCACTTCTTCAAGATGACGGGCCCGGTGAAGAGCGTGAAGGCCGCGCGAGCCGAGCTCGACGCGCTCGTGGCGAGCTTCGCGTCGCGCTGAGCCGGACGCGTGACGGCGGGGGTGACCGGCAGGGCGGCTCTCTCCGCGTGGCTCGCGACGCGGGCCGCGCGGGCCGATCGCGTCCATGCGGTCGAGGAGGCGATCCTGGCGCGCCGCTTCACGGCCTACGCCGCCAAGCGCCTGTCCGGCTTCGTGCTGACGCGGCTCTGGAGCACGCTCCTCCATCTCGTCGAGCTGACGTTGCTGGTGGAGCTCTTCAGCGCGCGTCCGCTCGTCGCGTCGCTCGCGTTCCAGAACGCGGCGCTCGTCGTCGAGGCTTTGTTCTGGGGCGCGAGCGAGGCGCTCCGGCGCCGACTCCGTGAGCTCGGGCCGAGCTCGCCCGCGGCGGCTCTCACCCGGCGATGGCTCACCGGCGTGACGTGGGTGGCGATCGCCTGCGTCGTCGCGCCGATCGCGCAGGGAGCCTGGCTCTCGAGGACGCACGCCGGGACCTCTCCGGTGCTCGTCGCGTACGGTATCGCCGTCGGTCTGCGCCTCGCGATCGATCTCCTCCTACGCACCTTCTACTCGGGCGTCTTCGCGCACGGTCGCGTGTACCGGCCGATGGCGACGTTCCTCGTCGGGCCTCTCGCCCTCCTCGGCACGACCTGGCTCGGATGGCGCTTCGTCGGGCCGTGGAGCTTCCCGCTCGCGGTCGTGGTCGCGACGGCGCTCTCGCGGACGATCTCGTTCGTCTACATCCGGCGGGCATACCGGATCTCGCGGATCCCTGCGCCGGCGCTCCGGCTCGTGCTCCTCCCTCGCGCGAGCCGCAGCGCCCACCCGGTGCGAGGGCCGGCGGCGCGCGACGTCGTGCTCGGCGCGCTCGCCAACCTGGGCACGCGCCTCGGCTCGGTCGTGCTGCTCGCCGCGGTGGTGCCTTCCCTCTCGTCGGCGGCGGCGAGCGAGGACGACGAGGTGCGCATGCTGGCGCTCTCGCTCCACCTCGCGGGGCCGCTGTTCGTCGTCGCGGCCAGCTGGGCGAGCGTCTTCTATCACGACTGGAAGCGGCTCGAGGACGAGGCCTCCGCGAAGCTCGCGCGCGCGTTCGGGGTGCGTCTCGTGGCGGTATCGCTCGTCGTGGCGGCGTGCGCATTCTGCGCGATGGTCCTCGTCGTGACGTCCTTCGTCTCCTGGGGCGCGGCGGAGCCGGTGGTCTTCGCGCTCGTCCCGGCGACGCTCGGCGCCTCCGTGTGGGCGGCCGTCCAGCTGCGAGGCTTCGCGCACGGAGCGTTCCTCGATCAGGCCGCGAGCGGCGTCGCGATGCTCGTCGTGGTGTGGCTCGCGCTCTCGGAGAACGTGCTCGGAGAGGAGGGCTGGACGGTGGCGGTCGCCGTCGGGCCGTGGGTCGCGATCCTCGTCCACCTCGTCCTCGTCCTCGGCCGGGCGTCGCGCGTGTTCGCGGGGAAGGGGAAGGCGACGGCGAGCCTGCCGGTGTTCCTCCGGGTCCTGCGCGCGACGAAGGGCGAGGTGGAGGTCTGGGAGGCGCGAGCCACGCAGCAGGCAGGCCCCGTCGCGTTGCGGATCGCGCGTGCGCTCGAGCGGCAGGGAGCGAGCGCAGGAGCGTGCGTGAGGCTCGGCGCCAAGCTGCTCTGGTTCGAGCGTGCGCCGGGCAAGGGGCTCGCGTGGTGGCTCGCGCGGACGGGCGGCCTCCTCGGCAAGGTGCAGAGCCTCGGGCGTGGGACGGGCGGCGAGATCGCCGCGTCGCTCGCGTCGCGGGGCGCGCTCGGTCGCGCGGGCGAAGACGCGTCTCTCGCACGGCTCCGCGCGGCGCACGCCGCGGGCTTTCCCGAAGGCTTCGTGCTGGAGGTCGGCGCGCCTCCGCCGGACGCATACCTGCGCCTGCCGGCGGTCGTCCGACAGGCGGTCTGGCGGGACGCCGTGCGCGATCTCGGCGGTCGACGGCAGCCGCGATCCGGGTTCGGCGTCGTTCCCTACGCACCGGACGGGGCGATCCGCGCCGTGTTCGCAGCGCCGAGGCCGCTCGATCCGACCGCGACGCGCGCGTTCCGATCGGCCGTCGACGCCGAGAGCGTGAGGCTCCGTGGGGGCCCGGGGGGAGCCGGTCTCCAGACGGCAGCCGCGCGGTAGACGTTCCTCCGACATGGGCGGCGGCCCGCACGAAAGACTGCATCGGGCGTGGGTCCGCGATATCGTCGAGGCATGCTTCGCCATGTCTTGTCGGTCGGCGTCGTCGTCGGTCTCGCGGGTGTGTGCGCGACGTCGTCGGGATGCACGGCTCTCCTGGGTGACTTCGAGGTGAGTGGTGACGTCGGCGCGTCGTCCGGTGTGCTGGTCGACGGTGGAGGAAGCAGCGGAGGCGACGGCAGCACGAGCGAAGACGGCGGGCCGCCCGGGAACCCTGCGCCCGAGCTCCTCTCGAAGCCGCGCACGCCGACGGGCTGGCGCGACTCGGCGAACAATCCCATCGCGTTCGAGATGAAGCCGACGGGAGTGCCGGGCACGATCTACGAGTGCAGGAGCGGCCCCGAAGGCAAGCAAGGCGGGCCGCCCCCGTTCAGCCCGTGCGACGGCAAGCAAGGCGCGGAGCCGAAGCACTTCCCGCAATCGGACCCCGAGATCCCGGAGGGCACGTACCGCTTCGAGTACCGCTACAGGATCGGCGAGTACACGAGTCCGGTCGTCGGCTACCGCTTCTACACGCTGTTCAAGCTCGACAAGGTCGCGACGTGCCCGCGTCCGGGCTTCCCCGACGACGGCCCGCGCTACTCGGACGCGGAGTACTTTGCGGCGGCGGACAAGTGGTCGAAGGAGAACGCGGGCCAGTTCCCCCTCGACGGCCAGTTCCCGGTCGCGACGCAGGACAGGAAGACGAGCCCGGTGTGGCTCGAGAACCCGTTCATCCGCGTGACCTTCGGCAACATCGAGACGAGCGCCGGCATGAAGCGCGTCGTGCGGAGCCCCGCCGACTGGAACTGGCCGAACAAGGGCGATCAGTACGTCCTCAACGAGCGCAGCCTGCGCCATACGTGGCTCGCCGACCCGGCGCGTCGGATGATGATCTACAAGCGTCAGTACGCGCGCCCGAACATCGCGGCGAACGCCCCGAACGCGTGCGCGAACACGCTCGAGGTCGGGAGCTCGCTGGGGCGCCGGCGGGGCCCCGTCCCGCGCGGACCGCGGCGGATCGACTGCGAGGCGTGGGTCTTCAACAGCAAGGGTCAGGCCCTGTGCATGACGACGCGCTCGGGGACGACGACGCCCCAGGTCTCGCCGATCGACCTGCGCCCGGGAGCGCCGACGCCGGGGCCCGTCCGGCTCAACACGGGGACCAACGCACAGAGTAGCGTTCTCTACCGCCCCGCGGGCAGTACGACGGATCTGCTCGCGGCCCTCGGGGGCGTCGTCCAGCCGAACGACGTCTACGTCTTCGTCGAGTCGAACGTGAGCGACCCCGAGTACCTCGACTGGGCGCGTCGCTGGTTCAAGGTGTACATCCTCCAGCCGAGCTACATCCAGATCGAAGCCGTGCCTTGGCGCCCGGCCGACAAACAGTACGTCGGCGGCTGTACGGCGGCGGCGAGCGGCTGCGGGTTCCAGTTCTACAGGGGACCGCTCGTCCCGCAGTTCGTCGTGCCGACGGGCTACGCGAAGCTCCACGAGCGGAAGGATCACGCGTACGCGCTCGGTCTCCGCCAGACGCCGTTCGGGACGCCCGGCATGCCGTCGCCGACCTCCAAGTGCGAAACGCCGGGCTGTAACGCCGGCTTCCGCGACTTCTTGACGTTCCTCCCGCCGTGACGGACGCTTCGCGAGCCCCCGGGGCTCGCGGCTCGTCCGCCACCATCGCGGCGCCGGAGGCTGCGGTCTCGGCGTCGCCGCTAGGAGCTTCTGGTGTCTCCGACCTCCCCCGGGGGCATTCTCTTCGTCGTCGCGTGATCGCATGAGCGCCTTCCTCGAGGCGATCGCCGATCCGGCGCGCATTCATGCGCAGATCGTTCGGCTCTCGATGCGCGCACGCGGTCGGCGTCTGGCGGCGCTCGCGCAAGATGGGGCCCCCTTCCTCCAGCTGGTCACCGAGCGCGACGCGGTGGTACCCCTCCTCTCCCGCGCGCTCGCCGACGGATCGTATCGCCCGGGTCCCGCGCGGCTGGTGAACGCCTTCCTCGCGGGCCGAAAGCGCGAGATCGCGCGCATCGGCGCGCTCGACCACGTGGTCCACGGCGTCGTCACGGAGGTCCTCGCCGAGCGGCTCGACCCGACTCTGTCGCCGTCGGTCTACTCGTACCGCGCGAAGCGTTCGTCGTGGGACGCGCTCCGCTGGCTCGCTCGCGTCGCGCGTGCGCATCGTCGCGCCGAGGTGGATCCGAAGCGACGCATGCTCTTCGTCCTTCGTGCCGACGTGCAGCGCTACGCAGAGTCGATCCCCACAGGCGACGACTCCCGCCTGTGGGATCTCCTCGCGGACGCCGCCGGCCTCCGCCGCGGCGATAGGGGCTGGGACCTCCTCGTCTCGCTCTTCCGTGCGGACATCCGCGGCGACGACGGCACTCCCTTGGAGCGGACATGCGGGACGCTCTTCGGCGCCCCAACGACGAACCTCGCCTGCAACCTCTATCTCCAGCCCCTCGACGCCGCCCTCGAGAGCCTCCGCCCCCACGGCGATACCGGCGGTTACGCCCGCTTCGGCGACGATATCGCCTTCGTCTCCCCGTCCGCCGACGAGGTCCTCGAGGCCGCCGCGACGACGCAGCGCGTGGTGGCAGAGCTCGGCCTCGTGGTCCACCCCACCAAAATGCGCGTCCTCGCATGGAATGCCGCCGCTCGGGCACCCCTCGGGAACGGTATCGCCGCCACGCCGGTCGACCGCGTCGCCTTCCTCGGCGGAGATGTCCGCTTCGACGGGAGCATCTGCCTCCCCACCGCGAAGTGGCGGCGCGTCGTGCGGGACCTCCGTGGCCGCATCCTCCGCACGGCCGCCGCGCTACCCGATTCTACCGTCGAAGACCGCGCGCGCGCGCTCGCCATCGTCGTCGACGACGCTCTCGCCCCCGACTCCGAGCTAGCCGTCGGCGCAGTCTCGATGCTCAGCGCGCTCGTCGACGACCGTAAGCAGCTCGAGCAGCTCGACCATCTCGTCGCGCTCTGGATCGCGGAGGCTGCGACGCGCGTGCGAGGACCGCGCGCCTTTCGGCGCATGCCTCCGCGGTGGCTACGCCAGCAAGCCGACCTCGTGTCACGCGTCGTCGCACGCAACCGAGGCCGGTTCACCTAGCTCGTGAGTCAGTCCCGTCGCCGACGTCGGGCGATGCGAAGGACGATCGCGCCGAGCGCAAAGCCTGCGAGGGGAGAGCCGGCCCCTCCGCGCTCGACGGGGGAGACCGCGCAGCCGCTCGATGCCATCGAGTACTCGGGCTCGTCGCTGCTCGTCTTCTTGTTCTTCGTCGTCGACCCGCCGAGCGAGTTGCGCTCGCCCGGGCTGTCGTCGCCTTCCGTCTCGAGCTCCTGGGGCGTCGGCGTCGCGCTCGCCGGCGGGTCGACCTCGGGCGTCTGCTCCGTCGGAGTGGGGGGGGGAGGCTCGGTCGGCGGCGGTTCGACAGGCTCGACCGGGGGAGGTTCGACGGGCTTCGTCGGCTTCGTCGGCTCCTTCGGGTCGACCGGCTCCGGCATCCCCGTGCCGCTGCTCCCCGAGCTCGAGCCGGGCTCGGCATCGTCCTCGTCGTCGTCGGGCGGCGTCTCCGCGTCCGGATCGCCCGTGGGAGCATCGCCCGGATCCTCCGTCGTCTCCGACGTGAAGAACGCGGTCTGCATGCGCGAGGACGGGATCGTGATTTCGACGTGGAGATGGTCGTCGTGAGGGTGCGGTCCGGAATAGCGCGACTCGTTGCTCCCGTTCGCCCGCCAGACGGTGCGATCCCAGATGATGAGCTGCACGCCGATTCGCTCGGCGTTCTTGACGAGGAAGTTCGCGACGGGGTCGCCCTGACCGTTGTCCGCGGAGCCGCCGGCCTTGGGGATGAAGATGTCGAGCGCCCGACCGCCGCCGTGGACGCTCATCTTCGACGTATTGGCCGTGTTGCGCCGGCAGGAGTAGCCGCCGATGGACGTGATGCCAGGGAATCGCGTGCGGAGCGCTGCGCCGACGCGTCGCGCGCCCTCCGTCAGTCGACCTGCGCAGCCGCTCGTCCCGGTCCACCGTCCGACGTCGTCATAACTCACGTTGACCTGCGCGCCGGCGCTCCGGACATCGGCCGGCAACCGCCACGGTCCCTCGACCGACTGCGCGGACCCGCTCGTCCCGACGCCCTCGACGTCTTCGGAGAGCGACCCACATGCGGGACCGACCACGAAGATCGCGGCGGCGACCATGCGAAGGACCCACTTCGAGCGATCCAGATCACCCTGCGGACTCAAAGCAAAGTTTGCGTGGTTACGCGCACTTCTGAGTAGACCAGGCAGCTTCTGGGGGTGCACGTTCCCACGTGGAGCACCGCGCGTGCCCGCCCCCCGCCCCCTCGCCGAGGGCCCGCTGCACGCCCCCTCCGAGGACGGTATCGCCGTGTGCTAGAACGCGGGCCGCCATGTCCGAGAAGCAGGAAGACTCGTTCGCCGCGATGTTCGAAAAGAGCGAGGGCCCCAAGGTCCGCGCCAAGAAGCTGAGGGTCGGTGAGCGCGTCGAGGCCGTGGTCGTGCAGGTCGGTCGCGATGCGGTGTTCGTCGAGGTCGGCTCGGGGAAGCAGCAAGCCTTCCTCGAGGCCGTCGAGCTGCGCGACGAGGCCGGCGAGATCTCCCTGAAGGAAGGCGACGTGATCGCGGCACAAGTCGTCGAGGTCGACGAGAGCCGCGGCATCGTGCGGCTGGGGAAGAGCGCAGGCCGCGCGAACAACCTCGCGGCGATCGAGCAGGCGAGAGCGTCGAGCCTGCCCGTCGAGGGCAAGGTGACGGGCGTGAACAAGGGCGGCATCGAGGTGGAGCTCGGCGGAGCCCGCGCCTTTTGCCCGATGTCCCAGGTCGACTCGCGCCGCGTCGAGGATGCGGACGTGAAGGCGCTCGTCGGTCAGACGCTCCGCTTCCTCGTGACGGACATCCGCGACGGCGGCAAGAGCGTGGTCGTCTCTCGCCGGGCGCTCCTCGCGCGCGAAGCGAATGACGCGGCGAGCCATGCGCTCGGAAACGTCGTTCCGGGGGCGGTGCTCCGAGGAACGGTCACTGGCGTCCGCGACTTCGGCGCTTTCGTCGACCTCGGCGGCATCGAGGGCCTCGTACCTCGTTCGGAGATCGCGCACGATCGCACCGTCGCGGTGGCCGACGCGCTCAAGCCAGGCGACATGGTCGAGGTCCAGGTCCGGGAAGTCCGCGACGTGGATCCGACCCGCCCCGGCGGCCAGACCAAGAAGATCACGCTATCGCTGAAGGCGCTCGCGGCCGATCCCTGGGCAGACCTCGACGTCGTTCCTGGACGGGTGGTGGCGGGCACCGTCACACGAACCACGGAGTTCGGCCGCTTCGTGAAGATCGCGCCCGCGGTGGAGGGCCTTCTTCACATATCGGAGGTCGGTCGCGCCAAGGCGGACCCCGGAGACGAGATTCGCGTCGTCGTGAAGAAGGTGGATCGCGACGCCAAGAAGGTATCTCTCACGCTCGCGCCCGAAGGCGCGGCCATCGGCTCGGTCGTAGCGGGAACGACGGTGCAGGTCGGAGCCGTCGTCACCGGAACGGTCGAGCGCATCGAGACGTACGGCATCTTCGTCCAGATCGACGGCACGAAGGATCGCGCGGGTCGCGGGCTCGTGCCGAACGCCGAGCTCGGCGTTCCGCGCGGAACGGACCTCCGCAAGAGCTTTCCCGAGGGAACGAAGGTGACCGCGAAGGTGCTCGAGACCGGTGAGGGCCGCCTCCGACTCTCGATCAAGGGCGCCCGCGAGGCCGAAGAACGCGCCGACTTCGAAGCCGTGCGCAGCCGCGGCGCAGCCCCCGCCTCGCTCGGCACGTTCGCAGACCTGCTCAAGGGTCGGAAGCTCTGATGGGAGAACGCAGGCCTGGTGGCCGCTCTCGACACGTGGCCGCCTTCGGCTCGGACTCCGTCTGTCCTCCACGCTGACCCAGGACGAACGCGTTTCGGCGATAGCTGGCTTCGATCGGGTGCCGGGCGCTCCACGTCGACCTTCCTCGGCGGCGACACCGTTCCCACGGACGGCCGAGCGGGCCCAACCCGTCTGCTGACGGTGTCGCCGCAGCGACGTCTCGCCGTGCTCTCGCCGCCCCCCATCGACACTGTGGCCGCCGATTCGCCCCTGGCGCCGGAAGGCCGGTGGGCCGCGAGAGCCTGGGGGGGGGGGAGAGCACCGAGGTACGCAACGGCTTCGCAGAGCGGCCGACGTACCCGTTGCGAGGGCAGACCATGGCGACGAAGGAGAGCGGCAAAGCGCGGTCCGTCGGAAAGCTGCGAACGCGCGCGCGGAAGCAACGCGAAGGTCACTCCGGACTCGCGGCCACCGCATGCGAAGCGAGCGCGGCTCGGACGCTCGCGCCGAAATGGCGGCGCGGGCAGCAAGGGAGCTTCGCTTTCGAGGCTGCGGGCAAGCGGAGGCGAACGGTGCGTTCGTCGGCAGCGAGGCGCCCGAATGTGAGGCACGTGACCCGGCCTTGGCTCGACCGGACGTATCCGACCCACGTCACGCTGCGCGCCCATCGGAGCGCACCCTCGTTTCGTAGTGGGCTCGTCGCGCTCCTCGCCAAAGGCGTGTTCGAGGAGCTCTCGATCCTGCCCGACCCCGACGAGCGGGTCTTCGCGAAGGGCGCACCTCCTGGCCTCGAGCTCGCGGGGCCGCGGTTGGAGCGGGCGGCGCGCGCCTGCGCGGCGCGGAGGCAGCGCCATCACCGAGATCGAGCGGTAGCGTGCCTCGGGCTGCCTCGGAAGCATGACCCGCAGCGCAGGGGGCAGGTGTGGTCGAGACGGAAGCGCGCCACGGACTGCGTCGCGGAGGGGTTCGACGTCGTGCACTTCTCTCTCCAGCATGATCACATCCACCTGATCGTCGAAGCTGTGGACGCACGGGCGCTCTCCTGCGGAATGCGAAGGCTGATCATTCGGCTCGCGAACCGCATCAACGCGGTCGTCAGGCGTTCGCGGAAAGGCAAGATCTGGGCGGACCGCTATCACCGTCACGACCTCTGCGGGCCACGCGCGGTGCGGAACGCGCTGGTCTACGTCCTCCAGAACGGGCGCAAGCACGGTGTCGTCGATGAAGGTGGCATCGACTACTTCTCCAGCGCGCACGAGCACGACGGATGGGCGGACCTGCGGGTCGAACGCCCACCACGCGGACTCGCCCCGCGCACGTGGCTGCTCCGCGTAGGCTGGAGGAGAGGGGGAGGGCTCCTCCGCGTCTCCGAGTCGCCGCGACGCTCACCGCTTCGCGCGTGAGCCTGGAGAGCGAGGGCGATGGCGTCGTCGTCGCGCGACGGCGGCCGAGAGGGCGAGTCCGACTCCGACGGCACACGCATCTCCGAAGTCTCCAGCGCCGGAGGCCGCGGAACACGACGCGCATCCCCCACGTGTCGACTCACGTGCCAGCGACGGCTCACTGGCGGCGGAGTCCTTGGGAGCGCCGGTGATCGCACGCTCGTCTTTCGGGGTGCTCGCGGCGATCGCGCACTCAGGACAGACCTCGCGCACCTGCGCGGCGGCACCGTCACACCGGCTACGCGCTTCCACACAGCGAGGGCCCGAATCAAGAGCGCAGAGACGCTCGGCGGCGCGTCGCATCGAGGCAAGCGCGCGGCACGCCTCGTCGCATGCGTGGGTCGAGAGCTCCTGTCCGAGCCGAGCGTGCAGCGCGTCGATCTCGCGCGTCAGCGCGGCGACACCGTCGGAGGAGTCGACGTCTTCGTTGGAGGGCGACGGGGCGGCGTCGGCGGTGAGCGATGATGCCCGGGAGCGCTGCGCACGGGCAGAGGTCGCGAGGAGGAGCGAGACGAGCAGCACCCCGGTCGCGAGCGCCGCTGCACGCGGCTTCACTGATTCCTCTTGATCACGTGGAAGCCGTACTTCGTTTCGACCGGCTCGCTTACGCTCCCCACCGGCAGCGCGAACGCTGCGTCCGAGAACGGCTTGGCCATCTTGTCGCGGGTGAACTTCCCGACGCTCCCCGCGCGTTCCTTGGCGGACGGGTCGTCGGAGTACTCGCTCGCGAGCGCCGTGAAGTCAGCGCCCGACTTCGCCTTCGCCAGCACCTCTTCCGCGCGCTTCAGGGCCTCCGCCCTCGAGCGAACGACCGTCTTGGGTGCACCGTCCGCCCCCCTGTACGCCACGAGCACATGCTGCGCCGCCACACTCACGGGAGCCGCGCCTTCAGCGGACGGCGTCGCGGCGGTCGGTGTCGCCACGGAAGGTGCGCTGCCGCTGCTGCTGCTCGCAGGCGACACCGTCGCCGCGGCTGCGGTCGGCGCCGAGGCGCTCGGAGACGATGTCGGGTTCGGCGGTGAATCACATCCCGCGAACACGAACACGACCCCTGCCCACCACTTCGACGTCCGCATCACGGCATGGTGCCATCCTCGCGTGCGCACCGCACCAACGCCGGACTGTGGCGTCGGAACAGCTCGAATCCGCCTGCGGTCCAGCCGTCCACGAGGGGCTCCTCGCTCCGCACGGCGATAGCGTCGGATCGGCCGCAAAGGCGAGAGTCCCCGCGCGGATGTCGCGTGAGGGCGGGCGCGGCCGAAACCGCATGCCGCGAAGCAGTCCGACGGGTACGCTTCGCCGCGTTGAGCTCGCGCCCGCCCGAGGATTCCCATGCCCGCCTGGTCGCCCTCGGCTGGTCGGAGGCGCTCTCGGGCGCCATGCCCCGAGGGGAAGGTCTCGAGCCCGCTCGCGTGAGCTCGGTCTATGCCACCCGGGTCGACGTCCTCACGGCGGCCGGACCGCGTCACGGCATCGTCCGCGGGAAGGCCCTTCGGGAGGCCACGGAGCTCGGCGGTATCGCCGTCGGCGATTGGGTCGCGGTGGGCGAGACCGTACAGCGCTCTCAGCGAGGGCCGAAATCCGGCGGTTTTTCCATCGGTCCCGTGGCCTCCGCGGGCCACGAGCCTGCTCCTTCGGCGGAGGCCGAGGTGGTCGTCGAGGCCATCCTTCCGCGTCGCACCGTCTTCATGCGTCAGGCGGCGGGTGAGCGCGCCGAGCCGCAGGCCATCGCCGCGAACATCGATCTCGTCTTCGTCGTCACGTCGGCCGAAGGTGACTGGAGCGAGCGCCGTCTCGAGCGGTATCTCGTCGCCATCAAGAGCGGCGGGGCCGAGGCGGTCGTGCTCCTCAGCAAGGCCGACCTCCCGATCGATCACACCTCGGCCGTCGCCTTCGCGAAGACGCTGGCGCCCGTCGTGCTCGTCAGCGCGCGCACCGGCCAGGGGGTCGACCAGGTCCGTGAGCTCATCACGGAAGGAACGACCGCGGCCTTCGTCGGCTCCTCCGGCGTCGGGAAGTCCGCGCTCGTGAACGCGCTGCTCGGTCGCGGCGAGCAGCTCGAAGGCGCGGTTCGAGAGCACGACCGGCGAGGTCGCCACACCACGACGAAGCGCTCCCTGTTCACTCTCCCGAACGGCGGTCTCCTCGTCGATACCCCGGGCATGCGCGAGCTCAAGCCCTGGCAGCCTGGTGGCGTCGTGGAGGACGATGACGCGGACGTGTTCGAGGATGTCTCCGCGCTCGCCGAGAGCTGCCGATATCGCGACTGCCGTCACGAGGGTGAGCCAGGATGCGCCGTCGGTATCGCCGTCGCGGCGGGCGAGCTCTCTGGCGACCGGTTCGCCGCCTATCGCAAGCTCACCTCCGAGCGTCAGGCGCTCTCCGCGCGTCAGGCGACGCATGCGGCAGAACAGCGACGGCGTGCCCGTTCCGCCGCCGTCGGCCTCCGAAAGCGGCCACGCGACAAGGGGCGCTAGGGTCTGGGCGACAGGGTCTGGGCGACAGGGTCTGGGCGCTAGGGTCGGGAGGGGAAGCGCGCCGCCCGGTGGGGCGTTGGCCTTCCGATGCAGGACCCCGCCCCGCGGCCCGCCACGGTCTCGATCTACGCCCCCCCCGCGACCACGCCGGCCCCGACGGCGCCGCGGACGAGCGATCTCCGGCATCGCGCCCTGGCGCTCCTCCTCGCCGGGGTCGTCCTCCCGTTCGCGGTGATCGGCCTCGGCATGTCGATCGACGAGAGCCGCCACGTGCTCGTCCTCGGCCTCGCCATCCCTACCACCTTCGCCGTGCTCGGCATCGCGACGTGCGCGAAGCTCTACGCGCGCCGCGCGCAGACGGAGCCGCGTCCGAGCCGCCTCACGAAGCTGGGGGACGTCGCGCTCGTCCTCGCTCATCTCGGGATGGCGGTGCTCGGCGCGTTCGCCACCCTCCTCTCGACTCTCCAGTTCACCCGCGGCCGTCAGATTCGCTCGCACGGGCGGACGCTCCTCCCGCGGATCGACGCCGGTCCACGTTGGCTCACGGCGTCCGTCGGCGCGCCTCGCGTGCCCTCCGATCATCGCGCTCGAATCGCGATCGCCGACCGATGGCGTGAGAACGGTCGCACCGAGCATGCCTCCGTCGCGGCGTTCGCGCGTCTGACGCTCGACCTCGTCGCCCTGGGCGCGCCGCCGGCGCTCGTCGTTGCCGCGCAGGAGGACGCGCTCGACGAGATTCGCCATGCGGAGCTCTGCTTCTCCCTTGCTCACGCCATCGACGGACGGGAAGCGAGCCCCGGCGCCTTTCCAGAGGCCGGTCGCGTCACGGGGTTTTCGCGCCTCCGCACGGTGGCGCTCGCGGAGCTCGCGGTTTCGTCGTTCATCGACGGCGCGATCAACGAGGGGCTCTCTGCCCGTGTCGTCGCGCGGCTCGCGCGGCGCTGCGACGATCCTGCCATCCGCGCCGTCCTCCGCAAGATCGCGGCCGACGAGGGCCGCCATGCCGCTCACGGCTGGGACGTCGTTCGCTTCTGTCTCGCGGAGGGAGGTGTGTCCGTCGCGCACGCGCTCGCGGGAGCGGTCCGGGCGTTACCGTCCTCGCTCGGGTCGACGCCCGAGGGGAGGTCGCGCGAGGGCGCTTGGGAGCCGTGGGGCATCCCGGGCCGAGCGCTCGAAGACGAGGAGCACGCGAAGACGCGCGCGGACGCCGTACGACGCCTCGCGTCGATGCTCGCGGCCCACGACGTCAGCGTCCTGCGTCTGCGCCCGGCAGCGGCGTGACCGTCGGCGTCGGCGCGGGGGACGGCGAGGGCGACGGTACAGGCGCAGGAATGGTCGGCGTCGGCGTGGGCGACGGCGCCGGAGACGGCACCGTGGGGATGGGCCCTGGAACGGGGCCCGGCGTCGGCGTGAACGTGGGGACCTGCGCCGGCGTGACCGCCTGCGCCTCGTGTGCCGTGTAGGCGCGTGACGCAGCGCTGCTCCCTTGGCGCGCCGTCGCCACGCCCGAGGCGCCTGCGCTCGCCTGCGCGACCGCTCCGACGACGAAGCCCGCCGCGAGCGCGCCGAGCGAAAGGACCGTGATCTTGATGCGCATGACGTCTCCTCGCTCTCTCAGCCGCTCTCTCAGCCGCTCTCGGGGGCGCGCCGCGTCCGCGCGAAGATGGCCAACCCCGCGGCAGCCAACCCCCCGAGCGTGTAGAGCCCCACGGTGATCGCCATCGTCTCCAGCGTGTCGCCACGCGCTCGCTTCGGCAGCCCGAGCATCGGCGTCAGGACGACCGCTCCCAGGCCTGCAGCGAGCCCGAGCGCGAGCCCGCGTCGGAGCGGCCGGGCGCGCACGGCCGCCACGGGCGCGTACCACGCGGCGTTCGCGACGAGGTCCAGCGCCAACGCCAGCCCTCGGAGGGCCTCCCCGCGCGGCGGCGCCACGCCGACGGCGCGAAGCAGGCGCGACAGCGCTGTGCCGCCGAGACGATCGAGTCGCGGCGCGCGCGGAACCATTCGCCGTACGACCTCGTGCGTGAGGGTCAGTGCGGACGCGCCGCCTGCGCCGACCACGAGCGCGTCGACCCATCGTCGCGACCGGTGCCCGTCCGCGGGGTCGTGCGCCCCGTTCGCCCCGTCCTGTCCCGTTCCCGGCTTCATCGTCGACCTCGGACAGCCAGGATGCACACCCCGCGCCGCCGGGCGCCGAGCTCATCGGGAGGCGAGGATTCGCGCGACACCGTAGAGCACGAGCGACGCGGGCCACAGGATCGCGCGGACCTTCATCCCGTGGCGCCACGCGAACCAGGGCGCCGAGGGCACCAGGAAGAACGCTATCGCCGCGTCTCGACGCGGAGGCCGCCGGGCGAGGCCCCACACCACCGAGAGGTGGATCGTGACGAGCAACGCGGCGGACACGACGAGCGCGGCGAAGACGGCGAGGTCGGTCACGAGCGTCCGCGCATGCTAGCGCGCCTCGGCGTGGAGCGGGCGCACGGGCATCGCGTCCTCCAACGGACTCGCATCGCGCACGCGGACGAACGCATCGGGGAGGGTAGACGCGTCCCCCGGGGGCGGCCCGGAGTCGGGGAAGCTTCGCCCGGGCGGACTCGGGAGGAGGCCGCTGTCGACGAACGCCCCTGCCGTCGCCAGGGCGGGCGGTAGTGTATCGAGGCCCGTCGGCGCCAGCGGCGACTCCGTCTCGGCGCCCGAGTCCGGCGCCGTGGGCATCGCGGGTGGGGTCGCTGGGACGGTATCGCCCTCCGGATCCACGACCGCACCTCCGCGCGGTCGCCCGGTGGCCAGCGGCGCGGGCTGGGCGATAGCGTTCCCCTTCGCATCGCGGAACGCACCCTCCGCTGCGTACAGGGTCCCGTTGGCCGCCCGGACCGTCGTCCACGGCGCGAACGCCACACCGGGGGGCACGACGACCCAACGGCCGGGCCGCCACGCCCAGCGTCCGCCCTGCCAGACCCACTCGCCGTCGATCCACACGGCCTCCTCCTTGGGTGGCTCGGGGACGGTCTCCACCCGCGCCGGCGGCGGGGGGTAAGGCACTTCGACGAGCGCGCTCGTGGGATGAGGCGTCATGGCGGGCATCGGTGTCCGCGGTGACCCGCACGATCCGCATGCGAAGAGCGCGGCGAAGACCACGACGCCCCCCGAGAGGACCGCCGCGACGGATCGACACGGACCACGCATGGTGGCGTTCGCCAGCACGCGCCGTACCGGCTCGCGTCGCCCTCGTCCTCGCCTGGCCACGTCCTTGCTTGGGCGAGCGCGCAGTGGAGCGAAGCTCGTCCTCTCGTCGACTCGCGGCGCTCGTCTGCGCCGCAGCGATCGCCCTGCTCACCGGGTGCAACACCATCCCGAAGGGCCGGAGCGCGGTCGATGCGGTCGACGTGCGGGGGACCGACGCGATCGACGACTCCGAGGTGAAAGACAAGATCGCGACGACGAAGACGCCGAAGCTCCTCGGGCTGTTCCAGGGCGTCATCTTCGAGTACTCGCTGTTCGATCGCTTCGTGCTCCAGCGCGACATCGCGCGCGTCGAGGCGCTCTACCGGGCGAAGGGGTTCTACGAGGCCCACGCCCGCGCGGGTCGCGTCTTCAAGACGAAGGACGACCACGTCCGGGTGGAGATCGTCGTCGAGGAAGGGGCGCCCGTCCTCGTCCGCCGCGTGCGTGTCGTGGGGACCGAGGGAGTCGACCCCGCGATCGTCACCGCTGCGCGCGTCGCGGCCGAGCGGGGCCTCGAGGCGAAGAAGCCGTTCGCGCAGGAAGACTTCGAGAAGACGGAGATCGCGGTCCGACGCGCTCTCTCCGACCGCGGCTACGCATGGGCCACTTCGAAGGGGGACGCCGCCGTCGATCTCGTCGAGCACGCCGCCGACGTCGTCTTCGCGGTCCGCGCCGGACCCCGCGCCAAGTTCGGTCCCGTCACGATCCAGGGGCTCGGCGATCTGCCCGAGAAGCCCGTCCGTCGCGCGCTGGACATCACCCCGGACCGGCCGTACTCCGAGGCCGATCTCGAGGAGGCCCAGCAGGCGCTCCTGGATCTCGGCGTCTTCGCGGCCGTGAAGATCGAGCCCGAGGTCGACCGCGCTCCGCCGGACCCTGCGGAGGGCGAGCTCGTCACCGTCCCGATCAAGGTGACCGTCGAGCCGTCGCGTCTTCGTACGTTGCGGCTCGGCGGCGGAGTCGAGTTCGACGCGCTCAAGACGGACGTCCACGGCCTCGTCGGCTGGGAGAACCGGAACTTCTTCGGCGGCCTCCGCACGTTCTCGGTGAGCTTCCGGCCCGGCGTCGTCTTCTATCCGCTCCGCGTGAACAACATCACGGCCCCGACGAACCTCCTCCCCGAGGAGCGCCTGCGCCTCGACTTCCGCCAGCCCGGCTTCCTCGAGGCCCGCACGAGCTTCTTCGTCCGCCCGGAGCTCAACGTCTACCCGGTGCTCATCAACCCGAACCCGCCGCCGGGAGCGAGCGTCCTCGGCTACGGCGAAGCGCGGAGCTCGGTCGGCCTCGACCGCACGATGTGGCGCTTCTTCGGCGCGATCTCGCACAACCTGCAGGTGGCGTATCCGTTCCAGTACCTCGGCTCGAGGGATCCGACGCTCGAGCTCGTCGTCATCTCGTATCCGGAGCTCCTCACGCAGATCGATCTCCGCGACGACAAGGTCCGCCCTCGCAAGGGCATCTTCGTGGGCAACACGCTCCAAATCGCGGGCGGTCCGTTCGGCGGGACCGCCAACGACTTCAAGGTGCAGCCCGAGCTCCGCGGGTACGTCCCTCTCACGAAGCGCCTCGTCTTCGCCGCGCGCGGGACCGCCGGCTTTCTCTTCCCGACCAACTACGGCGACTACATCCGTAGCCCTCGCTCCACGTTCCCGCCGGACTCGAACGCGGACCGCACGAGGGACTACCAGGTCACCTTCTTCCGCGGCTTCTTCTCCGGCGGGCCGACGTCGAACCGCGGCTATCCCCTCCGCGGCGTTGGCCCCCATGCCGTCGTCCCGTTCCTCACGCCGGAGGCCGAGGCGGCGAGGCTCAATCTCGAGTGCGGTTCGGCGTGCCTCTCGCCGACCGGAGGCTTCACCCTCTGGGAGGCGTCCGCGGAGCTCCGTTACGACCTCGACGGCCCGCTCTCGCTAGCGACCTTCTGCGACGCCAGCGACGTTTCGCCACGGACGACCGACCTCCGGTTCGATCACCTCCACCTGTCCTGCGGAGGTGGAGCGCGATACGACACGCCCGTCGGGCCCGTCCGGCTCGACGTGGGGTACCGGATCCCGGGCCTCCAGGTGATCGGAGGGCTGACGCCGGACGAGAAGGAGCCGCGGTCGTTCGCCTTCGGCATACCCATCGCAGTGAGCCTCGGCATCGGAGAAGCCTTCTAGATGCCCACGAAGCTCGAGCACGGGAGGCGACGGAGCCGCGCGAAGCAGGTCCTCGGGGTGATCGGCGCCGTCGTCGCCGCCACCGTCACGTTCACCGCCGCGTCGGCCGCCGCCGTCGTCGTCCACCTCGACGTCCCGGCCGCGCGGCGCCTCGTCGCGACGCAGGCGACGCGCATCCTCGACGGAACGCTCGCGGGAAAGGTCCGGATCGAGCGCATCGCGCACCTCGGTCTCGACGGCCTCGGAGGTGTGGATGCGCGCGTGACGGATCCCGACGGCGTAGACGTCCTCCACGTCGTCTCTGCCTCCGCGAAGATCGACGCGATCGACATCGCGAAGTCGGCGCTCGGGAAGGGGCCGATCCGGATCGTCATCGACGCCGCGCGCGTCGACCACGCCGACGTCGAGGTGAGCGCGGACGCGACGGGCAAGGAGCTCCGTCTCGCGAAGGCGTTCGCACTCCGGGAGCCGAAGCCCGAGCCGACTCAGCCCGAGCCTCCGGGGCGAGGCGTCGTCGTCGAGGCGCCGTCGATCGAGCTCGGTCATCTCTGGGCGCACGGGACGCCGCCGGGCGCGCCCCTCGTCGACGCGGAGATCGCCGACCTCCGCGCGACCGCCCACGTCGATCCGGACGTGACCCGCGCGACGATCGCGCAGGTCGACCTCGAGGCGCGCGCGCTCCCGAAGCCGGGCGAGACGCGCGGGCGTCTCGCGGGCGGGGTCGTGCTCCCCGCCCCGAGCGGTCAGCCGTTCGCCGTCTCCGCCACCTACGGGGGCAAGGTCGTCGGCCTGCCGGTGAAGCTCGAAGGCCACACCGACGGCAAGCGCATCGACGCGGTGCTCGACGCACGCGCGGACGATCCAGCCGGGATCACCGCCCTCGTCGGCGAAGGCATTCAGCTCCGCGAGGCGCCGACCGCGCACGTCGAGGTCCACGGCGATCTCCCCGACCTCGACGCCGTCGGTCACGTCGCCCTCGGGCGCGGGGGACGCGTCGACCTGAGGGGACGCGCGCACCTCGCGGAGGACGGCGTGCGGATCGACGCCCGCGCCGCGGCCCGTCACGTCGACCTCTCCAAGGTGCTCCCCGCAGGTCCGTCGAGCGACCTCGCCCTCGACGCGCGGGCGGAGATCGCGATCTCGAGCGGCGCTGTTCACGGCACGGTCGCCGTCGACACGCTCCCGGGCACGCTGGAGGGCGACGAGCTCCCGCGCGTCGTCGTCCGCGGCGAGCTCGCCGGCGCACGCGGCTCGGCGAACGTGCGCGTACTCGGCGACATCGCCCCGATCGAGGCGGACATCGCCCTCTTCCCCGAGGACGGCGATCGGATCATCGAGGCCGACGTCCGCGCTACGGTTCCGGAGCTCGGCAGGCTCCCCGGTCCACTCGCCGTGGCGAAGGGGCGCGCATCCCTGCGCGCGACCGGGCGCTTCGCTCTCGAGGCGATGACGATGTCCGCGCGGGTGAACCTCGACGGCGAGCGGATCGAGGCGAGCGATCAGCGCGTCCGCGAGATCCGCGCCCTCGCGAACGTGCAGGGCTCGTCGAAGGCGCTCTTGGTCTCGGCCTCCGCGCGCGCCGAGGGCCTCGACGCGGGCGGATTCGTCGTTCCTTCGCTCGACGCGCGCACGCTCCTCGTCCTCGAGCAGGGCCGCGGGATCGTCCTCCGTGACACCCACGTCGACGCGAACCGCGAGGAGGTCCACGTCGGCGTCAGCGCGGATCGCGTCGTCGTCACCGGTCCGGAGCTACGCGTCGAGGGGGGCGTCGTCGACGGTCTCGGCGCGCCGCTTCGCGTCGACGCGTCGAAGCGCGGGCCTGCGATCCGGCTCGCGGTCTCTGCGCCCTCGGTCGATCTCGCCCGGATCGCCGCGTTCGCCGGTCGCAGCGAGGTGCGCTCGGGCACGCTGAGCCTCGCGGCCGACCTCGCGATCGAACCGCGAAAGGTCGAGGGCTCCGTGAAGGGGAAGGTCGCCGACGCATCGGTGAAGACGCTCGAGGGCGCCGCGCTCGAGCTCGAGGCCGAGGTCCACGATCGCGCCGCCACCGTCGGCGTCTCGTTCGCGCTGGGCAAGGCCGGCTACGTGAAGCTCGGCGCCAGGGACATCGCCGCGGCCGGCGATCCGAGCCGTCCCGAGAGCTGGGCGCGCGCGTCGGGCGCGGTCGACATCGACGGCGACGTGGACCTCGCGAGGCTGCGCGAGCTCGTCCCGGGCGCGAGCGAGAGGCTCTCCGAGCTCGCCGGGCGTCTGACCGTCCACGGCGCGGTGATGCGGAGCGCCGATCGCGGACGTCCCGACGTGCGCTTGCACGTGAAGACGCGCGGCCTCACCCTCGCCGGGCCCGTCCACGAGGAGCCGCCGATCGACGGTGTCGACGTGACGAGCATCGCGCCCTACCGGAGCGAGAAGCTCGACCTCGAGGCCGATGTGTCGCTCGACGCGCAGACCGACGAGGCGGAGGTCGCCTTCCGCGCGATCGACGAGCGCTCCGTGATCGCCGCGTTCGACGCGAAGGCGACCCTCCCCGTCGACGGTCTCCTCGCCGGCGGCTCGCCGGTGGCCCTCCTCGAGCGAACACCCGTCTCCGCGCGGCTGATCGTCCCGTCGCGCGCGCTCTCGAAGATGCCTGCCTTCCTCGGGGTCGCGAGCGTCTCCGGGAGCCTGGGGCTCGATCTCGAGGCGCGGGGCACGATGCGCGAGCCGCGTGTCCTCCTCGTCGCGCGAGGTCGAGGCATCCGCTCACCCGCGCTCGGCGTCGAGAAGCCCGCCGACGCGGACGTCCAGCTCGCCTATGACGGACACCATGCGGACCTCGACGCGTCGCTCGCGACCGACGGCGGCATGGCGCGCGTGGCCTCGCGCTTCGACATCGATGCGACCGCGCTCTTCGATGCGGCGCCCGGCAGCGCGCTCCCGTGGCGCGGCGGCGCGAGGGTCGAGCTCGCGTCCTTCCCGCTCGGGAGCATCGGCGCCGTGGCCAACCGTCGTGTCCGTGGCCGTGCCTCCGGCGCGGTCGAGCTCACGGGTCTGCACGAGAACGCGAAGGTCCAGGGCCACGTCGAGCTCGCCGACCTCGCTGTGGGCGGCTCCGAGATCGGCAAGGGCGTGATCGACCTCGGCGTGAAGGACGGGGCCGCGCGAGCGTCCGTGCGATTCGATCAGCCCGACGGCTTCGTCGACCTCAGGGCGGAGGCCGGCCTCGCCTGGGGCAAGGAGATCGTCCCGACGCCGGACGAGGCGCGCCCTCTCGAGGCCACGCTCGCCGCGAAGGCGTTCCGTCTCTCCGTGCTCGGTCCCTTCGTGAGCGGCCCCGTGAACGGCCTCGACGGGCGGCTCGACGGGAACGCGAAGGTGCGGCTCGAGGACGGCAAGGGTCCACGCCTCGAGGGCAGCCTCGCGGTCCGCGACGCGCGCGCCCAGATCACGGCGCTCGGGCAAGAGCTCAAGGACATCCGCGCGAAGGTCGCCTTCCAGCCGAACGGCGTCATCCGCGTCACGGACGTCCTCGCACGCGGCCTCACCGGCGAGATGCGCGCCGACGCTACCGTTCGCCTCCAGGGGATGCGGCTCGCGGGAGCGACCGCGAACTTCGAGATCCCGGAGAGCGAGAAGCTCGATCTCGCCCTCCAGGGGCAGCCTCTCGGGCAGGTGTGGACGAAGGCGAAGATCGACGTGACCACGAAGCCGGGGACCAACGATCTCGGCGTCGTCGTCGACATCCCGAAGCTCGGCTTCATCCTCCCCGAGTCGACCAAGTCCGGCGTCCAGGAGCTCGGCCCGCCCGAGAAGGTCCGGGTCGGGATGTACAAGACGCCCGGCCGCTTCGTGAAGCTCCCGCTCGATCGCGCCGACGTCGTCGCCGCGAAGCGCGCGGCCGGCACGAAGGACGCGGAAGAGCCCGCCGCCGATCCGACGTCGATCGAGGTCACGGTGAAGCTGCGTGAAGGCATCATCGAGCGCGGGAACATGGCGCGAGTCGTCATCGAAGGAGAGCCTCGCGTCCTCATCGGCCAGGACGAGACGGCGATGTCCGGACAGATCCGCGTCCGCGAGGGCAAGGTCGACGTGCGAGGCAAGGTGTTCGAGGTGGAGCGCGGTACCGTCACCTTCACCGGCGAGCCCGCGAATCCCACCGTCGTCGCGTCGGCATCGTGGGAGGCCGCCGACGGCACGCAGGTCTTCGCCGACTTCGTCGGCCCGGTGAAGACGGGCAAGGTGACGCTCCGCTCGGAGCCGCAGCGGCCGCAGAACGAGATCCTCGCCCTCGTCCTCTTCGGGACGGCCGACGGCGCGAACCCCACCCCGCGCGCGCAGGGCGCGAGCGACGGCGGGACGGCGAAGACGGCCGCGGGGCTCGGCGGCGGTCTCGCCGCGCAAGGGCTCACCGAGGCGCTCGACGACCTCGCCGGGATCCAGGCGCAGGCGCGCGTGGACACGACGTCGTCCAACAACCCGCGGCCCGAGCTCGAGGTGCAGCTCACGCCCAAGATCTCGCTCGAGGTGTCCCACGTCCTCGGGACACCGCCCATCGCGGAGCCCGACAAGAACTACGTCTCGTTCGACTGGCGCTTCCGCAGGAACTGGTCGCTCGAGACGACGTTCGGCGACCGCGGACGCGCCATGGTCGATGCAGTGTGGCAGAAGCGTTACTGACCGTGCGGTGGCACGCGCGCTGCACCTCATTCGTGCGTGCCGATCGTATCGTTCGTCCTCAGCTTCATCGGCAAGAAGCTGACCACCATCCTCCAAGCGCTGTTCGGTTGGTCCGTGACGGCGCTCTTCGGGCGGCTGCCTCGGAAGAAGCAGATCGCCGTGACGGTCGCGCTGCTCCTGTCCATCTGCTGGCCCGTCTTCGTGGTCGGCATCTTCGTCCCGAACGTCGCGGCCTGGGTCCTCGCCTTCTTGCCGCTGGAGGACTGGCTCGGCGCGACGGCGCTCCGCATCGTTTGGGGCGGCCTCGCGGCCGTGGCGCCCCTCGGGGTCGGGGCGCTCGTGCGCTTCGCGGCGGAGGTGCCACGCGTCTCCTACGCCAGGGCGCTCCTCCACGGCTACCCGCTCGCGCTCGGCTTCTTCGTGGCGTTCCTGCTCACCGTCGTCACCGTCCCGGCGGTCAAGGTCGCCTCGATGGTGCGCGGATGGAGCGACAGCCATGTCTACGTCCAGCCGAAGACCGGCCGCTACGACGATGTCCTCGAGGAGCTGACCGAGTCGTGCGCGAGGGCCGGCGTCCTCCCCGAAGTGACGGAGCTCCCGACGTCGATGGCGCTCTCGACGAAGGTCCTGAAGACGCTCGCGCGCGGCGCGGTCCAGCCGATCGTCGCCGAGCAAGTGAGGCGGATCAAGGCGGACGGGCTCGAGATCTACCTCTATCCGTCCGACCTCCTGATGCGCGGCGAGCCGGAGAAGGTCGCACGCATCCGCGCGATGATGACGCGGACGGAGATCGACGCGGACGCCTACCTCGTCGCGAGTGAGGAGGCCCAGGAGCTGCAAGACGAGCTCGGTCGCCTGACGGAGGTCCTGGTCTCCCACGCGGAGCGCGGACGCACGGTGGGTGACTCGATCGCGGCGCGTCTCGTGGAGGTGTGGGACGCCATGACGCGCGCGAACGTCGACTACGACGAGTGGGTGATGCTCGAAGCGATCGCGCGGCGCGTCGAGCGTCGGATCATCAGGCAGCGCCACGGCAAGGAAGTGCTGCCGCTCGACCGAGCCCATGACGGGCTCGACGCGCTCGGCGCGAAGCAGAACGAACACGTGGAACGAGAGGACGAGAAGGTGAACATCATGGCAACCGAACCGCTCTTGCCGGGACGAGACCCCCTCGAAGAATCGAGCACTGCGGAGCTCGTCAGGGACACGATCGCGGAGGCGAAGGAGCTCGTGAAGCTCGAGGTCGCGCTCGCGAAGAACGAGGTCAAGGAGGAGGTGAAGCAGCTCGAGCACTCGGCGATCGCCTTCGGCGTGAGCCTCGTCGCAGCGCTGATCTTCCTCTCGATGCTCGCCGTCGCCATCGTCCTCGCCCTCGGCGGGACGCCGCTCGCGGCGATCGGCGTCGGCGTCGGCTTCGCCGTCCTCGCCAGCATCACCGGCTATGTCGGCTACGCGAAGCTGCCCAAGAAGCCGCTCGACAAGACGCGCCGGCGCCTCGCGTCGGACGTCCACCAGCTGAAGGAGCACGTCGCATGAGCACCGAGAAGCACGAGCTCTCTCTCGAGGAGCGCCGCGCCCGCCTCGAGCGTCGCGCCGAAGTGATCCGGTCGCGCCTCTTCCGTCACGTCGACGCGCTCGACGCGCGACGTCACCAGGTGACGGAGGTCGGCCGTCGCGCGAAGGCGCTCGCACCCACCGCGGTAGGCGTCGTCCTCGCCTCCGGCGCGCTGGTCGGCGTGGGCATCGGCCTGATCGGCTGGGCGCTCCGTGCGAAGAAGAAGCGGCTCCTCTCGTACCGCATCGCGAAGGCGATCGAGCCCTTTCGCGCCGAGCGCAGAGGCTCCGTGATGGGCGAGGTCGGACGGAAGCTCCTCGTGAGCTTCGTCACGGTCTTCGCCACGCAGCTCGCGCGAGCCGCGGCGAAGAACGCGGTCGACGGTCGCCTCCTCGGCGGAGCCCACCCGTCCCTCGGCGAGGCGCGCGGCGCGCACGGCAGGACCGTCTGAGAGGACGCCATGTGCCCGATGCCCGAGTCCACCCGTGATCCCATCGCACGTTCGCGCGCCGACCAGCGCACGGTCGACGAGGCCGCCCTCGAGTCGTTCCCGGCGAGCGACGCGCCGTCGTGGACGGGCACGCATGCAGGAGGTCCAGCAGCTCGCCTCGTGCGGGACCTCTCTCCGCGCGAAGTGCGCGCGCGTCTGGAGCACCATCTCCGCGAGCTGGTCGTCGGCGAGCGGAACGATGGCTCCGCCGAGGCGCGCGCGAACCTCTCCCGGGCGGCGGATCTGATCTCCGGGTCGCTGCTCGACGCCGGCCTCGCCGTCACGCGCATCCCCGTCCCGTCGTGGGCAGGCGCCCCGCCGGAGAACCTCGAGGCGGTCCTCCGTCCGGCGAGCACCGCCCGCGGCGACATCGTCATCGGCGCCCACTACGACACGATCCGCGGGAGCGCCGGCGGCTACGACGACGCGAGCGGGGCGGCCGTCCTCCTCTCGCTCGCGCACATGCTCCGGGGCCGGCGTTTCGCGCGCGCGGTCCGGTTCGTGGCCTTCACGAACGAGGAGGTGCCGCACACGCGGAGGGCATCGATGGGGAGCCGCGTCTACGCGACGCGCCTCCGGAGGCAGCGGGTGAACGTCGAAGGCATGATCGCGATCGAGAGCATCGGCATGGGTGAGCCCCTCGCTCTCGTCGGCAACCTGCGCTCGCGCCACCTCGTGCGCGAGGCGGTGGAGGCGTTCGGCACGGGGACGACGCGCGCCCTCCGCGCCGTGAGCCTCCCCGGCCTCTTTCCCTTCGTCCCCTCCGGCGATCACGGCTCGTTCTGGAAGGAGGGATGGCGCGCGGCGGTCTTGACCGACGGCGGGCCGCTCCGGGCGCGCCGGCCCGGAAAGGATGACGCGTCGGGCCTCGACCTCGATCGCCTGTCCGACGTCGTCTACGGAATGGCAGCCGTCGTCGCGCGGCTGGCCGGGGCACCGCGACACCTCGAGGTGAGAGCATGAGGACGAAGCGCAAGAAGGTGAGTCAGCAGGTCATCGTGATCACGGGCGCGACGAGCGGAATCGGCCTCGCGACCGCCCGAGCGGCCGTGAAGCGCGGCGCCCGCGTCGTCCTCGTCGCCCGCAACGACGAGGATCTCCACCGCATCGCCGCCGACATCGTCGCAGAGGGCGGAGAGGCGCTCGCCGTAGCCGCCGACGTGGCCGACGTCCACGCGCTCGAGCGCGTTCGTGACCTCGCTCTCCAGCGCTTCGGCGGTTTCGATGCGTGGGTCAACAACGCCGGCCTCTCGATCTACGGCAAGCTCTTCGAGACCGACATGGTCGAGGCGCGTCGCCTCTTCGACGTGAACGTCTGGGGAGTCGTGAACGGATCGCGCGTGGCGCTCTCGCATCTCGGCGAGCACGGCGGCGCCATCGTCAACGTGGGGAGCATCCTCTCCGAGCGCGCGATCCCACTCCAGGGCTTCTACTCGGCGAGCAAGCACGCGGTGAAGGGCTTCACCGACGCGCTCCGGATGGAGGTCGAGATGGACGGGCTCCCCGTCTGGGTGAGCCTCGTGAAGCCGGCGGCGATCGATACTCCCTACACCGACCACGCGCGCAACCATCTCGAGCATGCGCCGAAGCACGTGCCGCCGGTCTACGCGCCGGAGCTCGTCGCCGACGCGATCCTCCACTGCTGCGAGCACCCCACGCGCGACGTGATCGTCGGCGGCGCGGGCAAGGTGTTCAGCCTGCTCGAGAAGTTCGCGCCTCGTCTCACCGACCGCATCATGGAGACGCAGATGGCGCCCGAGAAGCAGCAGGACCCCGAGCGCGTGCGTTCGCAGGAGGACAGCCTCTTCATGGCGCCTCTCTTCGAGGGGAGCGAGCGCGGCAACCATCGAGGCAGGACCCTCGAGCGCAGTCTCTACACCACGCTCGCCCTCCACCCGTTCGCCGCGGCCGCGGCCGGGCTCGGGCTCGCGCTCGCGGCGGTCGGGTTCGGAGCGTACGCGCGGGCCCGCTGAGCGCTCAGGACAGGTCGAAGACGAGGACCTCGGCGTCCTCCTTGCCGGTGAGCACGAGGTTCCCCGGCTCCTCGATCTCGGCGGCGTCTCCTGCCTCGAGCACGGTGCCGCCGAGGTCGATCGTGCCCTTCGCAACGTGCACCCACGCGCCGCGTCCGGCCTTCACCTCGTGGACCGTCGTCTCGCCCTCGCCGAGGAGAGCGGCGTACAGCACGGCATCTTGATGGAGGCTCACGGAGCCGTCCCGTCCGTCCGGCGAGGCGACGACCCGGAGCTTCCCGCGCCTGTCCTCTGCGGGGAAGTTCTTCTGCTCGTAGCCGGGGGCGTGGCCCCGCGCGTCGGGGATGATCCAGATCTGGAGGAAGTGGACCGCGTCCGACGTGCTCGCGTTGAACTCGCTGTGCGTGACGCCGGTGCCCGCGCTCATGCGCTGGACGTCGCCCGGCCGGATGACGGACCCCGTGCCCATGCTGTCCTTGTGCTCTAGCGCGCCCTCGAGGACGTAGGAGATGATCTCCATGTCGCGGTGACCGTGCGTCCCGAAGCCCTTGCCGGGCGCGACGCGATCCTCGTTGATCACGCGGAGCGCGCGGAAGCCCATGTGCGCGGGGTCGTGGTAGTCGGCGAACGAGAACGTGTGGAAGCTCCGGAGCCATCCGTGGTCGGCGTAGCCCCGGTCCGCAGCGCGCCTTGTCTTCATGGCCCTTGTCTTACCGCCGGCGGCGGGAGACCACCATTCGCGAAATCGTCATCGCGATCGTCTCCCGAGGAGACGGGCCCGAGCTACCCTCGGGCTCATGGCCAAGGCGATCCGGATGCACGAGACCGGCGGGCCCGACGTCCTCAGGTGGGAGACCGTCGAGGTCCCCCCTCCGGCTGCCGGTGAGCTCCGCCTCCGCCACACGGCGGTGGGTCTGAACTTCATCGACACGTACCATCGGACAGGGCTCTATGCGCTCCCGCTCCCCGCCGTGCTCGGCTCGGAAGCGGCGGGCGTCGTCGACGAGGTCGGCGCTGGGGTGACGGGCTTCGCGAAGGGCGATCGCGTCGCGTACGCGACGGGGCCGACGGGCGCGTACTCCGAGGCGCGCAACGTCCCCGCCGCGCACGTCGTGAAGGTGCCGGCGAGCGTCGACGATCGCACGGCCGCCGCCGTCATGCTGAAGGGGATGACCGCGTGGTACCTCGCGCGGCGGACGCATCGGATCGCGAGCGGCGAGGTCGTGCTCGTCCACGCGGCGGCGGGAGGCGTCGGTCTCCTTCTCTGTCAGTGGGCGAAGCACCTCGGCGCGACCGTCATCGGCACCGTCGGGAGCGAGGCGAAGGCAGCCCTCGCGAAGGCCCACGGCTGCGACCACGTCCTCCTCTACCGGACGGAGGACGTCGCACGTCGCGTGCGCGAGGTCACGGACGGAGAGGGGGTCCCCGTCGTGTACGACTCCGTCGGGCGCGACACGTTCTCGTCGTCGCTCGACGCGCTGCGTCCGCTCGGCCTGATGGTCTCGTTCGGACAGTCGTCGGGGCCGATCGGCCCGATCGACCCGCGCATCCTCGCCCAGAAGGGCTCGCTCTTCCTCACGCGCCCGACGCTCGGCGACTACGTCGGGCGGAGGCGCGCCGATCTCGACGGCGCGGCGAGCGAGCTCTTCGAGCTCTTGAGACGCGGCGTCCTCCGGGTACGGGTCGATCAGACGTACCCGCTCCAGGACGCCGCGCGTGCCCACGCGGACCTCGAGGCCCGCAAGACGACGGGCTCGACGCTGCTCCTTCCCTGACCGGGATCGGGCCGGCGCCTCGAACTGGGGGGACGAGGTGGATCGCTGGATCCCCAGCACCCCGTCCGGGGCGCCGTTCACGCGCGATTCGAGGCCGGAACGTGTCGGGCGTGTGTCGGCCCGAGATCTGCCTACATCGTGAGCATGGGCTGGACGCGGTGGCGAGGGTCGGCGATCGGCGCGCTCGGCGCCTTCGCCCTCGTCGTGGCCGGGTGCTCGACGGCGAGCGATCCGGCGGCGCGCGGCGAAGGCGACGTCGCGACCGCGAAGGAGCCCGAACCCGCCGCCCGTGACGACGAGCCGACGGTCGCGCCCGACCTCCTCGTGGAGCGCCCCTGGGAGGTCCTCGGCCCGAAGGGCGAGACCTTCCTCTCGAGCGTCTTCTATGCCGACGCGTCCGAGAACGAGCAGGTGATGCCGTGGACGGTGGACGGTCGCGCCGTCATCGATCGGCTCGTCTACCCGACCCTCGGCAACCCGAACCTCTACGTGAAGGACGATCCCGCCGACGAGCTCACCGTGGTGCTCCGGCTCGAGGACGACGCCATCGCGCACCTCGCGCCGAGGATCGCCGAGCAGGCGGGCTCCTCGCCGCGAACCCTCACGCTCACGGAGGACGAGCGGAACAGCCTCGCGTTCTTCCTCGTCGCGAGGAGCGCGCGGGAGAGCGCGGCCGAGTCGGCCTCTGCCCAGAGCGCACGGGCAGGCGTGGTGCGCCTTCGTCCGTCCAAGCTCCTCGTGCAAGCCGAGCCGAGCGAGCTCCCTGCGGCGCTGAAGAAGCGCCGCACGGTGCGCGCCGTCTTCGATCGGTCGGCGATGCAGAGCGTCGCGCCCGGCCTCTACGACGTCCGCTTCGAGGTGCGGAAGAACGGCGCGCTCTTCGCGAACGTCTTCGAGTGGCAGTACAACGCCGTGCGCGTCTACGACACGGCCTCCGACGAGTACGAGGCGCTCAACGTCACCGACACGCAGGTCACCGTCGCCGCCGTCTACCAGCAGCTCACTGCCGACAAGATCGACGACTTCGTCGACGCGGTGAACGCGAGCACGGACCCGAAGGTGAGGAACGCCGCGTTCATCACGTTCAACGGCGATCTCCACAACGGCGGCTCTCCCGGCACGATCCGCCAGCCGCTCGTCGCGACGACCTACGCGACGGAGGCGAAGCGCATCCTCGATGCCCTGAAGCGCCTCTCGCTCCCCATCTTCCTCACGCCCGGCAACCACGACGGCATCGCCGCGACAGGGCACGTCCCCGAGCTCATCGCGCGCGCCGACCGGCTCGGGGGTACCGATCTCCAGAAGGTCGTCGCCTCGCAGAACAACCTCGCCTGGCCCGACTACTCCTGGAGCGCCTACGCCGCGTTCCTCGATGCGACGAAGGACGACCTCGGCGGCCGACCGGTCGACGTCTTCACCGGCGCCTTCACGAAGAAGATCGGTCAGACCTTCGCCGCCGCGTTCTCCGAGGTCCCGCGCCGAGAGCGCAACATGGTCCTCTACGACGGCTTTCACCAGTGGCAGAAGACGTACGGACCGCTCTACGGCTCGTGGTCGTTCGGCAAGAATCGCTACGTCTCGGTGAACTCGTACGAGCTCCGTCAGCACCAGCGCACCGGCTGGGGAATGTACACGGTGAACTACGGCGGCTCGATCGGCCGCGTGCAGATGGACTGGATCGATCGCGAGATCGGGCGCGCGAAGGCCGCGAAGGAGGACGTCGTCCTCCTCATGCACCACGATCCGCGCGGCGGACATCGGGGGAAGGATCACGGCTACTACTTCCCGGTGCTCGAGTACCAGGGCATGGCGCAGAGCACGGTGAACTACCTGCTCGGCGAGGTCTTCACGCCGATCATCTGCAAGCGCGACGACCTCACCCTCAGCGTCGACGAGCGCGAGAGCTGCCTCCACGACGGGCTCCAGGAGTGGATGGGGCCGGACCCGCTGTTCGACAAGGAGGGCAGCGGCTTCTACCTCTCCGGCGTCGAGCTCCTGAAGCGCATCTCGGCGAGCCCGCGCGTGAGGACGCTCCTCCTCGGCCACGCGCACTACAACACGCTCGAAGTGCTCCAGCCGGGCGACGTCATGGTCCCGAACCGGCTCGTCCTCGGGGACGCGGCTTCCGAAGGCACGGCGCAGGCCCGCACGACGGCGCTCGAGCTCGCGAACCCGGTGCGCGCGTTCGCCTGGGATGCGACGCCGGGGCCGCCCGCGGCGTGGCGGACGACGCTCGACGATCTCCTCCGGACGAACGCGCGGACGTCTCCGATGCGCACCCTGGATGCGTCCGGCGCGAAGGCGGGCCACGAGGTCGCGATCGTCCGGCTCACGTCCGCCGCGGATCTCACGACGCAGAGGTACGGCGCTCAGCCGATGTTCGGCTGGTCCGTCCTCCACGTGACGAAGCAGACCGACGTGCCGCGCGTGAACCGTGTGACGTACTTCGTGCACCAGGGCCCGGACGCGTTCGCCGAGGTCACGACGGTGGACATCGACCGCACGAGGAGCGTCGCCGCCCGCGGCGCGGAGAACCCGGTCGACCGGCTCTTCGACTGGTGACGTCAGCGCTGCGCGGTGCTGGTCGCCGTCGCACGCCACGGCGCGGCGTCGGAGAGGAGGCCGCTCAGCTCGAGGGTCACGGACTCTCCCCACGGCCGCACCGTCGGCTGGGTGGGGATCTTGTCCGGCTCGCTGCGGCAGTAGTAAGGCGCGCCCGCGCCGGAGTAGAAGAGCGCGGACCCCGTGCCGTCGTCCTTGATCCTGAGCGTCACCACCGAGCCCGGGTACTGCACGATGGACGTGTGGCACTCGTTCGTCGTGAAGGTGCGGCGCTTGCCCCCGAACGTGACGGAGATGCCCTGGAGGCGCTCGAGATAGAGGGACGTGTTCTTCTCGAGCACGAACGTGAGCTCCACGGACTCGACCGGGTCGGAGGAGCCCGCCTCCTCCCGCGGCGCCGTCATCGAGAGGTTCTTGATGCCGACGGGGCTCCCGGGGTCGTCCCCCGTGACCGTGGTGCCGGCGCCGCCCGAGGAGGTCGTCGGGACGGTGTCGCGGCCGAAGGGATCGCGGGTGCTGTCGCTGCCGCTGCAGGCGACGAGCGCGCCGGCAAGGAAGGCGAAGGCCATCACCGGATGTGCGCGGGCGCGGAGCATGCGCGGGTGTAGCGCGAGGCGGCAGGGCACGCCAGTCATCGCGACCCTGTCCCCTTCGCGCGCCAGGGGGTCGCGTCGGAGAGGAGACCTCGGAGCTCGATCGTCACGCTCTCCCCCCACGGCTTCGTGGTCCCGTTCGTGACCGAGCTGGCGCCGCAGCCGAGCGCCACCTGCGAGGACGCGCCGCTGTCGTCGACGTTCAGGGTGATGACCCGCGACGCGTACAGCTCGAACCAGGTCCCCGCGCACGTGATCGGGAAGGTGCGCTTCTCCCCGTCGAACGTGACCGAGACCTCCTGGACGCGATCGATCGCGAGGCCGGTCTTCTTCTCGACGGTGAACGTCACGTCGACGCCCTGCCATCCGCCGCCCGTGCTCCCCGAGAGCGTGAAGGAGACGTTCTTGATCCGGAGCGGCGCGTTCGGATCGTCGTCCCCCGCCGCCGGGGTCTCCGGCGTCTCCGTGGCGCCGGGCGAGTCCGTCTCCCTCGCACCCGCCGTCGGCGAGGGGGTCGTGCCTCCCGTGTCGGTCGTCGTCGGAGCGGGGTCGCGGCCGAAGGGATCCTTCACGTCGGACGTGGAGCCAGAGCATCCCGCGAGCGAGGCGAGGACGAGGAGGGACGAGGCGAAGGAGCGCAGCGAGGCGGACATGCGGCGCCCTCGAGCAAGAGGCGTGCGCAGCGCAGCACGCCGGAAAATCGGGCCTCGCACACTTCCGTTGCGCCAGCGTGGCGCTTCGGGCGACGGGGGACCGGCGCTTGTCGCGTCAGCTCACGGGATCGATTTGCAGCAGCGAAACCCGAGGTGGTAGTTCACGTGCCACGCGCCCTTCTCGTAGTCCTCGACGTGCCAGCGCGGGTCGAAGTTGCAGTGGTCGGGGTACGCGCCGTTCTTGTCCTTCGTCGTCTCGGGGATGGGCTTGTCGGGCTCGCGCGCGAGGTCCCGATAGAACCAGGCGCTGCCCTTCAGCTGGGTGAGCACCTTCTCGCCCTCGCGGCGCATCATGACCTCCGCGACGTTGCCGTGCTGGTCGAACACGCCGAAGCGCGATCGACACCGCGGGTACGCGCCCGATGGCTCCGTCTCCGTGGCGCACGTCTCCCAGGCCGTCTTCGCGTCCTTCGCGCGGCATGCCGGCGTCGCGCGGCGGACGCGGTTCGTGTGACAGGCGTCGAGATCGAGGGTGTCGCCGTAGGCGTAGCGTCGGTCGGGGCCACCTTCGGGGTCGCCGCGACACGAGATGTTCCACTCGATGTCCGAGCAGAGGCGCTTGCCCTGGAGCTCGCAGATCTTCTTGTCCCAGGTCGGCGGCGCCCAGACGACGGGGAGCTCGCACGCTTTGTTCGGGAACTCGAAGATGTCGATGCAGAACCAGGCCTTCTTCCCCTTGGTCCAGACCGGCACCATGTTCTCGGCGCCGCAGAGCTCCTTCTGCTCGGGCGTCTGGAGCACGACGTCCTTCAGCCCGGCGAGGCACTGCTCCTTCGCGATCGTGTGGACGGCGAGGGCCTTGTTGCCCTGGCTGATCTTGCCCGGGCCGTCCGTGCCGAAGGCGCCGCGGAGGAAGCTGTCGGCCATGACGACCTTGCCCTCCTGCTCGGTGAACTTCCGGATCGAGAAGAGGGCGAGCAGGCCGTCGCGCGAGTCCGCGTGGAGCGACATCGGATCGCTGAGAGGGGGAGGCGGTCCGGCATCGACCGCGGCGCGGACGGTCGCGTCGAGGCGCCCACCGTCCGTGGTCGTCGAGAGGCCCGCCTCCGTGGGCGCGGGCGTCGTCCTCCCGGCGGCCGCTCGCGCGGCGGCGCCGCCCTCGGACTCCGGGCGCGTCTCCGAAGGGCCCGTCGGATGGCACGCGAGCACGACGGCGGCGAGCAGCGCGCAGCCCGAGAGGCTCGTTCGTCGCCAGGTCACAAAGGACATCGCGCAGAGAGACTACGCGGTCTCTCTGCGCGAGGCTGTCAGGATCGGACGAGGTGCGTGTGAGGCGTCAGTTCGCGCCGCGGCAGCCGACGATGACGTCGACGCGCCCGGACACGGTGCCGCTGCTCGCCGAGCACGCGTCACCCTTGAGGATGATGCGGGTCGGGTTGTTCTCGTCGTCGAAGGACCAGCCGTTGTCGGCGTCCTTGTCGACCGGCGTCTTGGTGCCGTCCTTGTCGGTGATCTCGACCAAGACGTTCGAGAGGTCCGTCTGGTCGTTGACCTCGAAGGAGAACTCGCAGGAGGCCGCGAGCGCGCGGATCTTGTTGAACGCGTCGACGAGCGCCTGCTGCGTCGCCGCCACGCTCTGGCCCGGCGTGACCTGGAAGTGGCAGACGCCGGCGATCGACTTCGCCGCCGGGTTGCAGCCCGCCGGAGCCGTGCCGCCCTTCACGGCCATGCGGCCCATGAAGACGGGGTCGTAGCCGAAGCTGTTCGTCGCCGGGAACTCGCCGATGCCGATCGCGAAGGTCTGGATCGGGCTCGCCTCCGCGAACTTCTCGGCGGCGAGGTCCTCGCACTGCTTCTTCTCGCTCTCGCCGCCGTTCGGCTCGCCGTCGGAGACGAGGACGACGATGCGCTTGGCCTCGTCGAGGACGAGCCCGCTGTTCGGCGCCGGCTTCCAGGTCTCGACCTCGTTGTAGCCCTCTTCGAGGCCGTCGAGGGTCGCCGTGCCGCCGCCGCCGGGCTCGTTCTTCTTCACGGCGTTCATCAGCTTCGTGAAGTGGCTCGGGTTCGTGATGGCATCGAGGCCGATCGCCGAGTTCACGCCGGAGCCGTAGAGCGCGACGCCGACGAAGGTCGCCGCGTCACCCGTCGTCTGCATGTCCTGCAGGACGGCGGTGAGCGCCTTGCTCGCCGCGGTCCACCTGTCACCGCTCATGCTGCCCGACTCGTCGACGACGAGCTCGATCAGGACCGGGATGCGCTGGATCTCCGTCTTCGACTCGGAGCACCCTTGGGTTCCGCCGTCGCGCTGCGGAGGAGGCGTCGTATCGAAGCCCGTGTTCGACGCGGCCGTCGGCGCGACGTACGTGGCCCTCTCCGGCGGGCTGCTGCAGGCGACGTGGAGGCCGGCGACGAGGGCGAACGGTGCGAGGACGAAGAAGCCTTTGCGCATCTGCTGACTCCGGCGGTTTGGGCTGAGGGTGGAAAAGCCACCCACATGGCCCGACAGGGAGCATGTGATGACGTCCGGATGGCCGGGGCGCAACCCCTTTTTGAATCTTTCCACCTCTTCGCGGCCTTACCGGCGCCCAGGCTGCGGCCTTCGCCCCTCGCGCCGACCAAGCACGCCCGTTGCAGGGCGGGTCGGGTCGACTTAGCTTGCGGTCGTCATGGCGGACGACTTCTACGCAGTGCTCGGCGTGCCGAAGGGCGCGGACGCCGACGCCATCAAGAAGGCCTACCGCAAGCTCGCGCGGGACCTCCACCCCGACAAGAACCCGGGGAACGCCTCCGCCGAGGGTAAGTTCAAGACCGTCAACCGGGCCTACGAGACGCTGAGCGATCCGGAGAAGCGAAAGCTCTACGACGAGTTCGGCGAGGACGCGCTCCGCGAGGGCTTCGACGCCGAGCGGGCCCGAGCCTACCGGCAGTGGCAGGGGCGCGGGGGCGGCGCGGGGGCCGGGGCCGGCTTCGGCGGCGGGCGCGTGAACCTCGAGGATCTGTTCGGCGGCGGGATGCCCGGCGGGAGCGTCGAGTACGAGGCGTCTGGCGACCCGTTCGCGGATCTCTTCGGCGGCCGCGGCGGACGCCGGCGCGGGCCGAGCCGGGGACGCGACGTCGAGCAGGAGCTCACCATCGATTTCGCGTCGGCCGTCCGCGGCACGACCATCCAGCTCCGCCGGCCCGACTCTCCCGAGCCGGTCACGGTGCGGATCCCGCCGGGCGCGGACGAAGGCAGCCGGGTCCGCATCGCGGGGCAGGGCGCGCGGTCGTCGAGCGGGGGGCCACCGGGCGATCTCGTCCTCGTCCTCCACGTCCAGCCGCACCCCCTCTTCCAGCGGAGAGGCGACGATCTCGAGCTCGACGTCCCCATCACGCTCACGGAGGCGTTCCGCGGCGGCAAGGTGAAGGTTCCCACGTTCGACGGCTCGGTCACCGTGAAGGTGCCGGCAGGAACCCAGAGCGGGACCGTGCTCCGGCTGCGCGGCAAGGGGGTCGGGAAGAAGGGCAAGGAGCCAGGCGATCTCTACGTCCGGTTCTTGATCCGGATCCCGACGTTCGACGGCGGCACCCCGCCGGCCGAGGTCGAGCGACTCCTCGCCGAGATCGCGAAGCACGAGACGGACGACGTGAGAGCGGGCCTCGGCGCCGACTGAGTCCGTGTATCCTCGGCGGAGATGGTCGGCGCGCGAGCAGCGCTCGTCTTCGCGGTCTCCGTGGTCTCGAGCGTCGTGGGTTGTGGCGGCGAGGCCAGGTCGCCGTCGGCCACCGCGCCGCCCGCGTCCGTGACGGCGGCGCCCGAGCCGCCGCCGCCGCCCGCGGGGCCCGCCGTCCAGGTCGACTGCGGTGACTTCACGACCTGCGCGACGACCGCCGAGGGGGCCGTGCGCTGCTGGGGCCACGACAAGAAGGGCGAGCTCGGCGACGGCGGCGGCGGCGATCGCAAGCGCATCGTGGCCATCGAGGGCCTCGGCAAGGTGAAGACGATCGCGCTCGGCTCGCAGTTCGGCTGTGCGGTCACCGACGCGAGCGGCGTGAAGTGTTGGGGCACCGGTCGGATAGCCAACGACGGGTCCGTGCGCGAGAAGTCGAAGCCCGTGTATGTTGCAGGTGTCGAGCAGGTCGAGGAGCTCGCGGCGAGCGGCGCGATGGTCTGCGCGCGGACGAAGACCGGCATCACGTGCTGGGGCGCGGACGCTTCGGTGATCGGCCAGCCGCCGAAGGGCGAGTTCAAGCAGATCGCGACCGGCTTCTCGCACGGCTGCGCGCTCGACGCGAAGGGCGACGTGACGTGCTGGGGGACGGGCGACTGGGCGACGAAGGGGATCTTCGGGAAGCCCTCGGTCAGAGGAGCGCTCCAGGTCGCGACCGGCGACCGGCACGCGTGCGTCGTGACGAGGGAGAAGAAGGTCGCCTGCTGGGGGCAGAACGACGCCGGGCAGCTCGGGACGAAGCCGGACACGGAGAGCCACAAGAAGCCCGCGGAGGTCTCTGGGCTGAAGAACGTGGCGAGGGTCGTCTGCGGCGAGTCGTCGACGTGCGCGGTGGGACTCGACGGCGGGGTCCGCTGCTGGGGTGCCAACGGGGAGGGGGAGCTCGGGCTCGGCAAGCGCTCCGTCGACGAGCGTCCCGCCCAGGTCCCGGCGCTCGGGGACGTCGTCCAGATGTGCCTCGCGACGCAGCACGCGTGCGCGCTGACGAAGGGTGGGGGGCTGTCGTGCTGGGGGGCGAACGCGTTCGGGCAGCTCGGCGACGGGACGACCGAGCGGAGGCTCGCGCCGGTGCGCGTGGCCTGGTGACGAGCGGGAGGCGCGAAGCGCGCGACCTCAGCGGGCTGGAGGTGGAGGCAGGCGCAGGACCTCTCGCCAGCGTCGCTTGCCGGTCGCGCGATCGTAGGCCGTGATCGTCGGCGTGGGCTCGTCGAGCGCGTCTTCCTTCAGCTGGTTCACGATCAGCGTGTCGGCCGTGGCGACGAACGGCGGGAGCGGCGACACGGTTGCCCCCTCGAGCTCGATCAGCCTCCCGACTTTGAAATCGAAGATTCTACTGCGCCGAAGCATCGCGTTGCCCGCGGGGACCTCCGGCGCCGAGAGACCGACCACGGATCCGTCGAGGCTGGGCTCCAGTCGACCGTCCGTGGTCGGCGGGAGTGGCCAGCGCCTCCTGCCCGTCGGGCTCGCGTAGTCGAGGTACGGTCGACTGTCTTCCCAGCGGAGATGCAGCTCCGCGTCCCGGTAGGTGGCGTGGTAGCCGTCCGCCGTAGCTGCCGCCGGCAAGGGCGGCTCGGGCATCGACCTGGCCTCGCTGCCGTCGATGCGCAGCAACGCGGCTTCGCCTCGACAGACCCAGCGTGATTCCATCGCCGCGCCACCGTCGAGCCACACGCAGAGCTGTCGCTTGTGCGCGACGCGAATGACCCCGGCGACCACCTCCGCACGCGCCGCGAAGGCGCAGTGCTGGCTCGCGTCCTCGTGGCACGCGATCTCCGAGGCCCTTGGCATCTCGACTGGCTGCTCCACGCCCCCCTCCAGCGCAAACCAGGAGAGGCCGCGCTCGGTGACCGCGAGCAACCGCCCCTCGTGCACGAGAAGGGGGAATCGTGCGGCAGCGAAGGTCCGCTGCACGGCCCCCGTGGTCGCGAGGAGGGCTCGAACGCCCGTGACGCCGGTGCCGACGAAGAGCTCCGTGCCGTCGGTGGTGAGATGCACCGGGGTGGTCGGCGGGTTCTGCCCCGGAGCTCCCCACAGGATCGTCGAATCCATCTGGGGGCGTCGGCGAAGGAGCGCCTCGGCGTAGGGGCTCGGACTCGGGCTCGTCGGCGACGCGCTCGGTGCGGCCGTTCCTGGCGTCGGTCTCGGCGGGGAGTCTGCCGGGCGCCCTCTCGGCGAGCTCTGGCAGCCGAGGGCTGACAGGGCGACCGCCGCGAAGGCGAGCGTCGACCCATGACGTGCGCTCACCATCCGATCACGAGGCTGGATGGGCTCCGCGGTAGCGGCGGCGGGAGGCGAGGAGGGCGACCACGCCGAGGAGCACGAGGGGGGAGGTCGCGCGCCCCGGCGCCTGCGCGCTCACGACGGTGCATCCGCTCTCGGGCTCGGCGGTCGGGTCGCCCGAGGCGCTCGATCCGTCGGGGGCGCCGCCGCTCGAGCCGGCGTCCTCCGCGCTGCCAGACGTGCAGCCCGCGATCGGGGCGTGGGTGCAGCCCTTCGTCGCGTCGCAGGCGTCCGTCGTGCACGCGTCACCGTCGTCGCAGCTGCCGCAGCTCGTGCAGGAGGTCGCGTTCGCCGCCGCCCACGTGCCCGCCGCGCAGGGACTGCACAGCGTGTTCGCGGCCGGGGTGCACGCCGCCGTCTGAGCGGTGCCTGCCGCGCACGTCGAGCACGCGGCGCACCCACCGTTCGTGAGGTAACTGCCCGCGCCGCACGTACCGCAGTCGTTCGCGGTCGGACCGGTGCAGGCGGTGCACGCGGCGTCACACGCCGTGCAGACCGTGTCCGTCGCCGCGGTGCACGCGGCCGACGCGTAAGTCCCCGCCGCGCACGCGGTGCACGTCGTGCACGTCGTGCCGCTCAGCCAGTGGCCGGCCTTGCAAGCGGTGCACGCGGCGTTGCCTCCAGCCGTGCACGTCGTGCAGGCTGGGTCGCACGCGGCGCAGACCGTGTCCGCGTTCGCGGCGCACGCGGCGCTGACGTAGGAGCCAGGCTGGCACGCCGAGCAGCTCTTGCAGGTGCCTGCCTCGAGGAACTTCCCTCCTTCGCACGACGTGCACTGCGTCGCCTCGGGCCCCGAGCACGTCACGCAGCTCGCGTCGCAGGGCAGCTGCGCCGCGATCGCCGGCACGGCATCGAGGCGCACGAACGTGTAGCCCTTCGCCTTCAGGATGGGGACCATGTACTTGACCATGTCGAACGTGCTTCCGCCGCCCGGGATCGCGCCGTCCGGGTAGGGGTCGTGCATGAGGACGATCCCTTTTCCGAACTGATCGATCTCGTTCACGTAGGCCGCGCCGCACTGTTCACTCGTCGCGTAGCCCGGCGCGCCGGCGATGAGCTGCACCTTGGCTGCCCCCTGGTAGAGCATTCCCTGGAAGCACGCCCAGTCGGCGGCCTTGTTCGGATAGTCGTTGTCGAACCCGCCGGCTTCCCACTCGATCGGGCCGACGTACTTGTTCATCGCCGTCGCCGAGAGGTTGTTGTACGCACCCGCGCTCCAGGCGCCGAACGGCGCGCGGAAGAGGAAGCGATTCGGCGGCACGTAGGGTGCGATGAGATCGTCCGTCTGCTGGAGCTCGGCGAGGAGCTGGGTCGCGTTCAGCTGCGTCGCGTTGCGATGCGTCGTCGTGTGGTTCGCGACGAGGTGTCCGTCGGCGACGAGCTGCGCGAGCAGCGTCTTGTAGGCCGGGTCGCCGAGGGGCGTGTACGAGCCCGCGGGCAGCGGCGCCTTCGTGGGCATCATGCGCTGACCGTTGACGAAGAACGTCGCGCGGATGTTCTCGTCCTTGAGGTACGTCGAGAGCGCGCTGGTGCGTGCGCCGGGGCCGTCGTCGAAGGTGAGGGAGAGGACCTTGTCGCCGAGGCTCAGCCCCTCGAGCTGACCGGCCGAGAGCTCTTGCCGGACGCGCGCGTGGTCGTGCTCTCCGATCACCACCTGGCGCGGCTCCGTCGCGCAGGCGATGACCGCGAGGGCTCCGAGCACGCATGCCGACGCGGCGCGCACGAGACGAGGTGAAGAGCGCATCCCCTCACCGTATCGTGACTCCGCCCGCCTGCCCGTCCTTCGAACGGGTGACGGACGGCAGCCTTCACCGCACATCCACGCAGATGCGGGCCGCTCGGAACGACGCGTCGGTCAGCGCCGCTTGCCCTTCTTCGGGCCGCTCCGGCCGCCGCCCTTGCCCTTCTTCGGGGCGCCCTTGCCCTTCGGCGGTCCGCCGCCTCCACCGCCGAACGCGCTCTTTCCGCCGCCCGCCTTCCCCGGACGACCGAGCCCGCCGCCCGCCGCGCCG
>JALHPN010000021.1 GCA_022842465.1 Polyangiaceae bacterium | reverse complement strand
GCTGACGCTCCCGGCGATCCGCCGGGAGCTGCTGCTCCATCTCGCTGCGCCTTGTCCGCGATGCGGCCTGAAGGTGAGGACGCTCGCACCACCATGAGAAGTGACTAAGTAGTGCTAGTTCTACGGGGCTGCGCGGCGCCCGCCGGTCGTCGGGACCGTCGGGAAGAGGAGGCCGACGAGCGCCGAGGCGACGCTGAGGCCGACGACGACCCAGAGCACGTTGGTGATCCCGGTCGCGAGGTGACCCGACACGGCCGAAAGGAGCGCCGGGTCGACGCGCGCGCGCTCGGGCCCGAGGATGCGCGAGACGACGTCGGCGCCCCCGTCCGTCGCTTCCGCGCTCGTGCCGAGGGCTCGCGCGAGGACGATGCCCATCGCTCCGACCGCGACGGTCCCGCCGATGTTGCGGAAGAACATCGTGCTCGCGGTCGCGACGCCGCGCTCGCCGAAGCCCACGCTCGTCTGCACCGCGATGACCAGCGCCGTGTTCCCGACCCCCATCCCCAGGCCGACGAGGCCGCTCCCGATCCGGAGCCCGGTCTCCGTCGCGCCGCGCGAGACCATCCACGCGAGCCCGAACGACGCGACCGCCACCATCGCGCCTCCGAGGCGCACGAGCGGCCGGAACCCGACCCTCGGGATGAGGCGTCCGCTGATCGCGCTCGCGAGCGGCCAGCCGATCGCGAGCGGCGCTATCGCCGCGCCGGCCGCGGTCGGCGACGAGCCGAGCACGCCCTGGGCGTAGAGCGGTACGAAGGTCACGATCCCGAGCATGGACCCGCCGACCAGCGCCGAGATGGCGCTCGAGCTCGCGAGCACGGGACGCGCGAGGAGCGACATGGAGAGGACCGGCTCCGGCGCGCGCCGCTCGACGGCCACGAACGCCGCAAGGAGGAGCCCGGTCACGGGGAGGAGCAAGAGCGGCATCACGCCGTCGCTCGCGAGCAACAAGGTCACGACGCACGCGGCCATGAGCGCCGAGCCGAGGAGATCGAGCCGACGCTTTCGCGTCTCCACCGTCTCGACGAGCGCGAAGACGAGCACGCCGGCCGAGACGAACCCGAACGGGACGTTCACGTAGAAGACCCACCGCCACGACAGCGCGCCGACGATGAGGCCGCCGAGGAGGGGCCCGACGAGGCCGGCGATCGCCCACACTCCGCCGAAGAGCCCTTGCATCTTCCCGCGCTCCTCGATCGCGAAGATGTCGCCGACGATCGTGAGCGCCATCGGCTGCATCCCGCCCGCCCCGAGGCCTTGGAGGCCACGGAAGAGCACGAGTTGCGTCATCGTCCGCGCCTGACCGCTCGCCATCGAGCCGACGAGGAAGAGCGCCATCGACGCGAGCATCACGGGTTTGCGCCCGTAGAGGTCGGCGAGCTTGCCGTAGATCGGAACGGTGACCGTCGAGGTCAGCATGTAGGCCGTGAAGACCCACGCGTAGTGGCCTGCGCCGCCGAGGTCCGCCACCACCGTCGGCATCGCCGTCGACACGACGGTCATCTCCATCGCGGCCATGAAGAGGGCGAGCAGGAGGGCGGCGACGGTAGCGGGGCGGCTCGTTCTGCGCGGCATCGGATCGAAGGCCCCCGCCTCGGACGACGGCCGACCGTAGCATGCCGACGACGGGACCGGCCTCACCGCCCGTGCCCCCTTTCCGGGAGCGTGTGGTAGCCTCGAACCACGGATGTCGCTCAAGATCGATCAAGACCACTCGCGCTTCCGCGCCATCGTGCGTGGCAAGATCCGTCAGAACCTGCGGAAGTACATCTCGCAGGGTGAGCTCATCGGTCGCAAGGGCAAGGACCTGGTCTCGATCCCCATCCCGCAGATCGACATCCCGCGCTTCCGCTTCGGCGACAAGCAGCAGGGGGGCGCCGGCCAGGGCGACGGCGAGCCAGGCGATCCGATCGGCGGTGAGCAGG
Source organism: Polyangiaceae bacterium (assembly GCA_022842465.1). Lineage (GTDB taxonomy): Bacteria > Myxococcota_A > Polyangia > Polyangiales > Polyangiaceae > Labilithrix. The sequence goes on along the minus strand of JALHPN010000021.1, from coordinate 61,102 downwards.
GCGAAGAGGGCGGCGAGGGCAAGCAGGCCGGGCAGGGCGCGGGCGAGCACGCGCTCGAGGTCGACGTCACCCTCGACGAGCTCGCCGCGATCCTCGGCGAGGAGCTCGAGCTCCCCGACATCCAGGACAAGGGCAAGAGCAAGATCATCAACGCGAAGGACCGCTACACCGGCATCCGTCGCGTCGGCCCCGAGTCCCTCCGCCACTTCCGGCGCACGTACCGCGAGGCGCTGAAGCGGCAGATCTCGATGGGGAGCTACATCCCCGACAAGCCCATCGTCGTGCCGATCCCGGACGACAAGCGGTATCGGTCGTGGAAGACCGAGGCGGAGCCCGTCGCGAACGCCGTCATCATCTACATGATGGACGTGTCGGGCTCGATGGGGGACGAGCAGAAGGAGATCGTGCGCATCGAGAGCTTCTGGATCGATGCGTGGCTCCAGAAGCAATACAAGGGGCTCGAGAGCCGCTTCATCATCCACGACGCCGTCGCGCGCGAGGTCGACCGTGACACGTTCTTCCACACGCGCGAGTCGGGCGGCACGATGATCTCGAGCGCGTACAAGCTCGCGGCGCAGCTGATGGATGATCACTACCCGGCCGAGGAGTGGAACATCTACCCGTTCCATTTCTCCGACGGCGACAACTGGTCGATGGATGACACGCTCGCGTGCGTCGACCTCCTCAAGCAGAAGATCCTGCCGCGGGCGAACATGTTCGCGTACGGCCAGGTGGAGAGCCCGTACGGGTCGGGTCAGTTCATCAAGGACTTGCGGGAGCACTTCTCGAAGGACGAGCGCGTCGTGACGAGCGAGATCCGCGACAAGGACGCGATCGTCGGCTCGATCAAGGAGTTCCTCGGCAAGGGCAAGTGACGGCGCGCTTCAGAACGTCGACAGCTCGACCCGCGCCGTCGTGCAGCTGCTCGTCACCGTCTTCCCGACCGCGACGGTCGCGCCGTTCGGCGTGAGCTCGCCGCGCGGAGAGGCCCCCTCGGCGCAGGGCTCCGTGCCCTGGGTGCAGGCCGCGTTCGTGCGCCCGAGGACCTCGATGTTCGTCGTCTTGACGACCCAGCGGCGCTCGCCGCCGTCGACCGCGACGCCGGGCAGGTCGCCGAGCTCGAAGAACGCGGTGATCCGGCTCTTCCCGCCGCAGGCCGACGCGTAGGGAAAGGCTCCTCGCGCCGCGCAGAGCTCGATCTCGTAGACGAGCGAGCACGTCGGGGCCTCGATCGGAGCCTTGCAGTCGAGCCCGACGGGGCTCGCCGCAGGCACGACGCAGACTCCGCTGATCTTGGCGAGCCCGTTCGGGCACGGGCAGGGGTCGTTCGGATCGACGACCGCGCCCGTGTTGGCGTCCGCTCTCGTCACGGCGGCGTCGCGCGCGTCCCCCGCAGCCGCGTCGTCGCCGGGGCCGCTGGGCTCGCTCAGGTCGTCGAGCGGCATGAAGAGCGTGCAGCCCCCGCCCCCGACGAACGCGACGAACCCGGCGACCGCGCGCAACCTCACCTCGGTCGAGCGTACGCGCCACCCACGGATGCCGGAAAGGACGAAGTCCGCCGCATGGCTCGGACGATGTGGGTGCCACGCGCCCAGCCGACGCGTCGGCTGGCCGAACGGGTGACGCCGTCCGGGGGACATGCAGCCTGCGCGGCGCCGCCGTATCGTGAGCTGATGCCGATCGCGTCCGTCCTGAGGCTCGCCGGCTTCCTCACGCTCGTCGTCGCGACGGCTTGCTCCTCCTCGAGCTCGGGCTCGAGCTCCGGCGCCGGCGCGGGAGGGGGCGGAGGCACGTCTTCGGGCACGACGGCGGCCGGCACCGCGTCGTCCGGCACCTGCGATTCGGCGTGCACCTTCTACCTCGCGTGCAAAACGCTCGACCCGGCCTCGAACCAGCAGCTCTGCGTCGACGCATGCGTTTCGCAGGGATACACCGCCGCGGAGCTCGTCGAGCTCGAGGGCATGCCGTGCGCCGAGGCCGTGACCGCCATCGAGAGCGGTCGCGGCGGGACGACCAGCGGATCGAGCTCGGGCGGATCGAGCAGCGGAGGCAAGGACTGCTTCGGGTGTCAGCACGACGGGACGTCCTGCATCTACATCGGCCCGATGGGCGGATACTCGCAGTGCGATCCGTCCTGCTGCTGACCCCGCCTCCGAATCGCGCTACCTCTCTCCGGGCGTGCCGCCCCGCCCTCTCGTAGCTTGCGTCTCCCTCTCCCTTCACCGCGCGCTCGCGCGTGCCGCCCTCGCGGCGGTCACGACGGCGTGCGGGGGCGCGGCCTCCGCGACGAGCACGGTGGAGGTGCCGAAGGCGCCCGCGAGCGACGCGCCGTCCGTCGCGCCGGACGTGGCGATCCTGACGCGGGAGGGCGCTGCGCTCACGCTCCGCCGCAGCGCGCTGGCCGATCAGTGGTTCTGGCTCCGGACGAAGGTCCTCGAAGGAGACGTGCCCGTCGGCTTCGAGCGCGCGAGGAGCGCGATGCAGGACCTCCGGACGACGCTCGGCGGCGACGCCTCCTCGTGGGAGGACGTGGAGGTGCCGCTCGGCGCGGCGCGCTCCGCCGACGAGCTGGTCACGGCGTTCGACGCGCTGCCGAACGAGCGCGCCGAAGGAGGCCTCCGCACGCCCCTCCGCGCTCCGGCTCTCCAGGCAGCGAGGGAGCTCCGCGCCACCGAGGCCCTCTACCGGGCTGGCCCGTACCGAGCGCACGTGGCGGCGATCGATCGCGCCGCGCGGGACCTCGCCGCGACGCTGGGGCCGCGCGAGACGGAGCTCACGGCGGCGATGCGGGCCGACATGCGCATGGACGGGCCTCTCCCTCCGATCGTCCTCACGCTCGTCGCCGAGGCCCCCTACGCGGCGGCGTTCGCGGCCGACGATCGGGGTCATACGGCCGCCGTCTTCCTCCGCGTGCGCGGGCTCGAGGGGTCGGCGCTCGTCGAGACCACGCTCGCCGAGTCTCTCCACGCCGTCGACGAGCTCTCGGTGCGCTCTCCGACGACGGCGATGAACGTCCTCCGGAAGGCGCTCGCGCGGAACGGGATGGGGGAAGACGACTCGAACGTCGAGATGGTCGTCAACACCGTCACGTTCGCGGAGGCGGCGAGCCTCGTCCGACGCTTCGTCGACCCGAAGCATCGCCCGCTCGGCGAGAGCGGGTTCTACGAGCTCTACCCGCCGGCGAAGTCGATCGTCCTGGCGTGGGAGCGTCACCTCGCCGGCGAGTCGATCGAGGCGACCGCCGAGGCGATCGCGCGGGCCGTCTCGAGCGCGCCGTGACCGCGGTCCCGCCCATCGTTCGACGGTTGGGGTGGGTGTCCTTCTTCACCGACGCGGCGAGCGAGATGATCTACCCGCTCCTCCCCGCGCTCCTCCGCTCGTTCGGCGCCGCGCCGATCTGGCTCGGCGCGATGGAGGGAATCGCCGAGGCGATCAGCGCCGGCGTCAAGTGGAGGATGGGCACGGTCACGGACCGCATCCCGCGGAAGAAGCCCTTCATCGTGGCCGGCTATGCGCTCGCGACCTTCTCGCGTCCGCTCATGTCGCTCGCGACGATGGGCCTCCACATCGTCGTCCTTCGCACGCTCGATCGGCTCGGTAAGGGGATCCGCGGCGTGCCGCGCGACGCGCTCGTGGCATCGTCCGTCCCCGACGAAGGGCTCGCGACGGCGTTCGCGTTCCATCGCGCGATGGACAACGCCGGCTCCGTGCTCGGGCCGATCCTCGCCTTCGCGCTCCTCCGCGCGCTCGAGCTCCCGCTCCGGCTGGTGATCGCGCTCGCGGTCGTCCCCGGGATCATCTCGCTCGCGGTGCTCCTCTTCGGGGTGGAAGAGCCGGCAGTCGCGGCGGCGCCAGCCCCGTCGTCGCCTGGCGTCGGCCCGCCGGCCGTCCTCTCGCGCGAGGTCCGCGCGTACCTCGCGGTCCTGGCCGTGTTCACCCTCGGGGCCTCGGCGGACTCGTTCCTCCTCCTCCGCGCGGTCGATCTCGGGATCGACGCCGCCTACGTCCCGCTCGTGTGGCTCCTGCTCTCCGGGGTGAAGGCCGCGTCGAACGTGCCGGGGGGCCGCATCGCCGATCGCTTCGGGCGAAAGCGCACCGTCGCGTTCGGGTGGGCCGCGTACGCGCTCGTCTACGGCGCCATCCCCTTCACGTCGTCGGTGCCCGTCTTCGTCGCGCTCGTCGTGGCCTACGGCACCTACTACGGCCTCACCGAGGGGCCTGAGCGGGCCCTCCTCGTGAGCCTCGCCCCGGCGGACGGTCGGGGGAGGGCGCTCGGCGGCATGCACGCGGTGACCGGCCTCGCCGTCCTCCCGGCGAACCTCGTCTTCGGCGCGCTCTACGGGTGGGAGCCGAAGCTCGCGTTTCTCGTGAGCGCCGCGTGTGCGGCGATGGCTACCGTTCTCCTCCTCTTCGTGGTCCCGGCCCGCTCCCCGACGGTCTGACGTCGTCCGTTCGGAGACCTGCGCGAGCTCGACGGGTGAGGTAGCTTCGTTCTCGATGAAGAAACCTTCCCTCCTCGCGGTCCTCGTCGCTGTCCCCTTCGTGGCCGTCGCGGCGTGCTCGGACGACGCCGGGACGACGACGCAGGGGACGAACGCGCCCGACGCGTCGTTCACGCCGACGCCGACGCCGACGCCGACCGCGTCGACGGGGGGGGACGCGGGCGGGACGGTGCCGCCGCCCGCCGTCGACGCGGGGACGGACGCCGCGAAGCCTTGCGCGATCGCGGACGACGCGACGATCGCGGCGAAGGTGCTCCTCACGGCGGACGACAAGAAGGCGCTCTACGTGAACGGCGTGCTCGTCGTCGACGACACGACCAACCTCTGGAGCACGCCCACGACGCACGACGTGACGCTGGCGCTGCGGCCCGGCAAGAAGAACGTCATCGCGGTCGCTGCCTCGAACGAGCAGGAGATCTCCGGCTTCGATCGCGGCCTCCTCGTCGATCTCACGTTCGGACCGGATGGCGCGAAGACGCACATCGTGAGCGACGCGACGTGGCGCGTGTCGAGCACCGAGGCGGTGGGCTGGTTCGACGTCGCCTTCGACGACTCCTCGTTCACCGCGGCCGTCGATCAGGGCAAGGTCGGGATCGCCCCCTGGGGGGCGCTCGGCGGCGCGTTCGACGCGACGGCCGGGTGGATCTGGGCGTACGACTCGAACCTTCCCGCCGCACAGAAGCCCGATCCGCCGGAGAAGCTCTATGCGCGGAAGACCTTCTACTTCGACGCCGCGGGCAACGTCTCGGCGACGCCTACGACCTGCCCCTGATCCCGCGCGCGGCCGGACGCCCCTGGTCATCGCGCCGGCCATGGCCCACGACGTTGACGGGCGTCGCGGGGAGGCGGAGCATGAAGGAGGGGAGGCGTTCATGCTCGCCGCTCGACGCGTGGGGATGGGAGTGGTCGTGGGCGCGCTCGCGCTCGGATCGAGCGGGTGCTCGTCGCTCTCCCTCGACGGCCTCTTCGGCGGAGGGGACGACGACGTGGAGCCGTCGTCGACCGACGCGCTCGAGGGCGGGCCCGAGGGGCCGCCGCCGACGTTCATGCAAGCCCTCCCGCCGATGAGCGTCGCCTCGATCGGGGCGCCGACCTGGTTGACGAGCGACGGGACGAGCTTGTTCTTCGTCACGGATCGAGGCGACGACAAGGGCGCCGTCGTGCGCTTCACCCCGGACGGCTCGCCGCCCGTCGTGCTCGTCGACGGCGTGCACAGGCCGACGGGGATCGCCGTGGACGCTGGGCGCGTCCACTTCGGCGCGGGCAACCCGAGCGGCGGCCACACGTACATCCGCTCCGCGGACAAGACGAGCGGCGGGACGATCCTCGATTCCTTCGGCACGGGCTGGTCGTCCCAGGCGTACACGGCGCTCGCGATCCAGGGCGCGAGCATCGCGTTCGCGTCCAAGGCCGACGACAAGGGCGGCGTCTACCGTGCCGTCGCCGACGGCACAGGCAGGCTGACGGTCGCGACGGGTCAGGGGCTCGTCGCGGCGGTGGCCGTGGCCGGACCGTTCACGTACTGGACGAAGGACACGCAGCTCTTCCGCAAGCGAACGGGAGCCGCGCCGGACGCGCCGCCGGAGCTCGTCGCGACGCGCGGGCTCTTCACGTCGCTCGCCGCGGACGGGCTCGACGTCTACGCCACGAGCGACGACGGCACGCTCGTCGCCACCTCTGCGACGGACGAGGTCCCGGTCATCCGGGTGCTCGGCGGCTCCCTCCTCGCCCCGCGTTCGCTCGCGGTGGACTCATGGTTCGTCTACACCGTGAGCACGGGCACGCGGAGCGTGGTCGCCTTCCACAGGAAGAGCGGCCGGATGGTCGAGGTCGCCTCCGGCGGCGACCCCTACGCCGTCGCCGTGACCTCGGCCGGCGTCTGGCTGGCGGATCGGAGCGCGCGAACGCTCGCCGTCGTGCCCAAGGTGCTGGCCGCGAACTGACCGCGAGCGACGCTCCGGAATTTCCGATACGCTCACGGCCATGAGTGAGTTCGCGCTGAAGACGGCGCTCCCGCAGTACCTCGTGAAGGAGCAGGAGCGCATCGAGAAGCTGGCCGCCGCCGAGGGGCTCGACTTCTTTCCGACCGTCTTCGAAATCCTCTCGTACGACCAGATGAACGAGCTGGCCGCGTACGGCGGCTTCCCGAACCGCTACCCGCACTGGCGCTTCGGGATGGAGTACGAGCGCCTGAGCAAGAGCTACGAGTACGGCCTCTCGAAGATCTACGAGATGGTCATCAACAACAACCCGTCCTACGCGTACCTCCTCGAGGGCAACTCGCTGACGGATCAGAAGATGGTCATGTGCCACGTCTACGGGCACGTCGACTTCTTCAAGAACAACTTCACCTTCCGCTCGACGGATCTCGACGTCGGCGGTCGCACCGTCGACCCCGCCGCGCGCCCGAAGAACTACGATCCGAACCGTCGCTGGATCGACAAGATGGCGAACCACGGGTCGCGCATCCGTCGGCACGTCGCGCGGCAGGGAATCAACAAAATCGAAGACTTCGTCGACCAGGTGCTCAGCCTCGAGAACCTCATCGACCCGCACGCGGCGTTCAGCGGCAAGCGCGCGGTGAAGGATCCGGACGCGGAGGAGAAGGCCACCGAGGTCCCACGCCTGAAGTCGAAGGACTACATGGAGTCCTTCATCAACCCCGAGGAGTTCCTCGAGGAGCAGCGCCAGAAGATCGCGGCGGAGAAGGAGCGCGCGAAGAAGTTTCCCGAGCGCGCGGAGCGCGACGTGCTCCGGTTCCTCCTCGACTACGCGCCGCTCGAGCGCTGGGAGCGCGACATCCTCGAGATCATCCGCGAGGAGGCCCTCTACTTCGTCCCGCAGATGCAGACGAAGATCATGAACGAAGGGTGGGCCAGCTACTGGCACTCCAAGCTGCTGACGACGAAGGTCCTCGATGCCTCCGAGATCATCGACTACGCCGAGAACAACGCGGGCGTGATGTCGACGAGCGGCGGCAGGCTGAACCCCTACAAGCTCGGGGTCGAGCTCTACCGCAACATCGAGGAGCGCTGGGACAAGGGCCAGTTCGGCAAGGAGTGGGAGGACTGCGACGACCTCGACGCGAAGAAGCACTGGAACCTCCGCCTCGGGCTCGGCAAGAAGAAGATCTTCGAGGTGCGTGCGCTCTACAACGACGTCACCTTCATCGACGAGTTCCTCACGCCCGAGTTCTGCCGCGAGCAGAAGCTCTTCTCGTTCGGCTTCTCGAACCGCAACGAGCGCTTCGAGATCGAGTCGCGCGAGTTCAAGCAGGTCAAGGAGAAGCTCCTCTTCCAGATGACGAACGCGGGCAACCCGTTCATCTATGTCGAGGACGCGAACCACGACAACCGCGGCGAGCTGCTCTTGAAGCACGAGCACCAGGGCCTCGACCTGCGGGCCGACTACGCGCGCGAGGTCATGAAGAGCATCGTGCGGGTGTGGAAGCGACCGGTGAACCTCCTCACGGTCGTCGAGGGCAAGCAGGTCATGATCCGCTTCGACGGGCGCGAGCACTCGACCCGCCACGTGCGGCCCTGACGAGGCGTGGAGAGATCGCCGATGGGCTTCGAGCGCGACCCGGCGCATTGGCTCTTGAAGCTGTCGCCCGACGAGTGGATCCGCGCGGGGCTCGGTGAGCTGAAGCGCGCCGAGGACGCGTACGCGCAGAAGAACGCGCGTGCGGGGCTCGCCGGCGCCCGTCGGGCGGCGGGGATGGCCCTCAACGGCGCGCTGATCGTGCTTCCGAACGAGTCGTGGGGGCGGTCGTATGTCGACCACCTCCAGGCCCTCGCGCGCGCGGCGGATGCGCCCGAGCGCGTGAGGGACGCCGCCAAGCTCCTCGTCGAGACGCCGCTGCCGGGAGGAGGTCCGACGAGCCTCGTCGCGCTCCGAACCTCGTCCCGGGACGAGAAGCTCCTCGAGGCCGCGCGCGACCTCGTGGCGCACGCGTACGCGATCGTGCAGCGACACGCGGGAGGTGTGTCGTGAGGCGAGGTCCGTTCGTCGCGGTGCTGCTGCCCGCCGTCCTCGGCGCTTGCGCGGATCCGAAGCCGGCGGCGACCGCGCCCGGGTACCCTTGCCGCGACGACGCCGCCTTTCGCGCGAGCGGCGGACGGTGCGCCGGCGAGGACGGGGTCCTCGTGCCGCCGGCTCCCGCCGCGCCACCGGCGACCGTCCCGATCACCGGCCCGGCCGACAAGCCTGCGGCGACGCCTCTCCCGCCGCCGAGGCCGACGTCGATCCCGCTCGCGCGGACGGGAGACGCGAGTCTCGACGCGCTCCTCGCGCCCGGGGACGCGGCGTTCGAAGCCGGCGACTTCGCGAAAGCGGAGGCCGCCTACGACGCCGCCAGGAAGGCGTTTCCGAAGCGTGCGGCCGGCGCCGTCGGCGTCGCGCGCGCCCGCGTCGCGAAGGCCTCGCCGAACCTCGGCTATGCGGCGGCCGAGAAGAACAAGGACGTCCTCGCCGCCGCGAAGGAGCTCGCCGCGTCGACGAAGACGGAGCCGGGCTTCGGACCCGCCTGGGTCGAGCACGGGCGCGCGCTCCTCCTCCTCGGCGACGCGCCGGGCGCGGAGGTCTCGCTCACGAAGGGCGTGCAGCTCCTCGACGCAGAGCCGGAGGCGCACTCGGCGCTCGGCGTGGCGCTCCTCGCGACCGGCAAGTCGGAGCAGGCGCTGACGTCGCTCACGAGGGCGCGTGATCTCGATCCCGGGTCGGCCGCCCGGCGCGGGAACCTCGGCACGGTCCTCTTCATGCGCAGCCGCGTGAAGGAGGCGATCAAGGAGTACGAGGTCCAGGCAGAGCTCGCGCCGGACGACGCGCGAGCCCACTCCGATCTGGGCACGGCGCTCCTCTCCGATGGTGACGGCGGGCCCGCGCGGGCGGAGGCGGAGCTCCGGAAGGCCGTCGCGATCGACCCGCGACGCGCGACCTTTCGTTCGAACCTGGGCTTCGCGCTCCAGCTCCAGGGACGAACGAAGGACGCGATCGCGGAGTACCGTGAGTCGCTGCGGCTCGATGCGAAGCTCGTGAGCGCCTGGGTGAACCTCGCGACGGTGCTCGCCCGCGATCCCGCGACGCGTGGCGAAGCGCGCAAGGCCCTCGAGACGGCCGCGAAGCTCGATCCCACCGACCCGCGTGTGAAGGCCAATCTCGAGGAGCTCGAGTCGCTCGAGAAGGGCGTACGAGCGCCGTAGCCGGGACGCGAACCTCCCGTGAATCCTGCGCGTTCTCGGACGCCTAGGCGAGAGGCCTGTTGCGGTCCATCAGCTCCGACATGCGTGGATCTTCCACGTTGACGGCCTGTGACCACCTCTCGTACCGTGTGCCCCAGCTCGGGGGTGGGGAACGCCGCGCTCCCAGCGAAGATTCGCTGAAGCAGTTGCAGTCTACGTTCGCTAGTTCGCGGACCGTTCGTGGAAGTGGAGGCATCCGATGGCAGTGGGCAAGGTGAAGTGGTTCAACGACGAGAAGGGCTGGGGGTTCATCAAGCAGGACACGGGCCCTGACGTCTTCGTGCACTACTCGCAGATCTCGGGGGAGGGCCGCCGTCGCCTGTTCGAGGAGGAGACCGTCGAGTTCGAGATCAAGGAGGGGCCGAAGGGGCTCCAGGCGGTCAACGTGATCCGCCAGAACGTTCAGCTGAACGCCTGATCGACGAACGGCTCGCCGAGCCTCGACGACGCCTGCTCCCGCCACGCGCGAGGGCAGGCGTTTCGCATTCTCCCTGGCGTCTCGGCGGAGGATGCGAAAATCCGGAAGCCGGAGTTCGAGAAGCTCTGATGGTCGGAGCTCGCGCGCAGGCGCAGGTTCGCGGCCCATGCGACCCCTCCTGATGCTTCGTGCCGTGTCTCTGTTGGTCCTGCCCGTCGGGGTCGTGGCGTTCGGCTGCGCCACGAGCGGCGACGAGCTCTCCTCCGACGTCGCCCTCGATGCCGTGGAGCCCACGGACGCCCCCTCCAAGCTCCCGGCGCCGAGCGTGACGACTCCACCCGCCGACGCGGGGACGAAGAGGAGCGGCGCGAGCGCCGACGCGGGGAAGGACGCCGGCAAGCCCGCGCCCGCCGCCGGCGAGCCCTGCGGGACCGTCGACGAGATCTTCACGCGCGCGTGTGGCGCGTGCGGGTCCCAGAGCGCGCTGTGTTTCTCGCAGGAGGGGGACGCGGGCATCGTGAGCGACTACAGCGCGTGTGCCGACGAGGTGGTCGGCGGATGCGCGGCAGGGACGGTCGAGACCAACCCGTGCGGCAACTGCGGGACGCAGAAGCGCACGTGCAGCTCCGCGTGCGAATGGTCGGTCGGCGCCTGCGTACAGCCGCAGAATGCGTGCAAGCCGGACACGGTCGAGTACACCGTGACGGGCTGCCCGACGAGGAACACGTATCGCCAACGAGCATGCAGCGCCGGGTGCGGTTGGAGCTCGTACACCGCGTGCGTGGCGCCGTCGAACGAGCTCGTCGTCGACGTGAGCCCGACGGTCTCCCAGTCGAGCACGGTCGGCGTCGCGCTGAACGTCGGACGCGTCGCGAGCGCCATCCCGCCGAGCGGGAGCTGCCCCGCGGCGAGCCTCTTGGCCGGCGACTATCCGTACGCGTACGTCGAGGTGCGGAACTCGTCGACGAAGCAGGCGACCGTGACCGTCACGACGGCCACGGCCGCCGGGGGGAGCAATATCTACGCGTCGCTCGCCGGCTACCAGATTCCCTTCGAGCCGTCGGGGGACGAGGCGAGGAAGGCTTGCAGCGCGGGGCCCTCGTCCGCGCTGTACAACGTGGTCATCCCGGCGGGGACCTCGATGCTCGTCTACGTGCGGTCGTACTACGCGTACAACGCGGCCAGCCCGAGCCAGTCCACCGGCGTGATCAACCTCGTCGTGCGCACGACGGCGCTCAACTAGTCTTCAGCGCGGCGACGAGCGCGTCGATCGAGCGCGCCGTCGCCCGCGCCGCCGAGAGAGGCCGGCGGCGCACGACGAAGAGCGCGGTCCGCGGGATCGCGACCGCATCGAGCGCCCGCAGCGCTGCGGTCGGCGCGAGCGCGGACACGATCTCCGCGGGCAGGACGGCGAGGAGCTCGCCGCGCACACACGCGTCGACTCCGGGCTCGAGCACGGCGGAGTGGAGGGCGACGGTCCGCTCCAGGTGCGCGGGCCAGCCGTCCGAAGGCGTCGTGCTCCCCGCGTCCGCCGGGGCCGCGAAGGGATGGGCGAGGACGTCGGGAGCCGACGGCTTCTTCGCCGACCAGAGCGGGTGCCCCTTGCCGCAGTACACCGCGTTCTCGGCGGGAGTGAGCGGGATCACCTCCAGATCGCGGTGCGCAACACGCGCGATCGTCACCGCCGCGTCGACGGCTCCGGAGAGGAGGGAGGCGACGACCTCGACGTGTGAGACGGACGTCACGTTGGGCACGATACCGGCGCATCGCTGGCGCAGCGACCGGAGCGCAGGCAGGAGGCGGACGGTCGTGAGGCGACTCGTCGTCGCGACGTTCAGGGGCCCTCGAGGAAGCTCCTCGAGCTCCGTCGCATCGTGGACGCCGCGCATCGCGAGCCGCGTCGCCTCGAGGAGCGCCTCGCCCGCCGGGGTCAGGACGAGCGAGCGCCCGCTGCGACGGAAGAGCGGTGTACCGACGGACTCTTCGAGGAGCTTCACCGTCCGCGAGAGCGCAGACGCGCTCGTGTGGAGCTTGTCCGCGGCGCGCATCACGCCCCCGAACTCGGCGACGGCCCGGAAGGCGGGGAGCCAGTTCCAGAACGACGCCGTGCGCTGGAACGGCGTGCTCAGCTCCATCGCGGGACGGACTCGATGCGGAACCGCTCGTCGTCGGTGCGATAGACGTGCGCCTCCATGTTCGAGAGCGCGCCGGCGCCGTCGAACTCGTACAGGTTGAAGCCCGCCATCTTGTGGGCCTCGAGGTGGTCGAGCGACGCGCTCGTCGCGCCGACGCTGATCATCGAGCCGGCTCGCGTCGGGAGCTCGCGCTGCACGCGGAAGTGGAGATGCCCGTGGAGCACGAGCCCGCGCTCGACCCGGGCGAGGGCGTCGGTGAGCCCGCGGGCGTCCCAGAGCCCCCGGGCCAAGGTGTCCACCCACGAGGGCGGGTTGTGCACCGGATGGTGGAGCGCGATGATCGGCGTGCGCCTCCGCACCTCCTCGTGCGCGAGGATGCGCTCGAGGGCCGCGATCTGCTTCTTCCCGAGCTCGCCCGACGCGACGAGCGGCAGGCGCGGGACGGCGCTCGTCAGCCCGATGAACGCGAGAGGGCCGCGGAGCTTCACGACGGGGAAGCGCCCGAGCTCGAGATCCGCCGCGAGGTCAGGGAGATCGCTCTCCATGAAGTGCTCGAAGTACGTCGAGAAGCGCTTCGAGCGGAGCGCACCGCGCGTGTAGAGGTCGTGGTTGCCGGGCACGACCGTCACCTGGCTCGGCTCGAGGTGGAGCTCGTCCTGGAGGAGGCGGCGCGTCGCCTCGAACTCCTGCTCGAGGGCGAGGTTCGTGAGGTCGCCCGTGATGACGACGTGATCGACCTTCGCGCGGGTGATCTCCTTCGCGATGGCGCGAACGTAGCCGGGCCGGTGCTTGTGTTGCCGCTTGACCTTCAGGTTCACCCAGCCGGTGAAGCGCTTGTTCAGGAAGCGCGCCGCAGGGACACCGGCGAGATCGAGGACGTGGAGGTCGGAGAAGTGCGCGACGCGCATGTTGATCGTAGAACCATAGGCCAGTCCGACCCCGTGGGCGAATGCGAGTTCTGCTGCGGCGCCGCGCCCTCGACTACTCCTTCGCGGCGTGCCCGTCGCTCGCGAGGTCGTAGGCGCATCGGAACCCGAGCTCCCGCGACGGGTAGAGCGACGGCCGGCGCGCGGAGGTCCGGGTCCAGTGCGCGCCGTCGCGGTAGGACCCCCCCCGCACGACGTGCCCGTACGGCGCGAACGGCGACCCCTTCGGGTTCACCTGCGCGCCGCGCTTGTACCCGAAGCCCTCCTCGTCGCGATCGTAGAAGTCGTAGACCCACTCGGCGACGTTGCCCGCCATGTCGAGGAGGCCCGTCTCCGTCGCGCCGTCCGGGAACGAGCCGACGGGAGCGAGGCCGACGAACCCGTCTCTCCCGTCGGTCGGATCGTCGGCCCACGCGCCGTGGTTCGAGAGGCGCGGGTTGTAGAGGTCGCCCCAGGGAAAGGTGGTCCCCTTGCGCCCGCGCGCCGCGTGCTCCCACTCGGCCTCCGTGGGGAGTCGGCCCGACGACCAGCGGCAGTACGCGTCCGCGTCCTCCCAGCGCACGTGCGTGATCGGGAAGGTCGGCTGGTCGTAGCGCGCGTCGCCCGCCGGAAACGAGGGCGGGAGACAGGCCCCCGCCGCGACGCAGCGACCGTAGGCCGTCACCGTCACCTCGACCGCGTCGAGCCCGAAGTCGCTCAGGGTGACCTCGTGCGCGTGGCCCTCGGCGCGGATGTAGGGCCCGACCTCGTCCGTCGCGCTCCGGCAGCGCACACCGAACGGCTCCTTCGCGCAGAGCTCGACCGCGCGCTGCATGTCGAGCGCGGTGGACCCCATCACGAACGTTCCCCCGCGGATGCGGATGACGCGCGCGGGAGGCGGCTTCAGGGCGACGACGCCGCGGTCGACCCGCACGCGATCGGCGGCGCGATCGAGGCCGAGCCAGAACGGCTCGAGGCGTGCCGGGCGGCGCGCGTCGCCGAGCCCCGCGAACGGACCGCCGAGATCCGCGAAGCCGGGGAAGGCGAGCGCGGCCGCCACGGACAACGGCAGGATGGACCCCGGCCCGAGCATGTCACCCCGTGAGGATCCGCATCGGGTGCTCGAGGAGCGCGCGGAGCTCGGCGAGGAAGGCGGCGCCGACGGCGCCGTCGATCACGCGGTGATCGCACGAGAGCGTCATCGAGAGGCGCTTGCCCGGAACGACCGCGCCGTCCTTGACGACCGGTACGTCCCGCGTCTGGCCGATCGCGAGGATCGCGCCCTCGGGCGGGTTGATGACGGCGGAGAACTCGTCGATGCCGAACATCCCGAGGTTCGAGATCGAGAAGGTGCCGTCGGTCATCTCCTCCGGGCGGAGCTTCTTCGCGCGCGCCCGCGACGCGAGGTCGCGGATCTCGCGCGCGATCGCGACGACGCTCTTCTGGTCGGCGTTTCGGAGGACCGGTGTGACGAGCCCGTCGGGGATGGCGACGGCGACGGAGATGTCCACGCGACGGTGGATGAGCAGGGCCTCCTCCGTGAACTGCGCGTTGCACTCCGGGACGCGGACGAGCGCGCCGGCGACGGCCTTCACGAGGAGATCGTTGAGGCTGACCTTGAGCGGCTTGTCGCCTCCGGCGCCGTTCGACGCTCCGTTCGGCCCCGCGAGCTCCGCGTTCACGCGCTCGCGCATCTGGGCGAGCGGCTCGGCGTCGACGTCGATCGTCAGGTAGAAGTGGGGGACCGTCTGCTTCGACTGCGTGAGCCGGCGCGCGATGGTCTTGCGCATCGGCGACAGCGGGCGAGCCTCGGGCTCCGCGAGGCCGGCCACCGCGAGGGCGGTCGCGCTCGTGCGGGCGAGGGGAGCCTTCGAGCCCTGCGCCGGCGCGTCGGGCTTCGCGGCAGCCACGCGAGCGCCGGCCGAGGCCAGCTCGTCGAGATCGGCGGGGAGGATGCGGCCGTGATCGCCGGTGCCCTGCGCTCCCGCGAGGTCGATCCCGCGTTCGCGCGCGACCTTCCGCACGTAAGGCGACGCGAGCACGCGGCCGCCGACGCCGTTGCGCTCGCCGCCGCCGCCGCCGCCGAGCTCGGCGAGGTCGGCCGCGTCGCGCTCGGTGCGCGTGAGGATGCTTCCGCGCGTGACCGGCCCGGCGCCCTTCACCGCTGCGGCCGGCTCGGCCTTCTTGGGCTCGGCCTTCTTGGGCTCGGCCTTCTCGGGCTCGGCCTTCTTGGGCTCGGGAGCCTCCTTCGGCTTGGCCTCCTCGGGCGCGGCCTCGCCCGCTTCTCCGGGCTTCTCGCCGGCCGCGGGCTCGGTCTCGGGCGCTGGCGGGACGGGTGCCCCGCCCCCACCGCCGCCGGCCTGCTCGACGAGGGCCGACACGTCCTCACCGGCGTTTCCGAGCACGGCGACCGCCTGCCCGAGCTTCACGACGGTGCCGGGCGGCACGAGGATCTTCAAGAGGGTCCCCTTGTCGAACGCGCGGAACTCCATCGTCGCCTTGTCGGTCTCGACCTCGGCGAGGAGGTCGTCGACCTCGACGGGGTCGCCCTCCTTCTTGTGCCAGGACTGGAGGACGCCCTCCTCCATCGTCGGAGAGAGCTTCGGCATGTCCAGGATCTTCGCCATGTCCGTCCTCCTCGCTCAGGCCGCCCGTCCGCGACCGACGGTCCGCTCGACGGCGGCGACCACACGGTCCGGCTGGGGCATGCAGAGCTGCTCGAGCTTCGCGTTGTACGGCATCGGCACGTCGAGGGTGGTGACCCGAAGGACGGGCGCATCGAGGAAGTCGAACGCGAGCCGCTGCACGCGATCGGAGACCTCCGCGCCCACGCCGCCGTAGGGCCACCCCTCGTGGACGACCACGCACCGGTGGGTCTTCCGCACCGATTGCACGATCATGTCCTCGTCGAGCGGGCGGATCGAGCGGAGATCGACGATCTCGACCGAGACGCCCTTCTTCTCCAGCGCCGCCGCCGCCTCGAGCGCCACGTGCGTCATCCGCGAGTACGCGACGATGGTGCAGTCCGTGCCCTCGCGAACGATCTGGGCCTTGCCCATCGGGATCGTGTCGAGGTCGTCGGGGAGGTCACCCTTCAGCGAGTAGAGGGTCTCCGACTCCATGAAGAGGACGGGGTTGTCGTCGCGGATGGCCGCCTTCATGAGCCCCTTGGCGTCGGCGGGGAACGCCGGCGCGACGACCTTCAGGCCCGGCACGTGGGCGTAGAAGTGCTCCATGGCGTGGGAGTGCTGGCTCCCGACCTGACGCGCGCTCGCGTTCGGTCCGCGGAAGACGATCGGGCAGTTGAACTGACCGCCCGACATCTGCCTCATCTTCGCCGCGCTGTTCAGGATCTGGTCGAACGCGACGGCGGAGAAGTTCCACGTCATGAACTCGATGATCGGCCGGAGCCCCACCATCGCGGCGCCGACGCCGACGCCGGCGAAGCCGTTCTCGGCGATCGGCGTGTCGATCACGCGGCGGGGCCCGAACTTCTCGAGCATGCCTTCGCTGACCTTGTAGGCGCCCTGGTAGTGACCGACCTCTTCGCCCATCAAGAAGACGCGGTCGTCCTTCTCCATCTCCTCGATCATGGCCTCGCGGAGCGCTTCTCGATATCGAACGGATCTCGGCATGGCGTTTCTCTCTCGCGTCCCGGCTCAGGCCGCGAACGGGCCGTCGTAGGTGGTGGGCTCGAGGATCGAAGCGTCCGGCTCCGGGCTGTCCTCGGCGAACTTCACGGCGTCGGCGACCTCCGCCTCCACCGCCTTCTCGAGCTCCTCGAGGCGCGAGGCCGCGAAGCCCTGCTCGACGAGGAACGCGCGGGCGCGCAGGACGGGGTCTTTCTTCTTCCGCTCCTCGAGCTCCTGCGCGGTGCGGTACTTCGCCGGGTCGCTCATCGAGTGGCCCCGGAAGCGGTAGGTGCGGACCTCGACCAGGGTGGGGAGCGAGAGCTCGCGCGCGCGCTGGACGGCCTCGCCGATGCGCTGCTCGACGGTGAGGACGTCCTCCGCGAAGAAGCGATCGCGGTCGATGCCGTACCCGAGGGCCTTCATCGACACGTCCTCGACGCTCATCGTCCGCGAGAGCGGCGTGCCCATCGAGTACTCGTTGTTCTCGCAGATGAAGACGATCGGGAGCTTCCACAGCGCGGCGAGCGACACGCCCTCGTGGAAGCCGCCGATGCTGACGGCGCCCTCGCCGAAGAAGCACAGCGTCACGCGCCCGTCGGCGCGGTACTTCGAGGCGAACGCGGCGCCCGCGGCGAGCGGGATGTGGCTGCCGACGATGCCGTGGCCACCGAGCATCCCCGTCTTCTTGTCGAACATGTGCATGGACCCGCCGAGGCCGCGGGAGCACCCGGTGTCCTTGCCGTAGAGCTCCGCCATCACGGCGCGCGCGGTCATTCCCTTCGCGATCGCGACGCCGTGATCGCGGTACGTCGTGACCACGTAGTCGTCGGGCTTCAGCGCGGAGAGCGCGCCGACGGCGACGGCCTCCTGACCGATGTAGAGGTGGAGGAAGCCGCCGATCTTGCCCTGCGCGTAGGCGCGAGCCGCCTCTTCCTCGACGCGGCGGATGACGAACATCTGCCGGTAGAGATCCGCGAGGTGATCGACATGGCTGCTCGGCCTCGTGGCCGGCGCGGGCTCGTGACCGGCCGGCTTGGCGGCGGTCGCTACGGTTTCGTCGTTGCTCATGGTGGGGGAACCGGGGGGATCGGAAGCGCCCGAATGTAGCGCGGTTTCGCGCGCGCTCGGCGCACGTTGTCCTACCAAATCGCGCCGCCGAGGTCACGAAGCCGCGCGGACTTCCGACGTCCTCGCGTTCCACACTCGGTGCGCCAGGGAACTTTCGCTGCTCGCGCGCGTCAAGGTCAGACGGAAAGCCCTTCCGGAGAGAGCCAGAACCCATGAAGAACACCCGCGTCGCCGCCCTCGCCCTCGCCCTCGCGCCCACCCTCGCGGTCCTTGCCGCACCGCGTGATGCGGCGGCGTGTGGGAGCGCCATCCGCCTCGAGGTGAAGCCGCTGGCGAAGCCTTCGCCGGTCCAGGAGATCGCGCGAGCCGAGAAGGCGCTCGAGTCGGGACAGGCGCTCGTCGCGACGCAGGCGGTCATCGGCGCCTTCCCGAAGGTGCGGTCGACGGCCGCGGGCGCCGACGCGCTCGCGACGCGCGCTCTCCGCGTCTTCGCCCTGGCGCTCGTCCGCTCCGACGGCACGGCCGACGAGAGGAAGGCAGGGATCCCCGGCGCGCAGGAGTGGACGAGGAGCGCAAACCTCGACTGGGCGGTGCAGGCGCTCCGCGAGATCGATCTGAAGCGCCCGAACGATCCGTCGCTCCGGGCCGACCTCGGCGAAGCGCTCGCCAAGGTGCCTCCGGGAGAGGCCGAGGCGATGACGATCCTCGCCGGCCTCGAGAAGAAGGACCTCATGGGGAGCCCGCACGCGTACGCAGCGCTCGCGCGCCTCCGCGAGAAGAACGGTGACGCGACGGGCGCGCAGGCGGCCGTGAAGCGCTGCGAGGAGATGACGAAGGCCTGGGGAGTCTGCCGTCCCGTGCTCCCCTCTGCCCCGAAGCCGAAGCCGGCCGCGACGCGCTTCGTCACACCCGACGGGGTGAAGGTCTGACCCGCGCCGGGCGTAGGATTCGGACAGGGCCCATCATGAGGAATCCGAACGCGACGAGCGCGCTCGTCGCCACGCTCGGCCTCGCGCTCGCGCTCGCGGGGTGCCCGAAGAGAGACGATGGCGCGAAGCCCGAGCCGAGCGCGGACGCGGGGACGGCGGCGACGCCCCCGCCGGTGGTGAAGGAGGCGCCCGCCGACGCCGCGCGCGGCGAGAAGCTCGTCGGGCAGTTCGAGTGCAACCGCTGTCACACGGGAGCCGGCGGCGCGCACGCCACGCAGAGCAAGGACTGCGTCGGCTGTCACGCCGACATCATCGCCGGTCGCTTCGAGGCGCCGCCGGCGTCGATCGCGAAGTGGACGCCGCGCGTGAAGGACCTCCAGTACGCGCCCACGCTGACGAGCCTCGGCAAGCGCGTCACGCGGCGGTTCGTGGAGGACTTCCTCCGGCTCCCGCTGGACCAGCGGCCGCACCTCGCGCAGAGCATGCCGCGCCTCGCGCTCTCCGCCGCGGACGCGAGGGACCTCGCCGCCCACCTCGTCCCCGACGGAGACGAGACGTCGGAGTCCTCCGTCGCGACGGCGCCCGAGCTCGCGAGCGCGGACCTCGGGAAGGGAAGGCGCGTCCTCGAGACGAAGGGGTGCGGGAGCTGTCACGCCTTCACGGGCGTCGCGCCGATCGCGGCGAGCTCGCCGCCCGCGATGGCGCCGAAGGACTTCGCACGTGCGCACGCGCTCGCGCCGGATCTCCGCACGACCCGCGCGCGGACGACCCCGGCGAAGCTCGTCGCCTGGCTGCGCGACCCGCAGGCGGTGAAGTCCGACACGTCGATGCCGAAGATCGCGCTCACTGCCGCGGAGATCCGCGACGTCGCGGCCTATCTCCTCTCCGCGGAGCTCGCTCCGCCGACGGCGAAGACAAAGGCGGCGCGCCTGCCGGTGCTCACCCGCAAGGTGACGTTCGCGGAGGTCGACGAGAAGGTCTTCCACCGGACCTGCTGGCACTGTCACTCCGAGCCCGACTTCGCGATCGGCGACGGCGGCCCTGGCAACTCCGGGGGCTACGGCTTCAAGCCGCGCGGCCTGAACCTCTCGAGCTACCAGGGCATCGCGGCGGGGTACGTCGACGACGCGGGCGAGCGCACGAGCATCTTCCTGAAGGACGAGGAGACGGGGACGCCGCGGATCGTCCGCGCGCTCCTCGCTCGCCACGACGAGGAGGACGGCAGAGAGACGGGGGCGGTCCGCGGGATGCCGCTCGGCTACCCCGCGCTCTCGTCCGAGGAGATCCAGCTCGTCGAGTCGTGGGTCGCGCAGGGCAGGCCGAGGTGAGGCGGCTCGCGGCGCTCGGGATGCTCGCGCTCGCGACGGGATGCTCGCGCGAGATCGTCCCCGCTCCGCCGAGCGCGGATGCGACGACGTCGCGTGCAACGGCGCCTCGTGAGCTCACGGCGGAGGTCGCCGACGCGGCGGCGCCGGGTCAGTCCGCTCCGAAGGTCGTGCTCGCGTCCGCCGATGCCGACGCGATCTCCCTCGTCCGCACGAAGCGGCTCGAGGCGAAGGCGGAGGGGCGCACGCTCGTCGTCTACGCCGGCGCGGGGTGGTGCCCGCCCTGCAAGCGCTTCCGCGAGGAGCTCGCGGCGGGGAAGCTCGACGCGACGCTCGGGACCGTGACGCTGCTCGTCTTCGATGCGGACGCCGACGCCGACCGCCTCGCCGCGGCTGGCTACAGCTTCCAGCACATCCCGTACGTCGCGCTGCCCGCCGCCGACGGACGCCCGCTCGACACGGTCGAGGCAGCGGGCAAGGGACCGGACGCGTGGCGCGCGCTCCTCGGGAAGCTCGACGGCTGGCAGCAGCGACGTCCCTGACGCGCGGCGCGCGCGCCACGGGCACCACGAAATCGTCTCACGCGAGCCGGGCACGTCGGGCGCAAGGAGCGCGAACGACGTGCGTTCGTCGGAATGGCACTGCCGTTGCTCGAACGTCGTGCCATGAAGCCCCTCCACCGAGCCCTCGTTTCTCCGGCGTGTGCCGTCGCGCTCGCTGCGCTCCTGCTCGCGCCGAGCGGATGCGCCGTGACCGCGCGACCACGACCGGTCACCGTCACCTCGGGGGAGGTCGTGCCGGCGGACATCTACTCGTACCCGTCGACGACCTACGAGGGCCGTCCCGTCTACCTCTACCGCGATCGCTGGTACTACCAGGACGGCGGGCGCTGGACGCACTACCAGAACCCGCCGCCGGCGCTCGTGAGGCAGCGTCCGTACGTGCAGCAGGCGCCGCCGGCGCGCCAGTACGGCGCGCCCGGGGCCGGAGCGCCGGTCTACTCGAACCCCCCGTCGACGGGCGCGGCGCCGCCCGCGTCTGCGCCGCCTGCGACCCGCGTCCCGTGAAGGAGAGGAGCCGACCATGACGACCCTCGTGACCAAGGCCAAGACGCTCGCGTCGCTCGCCCTCGTCGCGGCCGCCGCGACGTCCTGCACCGTAACCACGTCGGACGACCCCGTCTTCAGGACGAGCCCGACAGTGCCGACCGTGACGCAGGGGACGCTCCGCGTCGACTGGACGATCGACGGCGTCGCCGATCCGTCGCGCTGCACGCAGTCGCTCGCCGCTGCGATCGAAATCTCGGTCGACGGTCCCGTCCCCGGGACGTTCCAGCAGACGTGCGAGACGTTCGCGACGTCGATCACGCTCGAGCCCGGGACCTACAGCGGCGTCGCCGAGCTCGTCGACGGCGCCCGCCAGCCGCGGACGACGGCGGTGCAGATCGAACCCTTCACGATCCGGGCGAACGAGGAGCTTCGGATCCCGGTCGACTTCCCGTCGAGCTCGTTCTTCTGAGGGTCACTCGTCGGGATCGGCGTCGGGCGCGGGGGCGGGCGAAGGAGAGGGGGAGGAGGGGGACGCGAAGGGGCGGGGGCC
Organism: Polyangiaceae bacterium; assembly: GCA_022842465.1. Lineage (GTDB taxonomy): Bacteria > Myxococcota_A > Polyangia > Polyangiales > Polyangiaceae > Labilithrix. The sequence goes on along the minus strand of JALHPN010000021.1, from coordinate 39,349 downwards.
CAACGGCGGGCTTCGTGACGCGGGCGCGCGAGGAGGCGGAGGCGGAGGGCACCGGAGCGGGGGCGGCGCTCGCGCTGGCCAGCGCTTCGCGGAGGCGGTCCTTGCGGGCTTCGTCCTCCTTCCGTCCAAAGACGATGAGCCCGATGATGACGAGGAGCGCGACGCCCGCGGCGATGTTCTGCGAGCGCTGCGTTCGCTTCCGGATGTAGACCGACGGCATCGCGGGCGGGACCTCGCCGGGCGGCGGCGTCGACGCGCCGGCTGCGCGCGCTGCGAGCGACACCCGGGAGGAGAGCGGTGTCCGCTCGAGCGGCGCCGGCGGCGGTGCGGAGAGCCGTTCGGGGACGCGGAGGGCCCCGAGCCCCGCCGGCTCGATCGCGCGCGCGAGCGCCTCGCCGAGGCCCACGCAGCTCCCGAACCGCGTCTTCGGCTCCTTCGCGAGCCCGCGGGCGAGGACCGCGTCGATCGCGCGCACCGTCGCGCTCTCGCCGAGGCGCAGCTCGAGCGGGGGCGGTGGCTCGCTCGACACCTTCCCAGCCGTCGCGATCGCGTCCTCGCCGGCGAAGGCGCGCACGCCGCTCGCCGCCTCGTAGAGCGTCGCGGCGAGCGAGAACTGATCCGAGAGCGCGGAGAAGTCCCCGTTCGAGAGCGCCTCCGGCGCCGTATAGGCCGGCGTGCCGAGGACCGTGTTCGCGCGCGTGATGGTCGACTCCGGGATCCGCGCGATCCCGAAATCGGCGATTTTGGCCCCTGTCCGCGCGAAGAGCACGTTCTCCGGCTTCACGTCGCGGTGCACGACCCCGGCCTCGTGCGCGAAGGTGAGCGCCGCGCCGAGCTCGCGCGCGAGCTTCGCGAGCTCCGGCTCCGAGAGCGGGCCGTCTCGGAGGCGCTCGCGCAGCGACTGCGGCGCATCGGGGTTCGAGGGCCCCGGCACGTACTCGAACACGAGGAAGAGCCCGAAGGTCGCGTCCTCGCCCATGTCGTGAAGCTGCACGATGTTCGGGTGGCTCACGGAGGCGGCGGCACGCGCCTCGTGACGCATGCGCTGGACGAGCTCCTCCCGGACGCGCGGAGGGAGCGCGAGGTCGTCGCGCAGCGTCTTGATCGCGACGCGCCGGCCGAGCACGGTGTCGCGCGCGAGCCAGACACGGCCCATGCCGCCCTCGCCGAGCAAGCGCTCGATGTCGTAGCGGCCGAGTCTCTTGGGCTCCTTCGCGGGCATCGCTGGGTCACTCCGTGTGCGGGTTCCAGCACGCGACCTTGTGGCCGGTCTCCGGGACGAGCTCGGCGAGCGGCGGCGCCTCCTTGTCGCACGTCCCGCGGAGCTTCCGCGGGCAGCGCGGGTGGAAGGCGCAGCCCTCGGGCGGGTCGATCGCGGAGGGCGCATCTCCCTCGAGCACGATGCGGAGCCGCTTCTTCTCGGGGTCGGGCGTCGGGACCGCGCCGAGGAGCGCGCGCGTGTAGGGGTGGAGCGGCGCGCCGTAGACCTGCTCGACGGCGCCCTGTTCGACGATGCGCCCGAGGTACATGACGGCGACGCGATGGCTGACGTGCCGGACGACGCGGAGGTCGTGGGAGATGAAGAGGAAGGCGACGCCGAGCTCGTCCTGGAGATCCATGAGCAGGTTGACGATCTGCGCCTGGATGCTGACGTCGAGCGCGCTGATCGGCTCGTCGCAGACGATGAACTCGGGCTGCACGGCGAGGGCGCGGGCGATGCCGATGCGCTGGCGCTGCCCGCCCGAGAACTCGTGCGGGTAACGGTCCATCACGTCCGGGCGGAGCCCCACCTTGCGGAGGAGCCCGACGATCATCTCGTCCTCGTCGCTCCTCGTCTTCGCGAGCTTGTGGATCTGGATCGCCTCGCCGACGATCTCGCGCACCGTCATGCGCGGGTTGAGGCTCGAGTACGGGTCCTGGAAGATGATCTGCATCTTCCGGCGGAGCGGGCGGAGATCGGAGGCCGAGAGCGGGCCGATGTCCCGTCCGTCGAAGACGATGCGGCCGAACGTGGGCGGGGTGAGCCGGAGGACGACGCGCCCGAGCGTGCTCTTGCCGCAGCCGCTCTCGCCGACGAGCCCCACCGTCTCGCCGCGGCGGACGCGGATCGAGACGCCGTCGACGGCGCGGACGACCTTCTGGCTCCGCGAGAGGAAGCCTCCCCTCACGGGGTAGTACTTGCCGACGCGCTCCGTCGCCACGAGGGTGCGCGCGCGTCCCGGCCCCGGCATGTCCGACGCGGGCGGCTTCGGGCGCCCTTCGCCCTCTACGGGTGCGTCCCCCATCGACGATCGTTCTAGCGCATGTGGACGGCGACCGCGGCCAAAACGGCCCTCAGACCTCGCCGGCGCGGATGCAACGCGCGAGGTGAGGCTCGTCGCCTTCGGCCGAGACCCGCGCGAGCGCCGGCTCGGCCGCGCGGCACGCGTCGACGACGAGCGGGCAGCGATCGGCGAACCGGCAGCCGGGCGGCAGGGAGAGGAGATCGGGGACGAGCCCCTCGATGGTCGGGAGGCGTCTCCGCTTGCCCTCCGCGGCGGGGAGCGCCGCCTCGAACGAAGGGAGACTCCGGAGGAGCCCACGTGTGTACGGGTGACGCGGGTGCTCGAAGATGCGCGAGGCCTTCGCGCTCTCGACGACGACGCCGGCGTACATGACGATGACGTCGGTGGCGACCTCGGCCACGACGCCGAGGTCGTGGGTGATGAGGACGACGCCCATGCCGAGCTGGGCCTTCAGCTTCGCGAGAAGATCGAGGATCTGCGCCTGGATCGTGACGTCGAGCGCCGTCGTCGGCTCGTCGGCGATGAGGAGGCTCGGCTCGCACGCCAGCGCCATCGCGATCATCACGCGCTGGCGCATGCCGCCCGACAGCTGGTGCGGGTAGGCGTCGATGTTCGTCTCGGCCGCCGGAATGCCGACGAGCCGGAGCATCTCGATCGCCCGCTCGCGCGCTTGTCCACGCGACTTCGCCTGGTGGAGCCGGACGGCTTCGACGATCTGCGCCCCCACCGTGTAGACGGGGTTCAGGCTCGTCATCGGCTCCTGGAAGATCATCGAGATCTCGTTGCCACGGACGTCCTGCATCTCGCGCTCGCTGAGCGCGAGGAGGTCTCGGCCCCGGAGCTCGACCTTGCTCTTCGGATCGATGATCCCCTGGGGCCAGGGGACGAGGCGGAGGATGCTGAGCGCGGTCACGCTCTTGCCACAGCCGCTCTCGCCGACGATGCCGAGCGTCGCGCCGTCCGGCACGTCGAAGGAGACGCCGTCGACGGCGCGGAGGACGCCGCGCTCCGTGCGGAAGCTCGTCACGAGATCGCGGACGCGAAGGAGCGGCGCGGAAGGCACGGGCGCCATGGTAGGCTCGCGCGCGTGTCTCGGTCGAGAACGCTCGTGTCCGTGCTCGCAGCGCTGACCCTCCTCGCCCTGTCCTGCACGCCGCGCGCGAGGCTCTGCACGGCCACGACCGACTGCGCTTCGGGCGCCGCGTGCGTCGCGGGCCGGTGTCAGCCCGAGCGCCCCGGCACGAAGCCGTCGATCGAGGCGGCGCGGCGGCTCGTGTTCCGTCCCGTCGACGTCGGATACGTGCGGCGGGGAGCGGGGGAGCGCGCGGGCGAGCTGCCGGCGCAGGTCGCGCTCGGACGTGACGGGGCGGTGCTCCTCCTGCGCTTCGAGGCGGCGGTCCCGGCGAACGCGAAGGTCGTCGAGGCCTACCTCGTCTTGCGGCGCTCCGCCGTCGTCGACGACGATCCAACGCCGATTTCCCTACACGCTACCCGGATCGTCCAGGCCTGGAACGGGCGATCCACGACTCATGCGCGTCAGCCGCGTCTCGAGGATCTCGCGTCGCCGGCGACCGTCGTCGAGCCAGGCGGCCCGGCCCTCGTCCGCCTCGACGTCCGCGAAATCGTGCGGCTTTGGTCGCGACGCGATCCGGACGAGCACGGCCTTGCGGTCGTCGCTGCCGGCGAGAGTCCGACCGGAACGACGTTTGCTCTCGCCGAGGCGGGTGAGAGCGGACCTGCGCCGTTCCTGGAGCTCTACGTTCGGTGAGGTCGACGAAGAAAGATGAGCTCTCGGCGTGAATCGGACGCCGGCACCGCTCGTCGAACGAGAGCCAGGCCAGGCTCTGGCGCTTGACCCAGAAACCTCGGTGAGCAGAGTCTTCTCGTACACGGCTACGGAAACGACGTGACGGCACGTCGAGTGCGCGCGGCGCACGGAAGGAGAGTGGAGATGCGAGTGTCGAAGTTCCTGGGCTCCGTCTTGGCGGCGGCGGCGATCCTCGTGGGCGCGACGGCGGCGACCGAGTCCCGCGCCGGCGACGATGCGAGCCTCGTCAGCGTGACCTGCAAGGGGGGCGAGCTCGAGGTGAAGGCCTCCGACCCCTGGCACACGAACAAGGACGCTCCCTGGAAGTGGGACAAGGGTGCGATCGGCGAGAAGACCGAGCACTCCGTGAAGGGCAAGGGCGACAAGTGCGAGGGCACCGTCAAGGCCTACATCTGCAAGGGCAGCGAGTGTAAGGGCCCGATCGCCGTCCCGGTGAAGTGACGCGCTGAACCTGCAACGCGGTTGCAGGAACGAGGCAGCCTCCCGTACGGGAAGGCTGCCTCGTCCGATTTCGAGGCCCGCCGCGGTCGAGGTCGCATGGCGACCGCCCGCTGATGTACGCTGGTGCGTGATGAACGACAGGCCGAGTGTCGCGTCGGAGATCGGGGCGATCGCCGAGAGCGTCGAGAAGCGGTTCCAGAAGGGGAGGCGCGTCCTCTCCTTCTCCGAGTTCCTCGATCTCTTCGAGACGGACCCGGTGCGGTACGCCCGTGACGCGAGCCGCTACGTGCGCGACGCCTTCGATCACTACGGCGTCGTGAAGGTCGAGGAGCCGTGGGGCACGTTCCAGCGCTGGAAGCTGTTCGACCTCGCGTTCGATCCCTCGCAGTCGCACCACGCGCTCATCGGGCAGGAGCACGTGCAGGAGGAGATCTACCGGTCGCTCTCCAACTTCGCGCGCGAGGGGAGGCCGAACCGTCTCGTCCTCCTCCACGGGCCGAACGGCTCCGCGAAGAGCACGATCGTCGGATGCATCCTCCGTGGCCTCGAGCACTACTCGACGCTCGACGAAGGCGCCCTCTACCGCTTCAACTGGGTGTTCCCCTCGTCGAAGACGATCCGCGGGAGCCTCGGCTTCGGCCAGAAGGACGCGACGTCGACGCTCGGCTCGTACGCGCACCTGCCCGACGATCAGATCGACGCGAAGCTCCTCGTCGAGGTCCGCGATCATCCGCTCTTCCTCATCCCCGTCGAAGAGCGCCAGCGCCTGCTCGACCGGCTCGTCGCGGCGAGGAGCGGCCCGAAGCAGGACGCCTTCTCGGACTGGATCCTCCGCGGCCAGCTCTCGCACAAGAGCCAGCAGGTCTTCGAGGCCCTGCTCGCGAGCTACAACGGCTCGTACACCGAGGTGCTGAAGCACGTGCAGGTCGAGCGCTACTTCATCTCGCAGCGCTATCGCACCGGCGCCGTCACCATCGGGCCGCAGATGAGCGTCGACGCCGCCGAGCGTCAGATCACGATGGACCGTTCGCTCGCGTCGCTCCCTGCGTCGCTCCAGGCGGTGACGCTCTACGACGCGAAGGGTGAGCTCATCGACGCGGCCGGCGGCGTCCTCGAGTTCTCGGACATCCTCAAGCGCCCGCTCGACGCGTTCAAGTACCTCCAGCTCTCGATCGAGACGGGCGAGGTCGCGCTCACGGCGCAGAACGTGACCCTCAACTGCGTGATGATGGGGAGCGCGAACGAGCTGCACCTCGACGCGTTCCGCGAGCACCCGGAGTTCGCGAGCTTCCGCGGCCGGCTCGAGCTGATCCGGACGCCATACCTCCGGAGCTGCGTGCACGAGCAGCAGATCTACGACACTCACGTCGTGCCTCACATCCGTCGCCACGTCGCGCCGCACGCGAGCGCGATGGCCTCGCAGTTCGCTGTCCTGACGCGGATGCGGAAGCCGAACACCGACCGCTACCCGCGCGCGCTCTCGAACGCGCTCTCCGGGCTCACGGCGGTCGAGAAGATGGACCTCTACGCGAACGGCCGCGCGCCGGAGCGGCTCGACAACGACGCGCAGAAGGTGCTCCGCGCGGGCGTCCGCGAAGTCTTCGAGGAGAGCGACTCGTACCCGATCTACGAGGGGCGAATCGGCGCGAGCCCACGCGAGATGCGCGTGGTCCTCCTCGATGCCGCGCAGTCCACCGTCTACAAGTGCCTCTCGCCGCTCGCCGTCCTCGACGAGATCGAGCAACTCTGTCAGCGCAAGGCCGAGTTCGAGTGGCTCCAGCAGGACACGCAGGCCGGCGGCTACCACGACGTGAAGCTCTTCCGCGAGACGCTCTTCACGCGGCTCCTCTCGAGCTGGGAGCAGGAGCTCTACGCGTCGAGCGGACTCGTCGACGAGCAGCAATACGACGACCTCTTCGAGAAGTACGTCCAGCACGTCTCGGTGTGGACGAAGAAGGAGCGCATCCGCAACCGCGTCACCGGCGAGTACGAGGAGCCCGACGAGTCGATGATGCGCGAGGTCGAGCGCCTGCTCGACGTGAAGGGGGACGCCCAGGATGCGCGGCGCCAGATGATCAGCGCCATCGCGGCGTGGGCGATCGATCATCCCGGCCAGAAGGTGGAGGCGCGCGCGGTCTTCCCGCAGTTCCAGAGGCGCCTCCGCGAGGCGATCTTCGAGGGGAAGCGCCCCGAGGTGGCGCGGAGCGCGAAGGACATCATCGTCCTCGTCCGCGACGAGGGCTCCGGCATGGATGCGAACAGCAAGCGCTCGGCGCGGGAGGTGCTCGATCGCCTCGCGGAGCGCTTCTCCTACTGCGACAGCTGCGCGGCGGACATGGCGAGCATGCTCGTCCGTAAGCGGTACAACGACATCATCACGTCCTGAGTCCCGACGTGGGCAGTAGCGAGCTCGCGCGCGAGGTCCGCCGCCTCGCGCTGCCGGCCATCCTCCACTCCCTCCTCCAGACGCTCGTCTTCGTCGTCGACCGGGTGATGCTCGGCCGCCACGACGAGTCCTCCCTCGCCGCGATGCAGCTCGGGAGCACGCTCGAGTGGTCGATCTGGAGCGTGTTCGCGGCCTTCGAGGTCGGCACCATCGCGCGCGTCGGTCGTCACGTCGGCGCGCGAGACCCCGGGTCGGCACGGCGGGCGGCGTGGATCTCCCTCGGCGTGGCGACGTCGATCGGCGCCTTGCTCGCGCTCGCGACGCCGGTGGTCCTCGCCCTCCTCCCGCGCTTCGCGCCGTCGGCGTCTCCTTCTGCGATGAGCGAGGCGAGGAGCTACCTCGGGGTGACCGTGGCCGCGTCGCCGGTCGTCTTCGCGGCGATGACGGCGGTGGCCGTGCTCCAGGCGGGGGGCGACACGCGGACGCCGCTCGCGATCGGCGTCGTCGCGAACGTCGTGCACATCGCCATGAACCGCGTCCTCATCCTGGGCGCGGGGCCCGTCCCCGCCCTCGGCGCGCGCGGCGCCGGGATCAGCACCGCGATCACGTTCGCCATCATCGCGTGCGCGTCCGTCGTCGCGCTCCTCGCGCGTGACCGCACCGTCTCCCTCCGCAAGAAGCCCGACGAAGAGCGGGGCGCCGGGACACGTCGCGTGCGCGTCACGTCCGAGGCCGTGGCCCTCGCGCGCGTGGCCGGGCCGGCCTTCCTCGAGCGGCTCGTGTACCACTTCGGCTACGTGTCGTACGCCGCGATCGTGGCGCGCCTCGGGGACACGACCATGGCGGCGAACCAGTCGCTCATCAGCGTCGAGTCCGTGTGCTTCCTCTCCGGAGACGGCTTCGGCATCGCGGCCGCCGCCCTCGTCGCGCAGAAGATCGGCGCCGGCGAGCCCGAGCAGGCCGAGAGGGCGGCCTGGATCGCCACGCGTTACGCGGTCGTCGTGCTGACGGCCTTCGGCCTGCTCGCGCTCCTCGGGCGCGACGTCGTCCTCCCCATCTTCACGCCCGGCCACCCCGAGGTCGTCGCCCTCGGACGGACGGCGATGCCCGTCCTCGCCGTGGCGCAACCGTTCATGGCGCTCGGGATCGTCCTGTCCCAGGCGATCCGCGGCGCGGGTCGCACGCGCGAGGTGCTCGGCGTGAGCCTCGTCGGCGGCGTCGTCGTGCGGCTCGCGGCGACCGTCGGTCTCGCGCTCGGCCTCGGGATGGGCCTCGTCGGCGTGTGGCTCGGATCGACCCTCGACTGGATGGTGCGGAGCGTCCTGCTCGCGGTGCTCGCGCGGCGCGGATGGGGGGCGCGCACGAGCGCGCCGTCCAGCGTCTGCTAGGCTCCGCCTCTCCATGGCGCTCCGAACGCTCCTCGCCTCGTCGCTCGTCCTCGCCGCTCTGGTCTGGGCCTGCAGCTCGGAGGAGGGGGCCTCCGCGACGCAGTCGTCGCTCGACGGAGGGCGGGCGTCGAGCGAAGGCGAGGGCGGTACGACGCCGCCCGCGGACGCAGGGACGGGAGGTGTCGACGGAGCCCCCGCGACGTCGACGTGCGAGGCGGCGTGCAGGACGACGGACGCGAAGGCCGCGTTCCTCTCCACGCAGCCGTTCGACCGCGCGCAGTTCGGGATCGAGACGGACGACGGCGGCGGCTCACCGCGCTACTACGTCGAGGCGTTCGGGGGCGGCGACGCGCGGTGCCCCGGTCCGAGCACACCGGATCCGAAGCGTGTCTTCGTCATCACGAAGATCCCGCGAGGCTCCTCGAAGCAGGTGTTCACGAGAGCCGCGGATGGCATCACGGGCGCGCTCGTCGACATCGAAGGGACGCTCCTCGCCACGCCGAAGCCCGAGTCCGCGACGTCGATGACCTTGACCCTCGTCGCAGTGGACCCTGCGACGTCGTCCCAGTGGATCGCGTTCGACGTCGAGGCCACGTTCCCGTCGGGGACCATCGAAGGCCATTTCTACGCCACGCGCTGCGCGATCTTCGATCAGTGACGGACGCGAGGTCTCATCGGTAGGGGCGTGCGGTGCGCTCGAGATCGAGTCGGGCCGTGCGCACTCCGAAGATCCGTCCGTCTCCGGGGGCGAGGATGGGGCCGAGGAGGACGCTCGCGAGGATGGCGGCGATCGTGACGGCGGCGCGATCGTCGCCGGACGACGGCACGACGAGCCAGACCGTTCGACAGCGGCGCGCGAGGAGCGAGAGCCCGGACGCGCTGGCTCCGGTCGCGCGCTCGGCCGCCTCGGCGGCCTCGAGATCCTCGGGCCGCGTCGGGCGCCCGTAGACGAGGCGCGTGCCGCGCGCCGTCGCGTCCTCTCCGGCCACGACGATCCGCGCCGCGTCCTCGAGGAGCGGATCGTCGCCGTACGCCTTGTCGGCGGTGAGCCCGAGCCGCGTGCGGAAGAACTGTAGCGCCTGCCGCTTCAGCGCTTCGATCGGGAGCGTCGCGTCGCTCCGCTGGGCGAAGACCGTGAAGGTCGCGCTTCGACCGGGGGGCGTGAGCGAGCCCGGAAGGAGCAGGCCTCGCGGGTCGAGGTGCACGCGGAAGGCCTCCTCTTCGGCGGCGAGGGACGGAGGCGGGTGGTCGGTCGCTGACACGGGCGTGTAGGATAGTGCATGGCCTCGGCCCTGATCGACACGCACTGCCACCTCGACCCTGCGTATTTTCCAGCGGGGCCCGACGACGTGCTCGCGCGCGCCGAGGCCGCCTCGGTCGAGGGGTTCGTCGTCGTCGGCGTGGGGAAAGATCTCGCCCCGGCGCGCGCCGCCGTCGCGCTCGCCGGTCGCCTCCCGGACCGCGTCTCGGCCGCGGTCGGCGTCCATCCGCACGATGCGACCTCGCTCGACGACGCCGCCTACGACGAGCTCGCGCGCCTCGCTGCGGCGCACGAGGTCGTCGCCGTCGGGGAGATCGGGCTCGACTACCACTACGACCACTCGCCCCGGGACGTGCAGCGCAGCGTCTTCGCGCGTCTCGTCGGGCTCGCGCGGGCGACGAAGAAGCCCATCGTCGTCCACACGCGGGAGGCGGCGGCCGACACGCTCGACGTCCTCGCGGCGGAGGGCGCGAAGGACGTAGGCGGGATCATCCACTGCTTCAGCGAGGATCGCGCGTTCGCCGAGCGCGCCCTCGACCTCGGCTTCTACCTCTCCTTCTCCGGGATCGTGACGTTCAAGAGCGCGACCGCGATCCACGAGGTCGCACGGTGGGCGCCGCTCGATCGCATCCTCGTGGAGACGGACAGCCCCTACCTCGCCCCCGTGCCGCTCCGCGGGAAACCATGTGAGCCCGCCTACGTGGTCCACACCGCGAAGCGCGTGGCGGAGCTCCGCGGGATGGCGTTCGAGGACCTCGCCCAGGCGACGACGCGGAACGCCGAGGAGGTCTTCCGTCGGAGGTGGCGGGCGGGCGGCCCGAGGCCTACGATCGAGGGGTGAGTCGGGCGTCTCCCGCGTGGCCGGTCGCGGCGTCGATCGTCGCGCACGCCCTCCTCGTCGCAGTGGCCTCTGCCATCGCCTATCGCTCGCTCGCCGCGCGCGAGGCGAGCCTCACGACGCCGCCGCTCCCCGGCAGGACGATCGCGATCGAGCTGCCAGTCGTGTCGGAAGGAGCCTTGCTCGAGGACGCCGCCGACGTGCTCGAGGGCGCGCCACCCGACGCGCACGGCGGCGCGACGACCGCGCGCGTCGACACGGGGCACCCGGGCCGCGGCGGCGATCGGACGACGGCAGAGCGCGCGACGAACCTCGCGGACGACGATGACGCGCTGAAGCTCGGCACCGACCTCGTGAGCCACCTCGCGCGCGACCAGCACCAGCGGATGCGCACCGCGCGCGTTCGCGCGACGCGCGAGGACCGCCGCGCGACGACGAACCCGATGGAGCTCACGTTCCTCGCCACGGGCGCGGGCGAGCGCGAGGAGCGGCGGCCGGTCTCCGGACGCGATCCGAGCCGAGGCTCGCTCGTCGCGCCGAAGGCCTCGGCGCTCGGCGGGGCGCCAGGCGCGCGTCCGGACCAGGCACCGGCGGCGGACGAGAGCGTGCTCGCCGGGGCGGCGGCGCTCGGCCGGACGCACGCCAGCCCTGGCCTCGGGATCCGCGACGGGAGGCCGGGCGACGACCACCACGCCGGGGCGCGCATCGCCTACGGTCGCCCGTCCGTCGCGGAGGGCGCCGTCGCCGTTCCGTCGATCGCGCGCGCGAGGCCGAACGACACCGTCGACAGCGATCAGGAGGTCGCGACGACCGTGCGTTCGCTCGTGCACGCGAGCGTCGCGGGCGGCATTGCGGCGGCGTCCGGGCGCGGGGGGACGGACGGACCGGAGGCGCTACCCGGCGCCGGCGCCGCGAGCGGTCGCGGCTCGCTCGCGCGTCCCCTCGGCGCGGGCGATGGCGACGTCTTCGACTGGTTCACGTCCGACCCGGCGCTCCTCCCCTATTTCCGGAAGCTCCACGCCAAGGTCGATCCGCTCTGGCGCGACGCCTTCCCGAAGAGCGCGATGCTGGAGCTGAAGCAGGGCACGGTCATCCTCGAGCTCGTCGTCCTCGCCGATGGGAGCGCGAAGGTGTCCTGGCCTCCGCTGCGGCCGAGCGGCATCGACGAGTTCGACCGGAACTGCGCGGAGGCGGTCAGGAGGGCGAGCCCCTTCGAGCCCATCCCGCGGTCGCTGGGTCGGTCGTCGCTCCGGATCCGCGCCCCCTTCGTCGCGAAGAACCCGATCATCAAGTGACGTCGCACGTCGTCACCTCGCCGCTCGAGACGATCACGCTGACCTCCGGCGGGACGCGTGCCGTGCTGGCGCCGACCCGAGGCGGGATCTTGACGCGTTTCGCGGTCGACGGGCGAGAGCTCCTCTACCTCGACGAGTCCACGTTGCTCGATCCGACGAAGAACGTGCGCGGCGGTAACCCTGTCCTCTTCCCGTCCCCGGGGCCGCTCGCCGGCGACCGCTTCACCTGGGGCGGCCGCTCCGGCGTCATGAAGCAGCACGGCCTCGCGCGGCTCCTTCCGTGGCGGGTCGTCGACGTGTCGGACGCGAGCGCGACGCTCACGCTCGAGTCGGACGGCACGACGCGTGAGGCGTTCCCGTGGGAGTTCGCCGTCACCTTCCGGTACGTCGTCTCCCCCGGGCGGGTGCGCATCGAGCAGCGGTTCGAGAACCGCGACACGGAGCCGATGCCCTACGCGGCCGGCTTCCATCCCTACTTCGCGGTGCGCGACGCGGAGAAGGACGACGTGCGGATCCCGACGTCGGCGACGCGCGCCTGGGACAACGTCCAGAAGCGGGAGGTCGACGTCGCGGGGCCCGTCCGCATCGGCGCCGCGGAGGTCGACCTCCACTTGCTCGATCACGGCGCGACGCGCGCGGTGCTCGAGGGGATCCGCGGCGGGACGATCGAGGTGAGCGGCTCGGAGGCCTACTCCCGCTGGGTCGTGTGGTCGCTACCGGGGAAGGACTTCGTCTGCCTCGAGCCGTGGACGGCGCTCGCGAACGCGCTCGGATCCGCGCGCGGCGAGGGGATCCGCGTGGTCGCACCCGGGGAGGTGGACACGGCCTGGGTGGAGATCGCCGGGGGCGACCCGAGTCACGCGTGATCCGGTGCCGGCCGAAAACACGAAGGATCCCGGGCTCGATCCGCCGGCACATGACGTGCGTACACGAGACCACATGGTCTCCCTCTCCCGCGGGCTCCTCGTCCTCACCCTCGCCGCCTCGGGCGCCCTCGGGTGCGTGGCGTCCGAAGACGGGGAGGACGTCGGCGCGTCGGAGGGGGCGCAGACGTCGGGCTCGTCATCGAGCGGCGCGAGCGAACGCACCGCCGCGCAGCGCCTCTACGACGGCAAGTGCAACCAGTGCCACGCCCAGGAGCGCACGGTCCTCGGTCCGTCGTACCGAGCGATCGCGGACGTGTATCGGAGCTCGAACCGCGACGCGACCGTCGCCCGACTCACGAAGAAGGTGACGCGCGGCGGATACGGCACCTGGGGCATCATTCCGATGCCGGAGAACCCGTACGTCACCGCGGCCGAAGCCCAGTGGCTCGTCGCGTACATCCTCGATCTCCCCGCCGTCGAGCTCGAGGACGCCGGGGCGCGCTGAAACGCGCCTAGAGTCGCCGGAGGCGAGCGCTCGCGCGGAGGAGGAAGAGCGGCCCGAGCACGACGCCGATCACGGCGCCGAGGAACGGATCCTTCCCGCGTGCGGACGCAAATACGCACGACGCCGCGACGAATGCGAAGTACCCGAGGAGCACGAGCGCCAGCGTCCTGTTCTCGCGAAGCCACGCCCCGAGCTGGAGACCACGTGCAGCCTGGAGTCGCGCGATCTCGGCCGCGAGCTTCGGATCGTCGTCGGAGGGACTCATCTCCCCCCCGGACTACGGCGCGTAGCGCTCGGATCTTCCCTCGCGAGGTGCGCGCGGCGTCGACGCGAGAACGATGGACGCAGACGCCGCGGAGACACGTCCCGCGATGGCGCGGGTGGACGTGGCATCGTACTCGCCATGGCAAAGACTCTCATCGTCGTCGGGTACGGCGTCGGCATCTCGGCGGCCGTCGCGGAGAAGTTCGGCAGCGAGGGCTTTTCGGTCGCCCTCGTGGCACGGAGCAAGGATCGGCTCGACGCGTCGGTGACGGCGCTGGGTCAGAAGGGGATCAAGGCGGCCGCCGTCCCGGCGGACGTCGGGGACGTCGGCGCGGTGAAGGCGCTCGTCGGCGAGGCGCGCGAGGCCCTCGGCCCGATCCACGCCATCCACTGGAACGCCTACGCGGGCGCGCCGGGAAATCTGCTCACGATGCCCCCCGCAGAGGTCGCGGCCGGGATCGGCGTCGCGACGAGCAGCCTCGTCGCCGCCGTGCAGGCGTCGCTTTCGGACCTCGAGGCGCAGCGCGGTGCGGTGCTCGTGACGAACGGCGGCTTGGGGTTCTTCGATCCGAGCATCGACGCGTACGCCGCGTCCATCCACGCCGGCCCGCTCGCGCTCGCGAACTCGGCGAAGCACAAGCTCGTGGGCGTCCTGCACCACCAGCTCAAGGCGAAGAACGTCTACGTGACGGACCTCGTGGTGACAGGGTCGGTGAAGGGGACCGCCTGGGACGACGGCAGCGCGACGCTCGAAGCCTCGGCGGTCGCCGCGAAGTTCTGGGACCTCTTCACCGCGCGTGCCGAGCAGACCGCCACGATTTGAGCGGGAGGGCAGAAGCCGCGTCTGGCGATCGCCGCGCGCGGCGACGACTCAGGGAAAGCAGGCGAGCGCGCGCGAGCTCGTCGGCGACGCCCGCACGGCGCTGCAGCTCCAGAACCTCGGCGTGCCGCCGGATCCGACGGTGCCGGGCGGCCAGTTCATCGCCATCGACGTCGGGCTCGTGGTCTGACACGAGTAGTAGATCTGCGAGCCCGACCCGCCGCCGGGCTCCTTCCACTCCGAGTAGATGTAGTTGTCGTTGACGGCGTTCTTGGTCTCGCAGAGCGCCTTCGCGGCCCTGCACTTTCCCGCGAGGCAGAGGTCGAACGCGGTCGCGCCGCAGCTCGTGGCGTCGGGCTTGTTCGTGCCGACGCACTGACCTGCCGAGCACGCCGCGTTCGTCACGCACGGGCCACCGGCGCAGGCGCCGCCGTCGTTGGCGGCAGGGTGGGTACACGCGCCGGCCTTGCAGACGTCGGCCGTGCAGGGGTTCGCGTCGTCCGCGCAGGCGCCGTTCTCGTTGCCCGGCGTGTTCGTGCATGCTCCCCGGACGCACGCGTCCACGGTGCAGGGGTTCTTGTCGTCGCACGAGCCGCAGAGGTTCCGGCAGACGTGGTCGTCGCAGACGTCGCTGGTCGGGCAGTCGGTGTCCTCCCGACAGCCCGCGCGGCACGTGCGCGCGCTCGTGTCGCAGAAGCGGTCGCCGGGGCAGTCCGTGTCCGTCGTGCAGCCGGGCTTGCACCTGTTCGCGGTGAGGTCGCAGTACGATCCCGTCGGGCACGGGCAGGCGCCGTCCGCGCCCACTGGCTCGCCCGCGGGCGTCGTCGCCGGCGGCGGGGTCGTTCCGTCCGTCGTGGTTCCGTCCGCCGGCGGCTCCGCGCCGTCCGCTCCTCGCCCCGAGTCGGCGCTCCCGAGCGAGCCGTCTCCGCCCGAGCAGGCCGCGGAGACGCCGGAGACGGCGAGGAGGGTGATCGCGACGATCGTGCCGCGCGAGGCGAAGGGTGTCATGCGCTCGTGGTACGCCACGGATCGACGTGTTCTCCCCCGCGCGGAGGACGACTACGTCGTCGCGCGACGCTTCAGCGCGCCGTTCGCCAGGACGAGCGCGACGAGGAGCGCGGTCCCTACGTAGAAGCGGGGCGTGAGCCGCTCGTCCTCCGGCCAGAGGAGGTACGCGAAGACGATGCTGTAGACAGGCTCGAGGGTGACGGAGATCGCCACCGTGTAGGGCGACAGCGTCGCGAGCACGCGGAGCGACCATAGCCACGGCAAGAGCGTGCACGCGACGGCGAGGAAGCCGAGGAGCATCCAGTCGGCGGCCGTCACGTCCCACGGTGCGACGAAGCCGCCGAGCACGGGGAACGCGATCCCGCAGGCCACCGCCGCGGCCGCGAGCTCGTAGAAGGTCACGCGCTCCGCCCGCTCGCGCCGGACGAGGCTGCCGTTCCAGGTCCCGAAGGCGGCCGAGAAGAACGCGGACGCGAGGCCCATCGCGTAGCCGACTCCGCTCCCGCGCCGCTCGAGCCGGAGGAGAAGCACCACGCCCACCACGACGAGGAGGCCGAGGACGAGCTCGTGCCGCCTCACGCGCCGCCGGAAGAAGAGCGGCTCGAGGAGCGCCGTGAAGAACGTGATCGTCGAGAGGCAGAGCACCGCGACGGACACGCCGGCGAGCTTCACGGCGCCGTAGAAGAGCACCCAGTGCAGCGCGACGAGGACCCCGGCGCCGCCGAGCTCGAGGAGCCGCCAGAGCGGCACGCCCAGGGGGATCCGCCGGAGCGCGAGCACCGCAAGCATGAGGAGCGTGACGATCGTGACCCGATAGAAGACGAGCGGGAGCGCCGCGATGCGGATCGTCTTGCCGAGGATCGCGGTCGTGCCCCAGAGGAGAACGGTGAAGTGCAGGAGCGCGTGCGCGCGCGGGCGGGAGAGCGGCTGGATGCCCGCTCCTTAGCAGGGTCTGATGGCGGCGACTCACCGCGCAGGTTCGGGATGCCGACGAGGACGTGACCGGAACCACCGTCGTCACTCCCGTCTGGGGGGGCGTCGTCGGAGCGCGGAGGCTCGCGGGAAGGCGAGGACGCGACCGAACGTAGTTCCGACCATGTGGACGTGGTGGTTCGTTGCGGCAGACTCCGAGACTCCCCTCATGCCGCACGAGGAGGAAGGGGACCGACCGTCCATCTCGGTCGAAGCGGACGCGGAGGAGCTCGTCGCGCTCGGATCGGTCCTCGGCGCTGGCTACGAGCCGGCGACGATTCTCGTGATCGACCCGGATCGCTCGATAGTTCGCGTGCCCCATCGCTTCGTCCGTAGCCTCGCGGACGTCGACGACGTCGACGTGCTCGCTCGCCGGTGGAAGGAGCGGTCCCCTTCGATGCGTGCACGCGACACCTCGGCGCTCGCTGCGATGTTGGCGGAGATGCGCGAGTTCGCGGGGTCGGCCGCGAACGGCCCGGGAGTCGTCGCGTACCGCGAAGCGTAGGGTGCGCCGAGAGGCGCGAGGTCAGGACGGCGCGAAGCCAGGTCGTTCGGGGGGACGGCGTCCACCCGAGACCGACGGCCGCCTCGGGGAATTCGGTGCCGGAGGAGGGAGTCGAACCCCCGACCTAGCGCGTATGAAACGCCCGCTCTAACCAACTGAGCTACTCCGGCAGGAGGGCGCGCACTATATCGATGCGGGCTCCGTTGGCAAGCACTTACGCCTGGCGCCCGCTGCGACCCGAGCCACTCAGTACTCGCCGAAGAGATCCTGGATGCGGGCCTCGAGCGCCGTCGCGATCTTGTAGAGCGAGGAGATCGACGCGCTCGACTCGGCGCGCTCGATCTGGGAGAGGAGCGAGACGCTCAGGTTCGTACGGCGGGACATCTGCTTCAGGGTCAGGTCCTTGTCCTTGCGGAGGTTCCTGATCGTGTCGCCGATGACCTTGTGGAGCTTCTCCTCCGGCGTTCGCGCGAGGCCCTTCTTCCGCATCACGCGGTCGAGGACCTCGCGGAACTCGTCCACGTTGAAGGGCTTCTTGATGTAGTCGACCGCGTCGAGCTTCATCGAGGCGACCGCCGTCTCGAGGTTCGGGTACCCGGTGAAGATGACGACGGCGACGTCGCTGTCGATCTTCCGGATGCGCTTCAGCGCCTCGATGCCGTCGAGCTTCGGCATCATCAGATCGAGGACGATGAGGTGGTAGCCGCCGTTCTTGACCTCGTCGTCGATCGTCGTGGGGTCGTTCATCGTCTTGACGGCGAAGCCATCCGACTCGAGCAGCGTCTGCATGTAGTCGCAGATCGCTCGATCGTCGTCGACGATGAGGATCTTCACGGCGGGCATCTGGAGCGACTCGGTCATCGGCGTTCTCCGGTTCCGGGCGTCGGGCGCGTCGGGGTCGTGAGGGCGGCGCCGTGGGGCGTTCCGCTCTGGCTGGACGGCGTTACAGTGTAGCTTGACAGAGATCCGCTCGGAGCGAAGGCCGATGTGCGGATTCGGCTGGATTGGCGCTGGGTTGAACGATTCCGTTCGCGACGGATGTCGGGCCCCCGGACGCCCAATCGTTGCGCCTGCGGTCGAAACCCGTTGACGGAGGAGCCCGCCTCAAGGCATTAGAGCGCCGACGCCGAACGGTTTCCTCTTCGGAGAAGCCTACGGTTCTCGGGGCGTAGCGCAGCCTGGTAGCGCACCTGGTTCGGGACCAGGGGGTCGGAGGTTCAAATCCTCTCGCCCCGACCATCGAGCCTTCGCGATCGCGCGAGGTTCGGGGTCGGTTTTTGGAAGCGGGCTCCTCAGGAGCTCGAGCCGCGCACGACGGCCACCTGGTAGAAGCTCCGGCCGAACTCCTTCTCGAGGAGAGCGACGAGGTCGGGCGCGAGCGTGACCCGCGGATCGGTGGGGACGTGCGGGGTCGAGACCTTGAGCGCGAACTGGTACGCCGCGCCGCCGGGCAGCTCGTCCTCGGTGTCGTCGAGGGGGTTTCCGATCGTGGCGAGCCGCTTCGAGGGATCGAACGTCCGGCTGCACTCCTCGCACTCCGTGAAGATGCCCGTCGACTGGTCGAAGGCAGCGACGACGTCGTCCGGATCCCACTCGAAGGCGAGGTCCTCCTTGCAGTTGCACGTGCAGTCGAGGTCGCCGATCGTCTCCGCCGACGGGACCACGAAGTCCGGCGCGCGGTGCAGCTCGAGCGTCACGTCCACGGCCCCGTCGGGCGTCATCGACAGCGGATACTTCACGGGGCTCTTCCCGGACGTGCGCACCGGCCAGACCAGGCGGAGCTCCTCGCGCCCTTCGTCGTCGAGCCACTCCTTGTCGAGCGTCGCCGGGATGGCCTCCGTGCTCGCACGGACCTTCGCCGCGGCGTCCTTGCCGAAGGTGTTCGCGACGCTGTGCACCGCGTAGCCTCCCGTCGCCCGCGCGAGCTCCTCGCGAGGTCCGCGTAGCTCGAGGCGCGCGAGCTCGGGCGAGTCGGGCGCCACGACGAACCCCTCCTCGCGGAGCTTCGTCACGAGCTTGGCGACGGCGACCGAGCTCGGCGCGAAGACGTTCCCCCTCGCGATCAACCAGCGTTCGTAGGTGCTCATGGCGATGACCCACTATCGCCTCGATCGCGAAGCGCCGGCAAGGTGCGGCGTCGCCACGGCAGCGGCCTCAGCCGGCGTACGCGGCGCGCAGCACGAAGAAGACGACGACGCCCGTCACCGAGACGTAGAGCCAGATCGGGAAGAGGAACCTCGTGATCTTCTTGTGCGTCGCGAAGTTGCGCCGGAACGCGTAGTAGAACGCGGCGAGGCACAGCGGGACGACGGGGATCGACAAGAGGACGTGGCTCGCGAGGAGCGCGAGGTACGCGGTGCGCGTCCCGCCCGTGCCTGGATACTTCGTGTCGCCGTGGACGTAGTGGTACGCGAGGTAGCCGACGAGGAAGAAGGTGCTCGACGCGAAGGCCGAGAGCATCAGCGCCTGGTGACGCGCGACGTTCTTCTTCTTGATCGCGAGGACGGCGAGGACCAGGAGCACCGCCGCCGCCGCGTTGAACGACGCGTTCACGGCCGGCATGAACGCGAGCGCCGTCTTGTCCGCCCCCGCGCCCTGCCTGAGGAGGAGCAGGTACGCGAGCACCGAGAGCGCGAGCACCGAGACGACGCCGTTCACGATCCAGAACGGCCGGTCGCCGCGGGCGGGGGAGGGGGGCTCGATCGCCTTCGACGTCATGGCCGCGAGTCTCATAGGGGAGACCCCGCGCCCGAGCAACTCCGGCGTCCGCGGGCGTGAGGGCCGGGCTCAGCGACCGAGGCTCGCGCCGAGCTGTCGGGCGAACGTGCGCGCCGGTGACGTGGCGGGGAACGTCGCGTCCGGCTTCCACACGAGCCAGAAGCTCGTGCGCCCGAAGCGGCTCGTCACGTCTCGCAAGACGACGCCTGCTGCGCGCGGCACGGGGCCCGTCGCGAGCGTCGAGACGAAGGCGATGCCGAGGCCCTCGGCGACGTAGCGTAGCGCGGACGCCTTCCCCTCGACCTCGATCCACGGCTCGGCGCCGAGGGGCCCGAGGACGGCGAGGACCCGCCGCATCGTCGCCGACGACGGTCCGTACCCGACGAGCGGGGCGCGCGCGAGCTCCGCGGTACGGAGCGGACCGCGCCGGCGCGCGAGGAGGGAGCGACGGGGGAGCGCGAGCCAGAGGCGGTCTTCGCCGAGGCGGGTCGAGGCGACACCCTCGGGAGCGAGCTCCGAGCGGACGACCCCTAGGTCGACATCGCCGGCGAGGACGAGCGCCCGTGTCGTGTCCGCGCCGGCGCGCCGCACGCGGAGGAGGACCTCTGGGTACGCGGCGCGGACCCGCCGGAGCGCAGGAGGGACGAGCTCGCCGAGGACGGCGCCGGTCGCCGCGACACGGAGGAGGGGCGCGGCTCGGGCCGGCGCGTCTCCGCCGAGGGACCCCGCGAGGCCGAGGAGCTCCTCGCCCCTCGCGCGGATCCGCTCCCCGGCGGGCGTCAGGGACGCCCGTGAGCCGCGACCACGCAACAGGGGCGCGCCGACGTGCTCGGTGAGCGTCGCGAGCCTCCGCCTCACGATGCTGACGTCGACCGCGAGCTCGCTCGCCGCGCGTACGTGGGGAGCGCCCCGTCCAGGCCCCGCCTCGACGGCCCGCGCCACCGTCACCCACGTTCGCACGTGATCGAGCAGGTCGCCGGGGTACGCCTTCATGAGGCAAGTCTTGCACGAACGCGAGGCAGATGATGCCTCGCATGCATGAAGTGCTCACGGTAGGACGGATGCATGTCGAGCCGCATCAGCACGCCGTCGCACTTCTTCGTGTTCGTGGTCGTCCGCGTCGCCGACCGGCTCCTCGTCGTCCACGAGGCGAAGCACGGCCAGCGCTGGTACGCGCCCGCGGGCGGCGTCGAGCCAGGCGAGTCGCTGGCGGAGGCCGCCGTCCGCGAGACGATGGAGGAGGCGGGCGTCCTCGTGCGTCCGCTCGGCATCGCAGGCGTCGAGCACAAGTGGACGGCTCCGTCGTCCGGCGGACCCCTCGGAGCCTGGTGGCGCTACATCGTCGTCGCCGAGCCGGTCACGCCTCCGGGCCCCGCCTTCGCGTCCCCGAAGCGCTCACCGGACGAGCACACCCTCGAGGCGCGCTGGGTGACGCGCGCCGAGCTCGCGAGGCTCCCGCTCCGCCACCCGGAGGTGCTCGGCGCCTTCGATCTTCCGCTCGATGTACCGCGGGTGCCGATGGCGTCGGAGGCCGCGCTGCCGATGCCCGCCCCGCGGCCTCTCAGCTCGTGACGCGCCCGTAGCGGGCCTGCAGATCGGGGAGCGCGCCCGCGATCGCGTCGCGGCAGCGCTCGCGGAGGACGCCCACGTCCGCCTCCGTCATCCCTTCGGACGAGACGGGCGCGAGGATCTTCGCGCAGGCGTGCGCCTTCGCGAACCACTTGGAGTTCTTCGGGCGCATCGCGTACGTCCCGGCGAGCGCGACGGGGAGAACCGGCACGCCGGCCTTGATCGCGAGCTTGAAGGCGCCGTCCTTGAACGGGAGGAGGGAGCCGTCCTTCGAGCGCGTCCCCTCCGGGAACATCATGACCGGGATCCCGGCGGCGAGCGCCCGCTCGCACTCCGACATCGTGATGCGAACGCTCTCGCCGTCGCCGCGGCGCAGCGGGATGTCGCCGCCGTACTTCATCGCCCAGCCCGTGAGCGGCGTCCGGAAGAGCTCCTCTTTCGCGACCCATCGCATGTCCCAGGGGAGCCACGACAAGAGGAAGGGGTCGGCCGTCGACTCGTGGTTCGCGATGACGACGTACGGCCTCGTCTTGATGTCGCGCGGCGCGGAGCCCTCGATCGAGAACTTCCAGAGCGGCGTGAGCCGCGTGGCCGTCCGTCCGAGGCGACGCATCCAGCGCCCCGGGATCCGCTGCGAGGGATCGCCGCGGTGGCGGATCGAGGACGCGGCCATCACCGGGAGGAAGCTCGCGACGCAGAGCCCGAACTCCAGGTACGTGTAGAGGCCCGTGGCGATGTGAGGCGTGTTCTGAGCGACGACGAGACGCATGCGGAAGGCGTGTATAGCGCGCTCCCGCCGAAGCGCTCGTCACGAGGCGGTCAGGGCCGCCCGGCGAGCTCTTTCCTCTGTCTTTTTCAGGGCTTCCGGCAGAATCCTTGGTTGTTGCAGGTGCCGTCGAACGGCGCGACGCAGACCGTGGCTTCGTTCTGATCGGTGCACACGAGCGAGCAGTAGCTCCCCTGGTTTCCCTTGAAGCAGACGTTGCTCGCGCATTCCGTGTCGCCGTTGCACGGCTCGGTGAGCGCCTTCTTCCCGGCGTCGCCGGCGTCGCTCGTGCTGCCCGCGTCGGCAGGCGCCGCGGCATCGCCGGAGGAGCCGCCGCTCGACGACGTGCTCGAGGCGCTGCTCGACGAGGTGCTCGACGTCGCGCCCGCATCCGGGGCGGTCGTCGTCGTCGTCGCGTCGTCGTCGCTGCACGCCGTGGCCGCGCCGAGACCGAGACCGGAAAGGAGCACGAAGGCGAGAACGAAGGGGGGCTTCTGCGTCGTCATGACCCAGAGTCTAGCGTGCGATCCTTCCCGAGAAGGGTTGCTCTCGGCCCTGTTTGCGCATTGAATCGCCGGAACCGTTGGAGGTCCACGTGCGCTGTGTCACCGCCGTCACCGTTGTTACCGTTGCGTGTCTCGCTCTCGTCGCTTGTGACAAGAAACCGACAGAGACCTCGCCCCCGACGCCGTCGTCCTCCGCCTCTGCCGCCGCGACGGTCGTGGACGCGAGCGCGTCGGCGGCCGCCGCGGACGCGGGGGCAGAGGCGGCGGACACGGCCGACGCCGGCGGTGGCAAGCGTCGCGACATGGCGAACTGCCCGACGTCGGCGCCGAACGCGGTCGTCGCGCTGAAGGACATCCCGGGGGGCGTCGAGGTCTCCGTCACGGGCAAGGACGACGCGCTCGTCGCCGACATCCGAGCGCGTGCGAAGAAGCTCGTCGAGGCCGACCGCGCGGAGGTCGACGCGGGCGTGAAGCACTCGGGCCACGGCGAAGGTGGGGGGCGCTACGGGCGCTGCACGATCGTCATGCGCAACACGGCGCTCGTGACCGCCGAGATCCCGGGTGGCATCAAGGCGACCGTGAAGGCGAAGGACGCCGCCGAGGTCGACTGGCTCCGGCGCGAGACGCGCGAGCGGGACCGCGAGGCGAAGAGCCCCGGCGCCGAGGGCGCGGGCGCGCAGCGGATGGCCAACTGCCCGAGCACCGTGACGGGCGCGAAGACGGAGGTGAAGGACGTGAAGGACGGCGTCGTCGTCACCGTCACGGGGCCTGCCGACGCGCTGAAGGACATCCGCGACCGCGCCTCTCACACGGCGAGCGTCGCGAAGATGGCCGATGCGACGAAGCCCGAGCACAACGGGGAAGGCAAGGGCGGGGGCGGCCTCGGTCGGTGCCCCGTCGTCGTCGAGGGCGAGACGACCGTGGTCGTGAAGGACATCCCGACCGGCGCGGAGATCACCGTCACGACGAAGAAGGACGTCGCCGCGCTCCAGAAGGAGGCGAAGGCGCGCGCCCAGGCGCTGAAGCCCTGAGCCGCGCGCGGCCGCCGCGCGGAGATGTAACCGGCGTGTCACAACGCGCCGCTCCGTCTGCGCGCGCCGGGCGGGATCGAGGGGTAGGATGAGGCGTGGCAGGCGACGCGAGAGAGGCCGAGCGGAGAGTCGATCCGCGCCTGCGCGTCGTCTACCTGCTCGCGATCGCGATCGGCGCGTTCGTCGTGAACGACCCTCGCGTCGTCGCCGGGCTCGCGGTCGCTCACGCCGTCGCGTGGCTCGCGCTCGGTGAAGGCGCCTTCGCGCTCCTCCGGCAGCTGAAGAAGCTCGCTGGCTTCGCGGCGTTCGTCGTCGTCTCGTACGCCCTCGTCGCCGAGGATCCGCTCGTCGACCGGTGGACCGCGATCGACGTCGCCGGCGCGCGCCTCCCCCTCAACGTCGGGGGCGCGCTGGTCGGCCTCGTCATGGTGCTTCGCGTCGCGACCGTGGTCCTCGCGTCGCGCGTCGCGCGCGCGGGAGACGGTCGGGCGATCGCGGAGGGCCTCCGCCGGCTCGGCGCTCCGGTCGTCGTCGCGTCGGCGATGGACGCGGTCCTCGCGCTCCTCGGCGGTGGCGGTGGCGGTGGCGGTGGCGGCGGCGGCGGCGGCGGTGGCGGTCGCCATCGCGCGCGCAGCGGAGGCGACGGGGCCCCGGAGGAAGGGTTCCTCGCCGCCGTGAAGCGCCTCGCGCGCGGGGACCTGGGCTTCATGGTCGACCGCATCGACCGTCACATCGATCGCGCCGAGATGTACCTCGCCGACGTCGCCGCGCGGGACGACCGGGACGCTACGCCCGACCGCGATCGCCCCGCCGCGGCCTCGCTCGATGGGGCTCGCCTCCGCGACGTCGCCGTCGTCGCCGGCCTCGCGCTCACGATGCTCGGCATCAAGGCCCTCAAGGTCCTCCCGAGCGTTCCGTTCGCGCCGGGCCACAAGCTCGTCGTCCTCACGCCGCTCTATCTCGTCGCGAGCGTGAAGACGAAGACGCGCGTCGGCGCGACGCTCACCGGCCTCGTGATGGGGACGGTCGCCTTCCTCCTCGGCGACGGCCGTTACGGCGTCTTCGAGATCCTGAAGCACGTCGCGCCGGGCATCGTGTGCGACCTCGTCGTCCCCCTCGTCGTCCACAACGCCCGCAAGGGCGGCGCACCGCCGAGCGCCTTCGTCTGGTCCGTCGTCGGCGGTTTGATGGGCATGGCCCGCTTCGCGACGATCCTCACCGTCACGCTCGCGGTCCAGGCGCCCGGCGTCGCGTGGGCGCTCCTCGTCCCCGGCACCCTCGTCCACACCACCTTCGGGGTCCTCTCGGGCCTCGTCTCCGCCCCGCTCCTCGCGCGCATCCTGCGTCGCGAGGCAGAGCGCACCTCCTCCGAGCAAGAACGTCCCGAGGCCCAGCCCCTCGCACCCGTGGAGAACGAACGAACATGAGCAGAGTCGTGAGCAGCGACGGCCGCACGCACATCGAATCGCCACTCATGCGCGAGTCGCTCGTCGATCGCCGCGTCATCGCGTCGACCGACTCGGAGAACGAGCTCGCCATCCTGCCCGACGTCGTCCTCGTCGGCATCGGTGGTCAGTCGATCTTCGACCGCGGCAAGGCGGCGGTGATGCCGCTCGTCGCCGAGCTCAGCCGCCTCCGCGAGGGACGAAGGCACAAGATGGTGCTCGGCGTCGGCGGCGGCACGCGCGTGCGGCACACGCTGAGCATCGCGCTCGATCTCGGCATCCCTACCGGCGGCGTCGCGCAGCTCGTCGGCGCGATGGAGGAGGCGAACGCCGTCTTCCTGAACGCGCTCCTCGCGAAGCACGGCTCGATCGTCATGCAGCGCGAGCACTTCTGGGAGCTGCCGCTCTACCTCGAGAGCGGCATGCTCCCGATCGTCATCTCGATCCCGCCCTACCATTTCTGGGAGCCGCCGCCCGAGAACGGGCCGCTCCCGGCCCACGGCTCGGACTTCGGCCTCTTCATCCACGCCGAGGTGCTCGGCATGAAGAAGATCGTCTTCGTGAAGGACGAGGACGGGCTCTACGATCGCGATCCGAAGAAGCACGAGGATGCGCGGCACATCCCTCGCACCACGCTCGGCGAGCTCCTCGCCCACATGCCGGAGGACCTCATCCTCGATCGCCAGCTCTTCGAGTGCTGGGAGCGAGGACGCCACGTCGAGGAGATCCAGATTGTGAACGGCCTCGTCCCGGGGCAGCTCACGGCGGCGCTCGCCGGCGAGCCGGTCGGCACCGTCATCACGCGCACGACGAAGGGGAAAGGGTGACCGTCATGCAGAGCAAGAACGATCCGCGCGAACGTCGCCGCCTCGGCAGCACCCTCTCGGACGCCACCCTCACCGACGGGCGTGGCGCGGAGGCGATCGACTACCGGCCGATGGCGATGATGCCGGACGTGAAGGTCCTCAAGATCGGCGGCCAGTCGATCATGGACCGCGGTCGGAAGGCCCTCCTGCCGATCCTCGACGAGGTCGTCGCCGCGAAGGACACGCACAAGCTCCTCCTCTGCTGCGGCGGCGGCACCCGCGCCCGTCACATCTACGCCGTCGCGAGCGACCTCGAGATGCCGACCGGGATCCTCGCGGCCCTCGGCGGGTACGTCCCGCGCCAGAACGCGCGCATGCTCCAGATGCTGCTCGCGAAGCACGGCGGACTCTTCATGATGCACGACGACTTCGAGAAGCTCCCGCTCTACTTCCGGCTCGGGTGCATCCCCGTCATGACGGGCATGCCGCCCTTCGGGTACTGGGAGAAGCCGGCGCGCGGCGGCCGGATCCCCGAGCACCGCACCGACTCGGGCGTCTTCCTGACCGCGGAGGTCCTCGGCGCGAAGCGCGCGATCTTCGTGAAGGACGAGGACGGGCTCTTCACGGACGATCCGAAGAAGAACCCGAAGGCGGAGCACATCCCGCGCGTGACCGCGAAGGAGCTCCTGGCGCGCGATCTCCCCGACCTCGTCGTCGAGCGCGTCGTCCTCGAGTACCTCGGCCGTTCGCGGTCGTGCACCGAGATCCAGATCGTGAACGGCCTCGTCCCCGGGATGCTCACGCGCGCCCTCGCCGGTGAGGACGTCGGGACGCTCATCACCCGCGACTGACCCATGCCCCTCCGTCCCCGCGTCCTCGCCCTCTCGTTCGCCGCCGCGATGCTGCTCGCGTGCGGCCGGCGCGAGGGGCCGCATTCGCAGCGCGGACGACCGCTCCGCGTCGCGGCGGCAGCCGATCTCGCGCTCGCGTTCGAGGAGGTCGGTCGCGAGTTCGAGGCGACGACGGGGCACAAGGTCGACTTCACGTTCGGGTCGACGGGGCTCCTCGCGCGGCAGGTCGAGGAGGGCGCTCCGTTCGACGTCTTCGCGGGCGCGAACGTCGCGTACGTCGACGACGTCGTGCGCGCCGGCGCGTGCGACGGGTCGACGAAGCAGCTCTATGCGCAGGGGCGGATCGTCCTCTGGTCGAAGGAGAAGGGTGTGCTCCCGGCGAGTCTCGGCGATCTCCGAGAGGCGCGCTTTCGCAAGATCGCGATCGCGAACCCCGAGCACGCGCCGTACGGCAAGGCCGCCCAGGAGGCGCTCGAGAGGGCGGGAGTCTGGTCCTCGGTCGCGCCTCGAGCCGTCTACGGCGACAACGTCCAGCAGACGATGATGTTCGCGCAGACCGGCAACGTCGACGTGTCGATCGTCGCGCTGTCGCTCGCCACGCAGGCGGGCGGCGACGTGCTGGCGATCGACCCCTCGCTCCATGCGCCGCTCGATCAGGCGCTCGTCACGTGCGGGCGTGAAGGGAAGGCGAAGCGGAACGAGGCGCGGCTCTTCGTCGACTTCGTGGGCTCGCCCGCCGGCCGGAAGGCGATGCGTCGGTTCGGGTTCCTCCTCCCCGGAGAGAGCCTGTCCACCCGAGATCCGTGAGCCCGCTCGTCCTCTCCTTCGAGATCGCCGTGCTCGCCACCATCGCCTCGGCGATCGTCGGCCTGGCCGTCGCGTCGCTCCTGGCGACGAAGGACTTTCCCGGACGCGATCTCGTCGACGTCCTCTTCACGGCGCCGATCGTGATGCCCCCCACGGTGCTCGGCTACTACGTCCTCGTCGCCCTCGGACAGGAGAGCCTCGTCGGTCGCGCCTGGGAGGCGCTCTTCGGAAGCACGATCGTCTTCACGAAGACGGGCGCGGTGGTCGCCGCGACGCTCGGCGCGCTCCCCCTCGTCGTGAAGAGCGGGAGGGCCGCGATCGAGGACGTCGACCCGACCCTCGTCCTCGCCGCGCGCACGCTCGGCGCGAGCTCGCTCCGAGCGCTCTTCCGCATCCAGCTCCCGCTCGCGGCGCGTGGCATCGTGGCGGCGCTCATGGTCGCCTTCGCGCGCGCGCTCGGAGACTTCGGCGTGACCCTCATGGTCGCCGGCAACATCCCTGGCGAGACGCGGACGGCGGCGCTCGCGATCTACGACGCGCTCCAGGCGCATCGCGACAAGGAGGCCCGGACGAGCGTCATCGTCCTCACCGCGTCGGTGGTGGCGCTCCTCTACCTCGTCGGGAAGATCACCGCGAAGCGGCCCGAGGTCTGAGTGGGCGAGGCGAACGTCCTCCACGTCGACATCGAGGCGCCGCTCGGCGGCGGCGGCGAGCGAAGGTCCCTCGAGCTCGCGTTCGACGTGCCTCCCGGCACGACCGTCCTCTTCGGACCTTCGGGGGTGGGGAAGAGCCGTACCCTCGCCGCGATCACGGGCATCGCCCGCCCGCGGCGAGGCCGCATCGCGTTCGGCGACGACGTGTGGGACGACGTGAGGACCTTCG
Source organism: Polyangiaceae bacterium (assembly GCA_022842465.1). GTDB lineage: Bacteria > Myxococcota_A > Polyangia > Polyangiales > Polyangiaceae > Labilithrix. Next base: position 11,306 of record JALHPN010000021.1, on the reverse strand, counting down.
TCCCCGTCCACGAGCGGCGCGTCGCCCTCGTCTTCCAGTCGCTCGCGCTCTTCCCCCACATGAGCGTGCTCGAGAACGTCCTCTTCGGCGTCCCGAAGGGCGGGAGCGCGGAGGCACGCGTCGCGGCGGCGGAAGGAAGCCTCGGTCGGATGCAGGTCGCCCACGTCCGCGATCGTCGGCCCCGGAGCCTCTCCGGCGGCGAGGCCCAGCGCGTCGCCCTCGCGCGCGCGCTCGCGATGCGTCCGCGGGTGCTCCTCCTCGACGAGCCGTTCTCCGCCCTCGACGCCTCCTTGAAGGAGAAGCTCCTCGTCGAGACCCGCGCCTTCGTCGAAGAGGCCCGCATCCCGACCCTCCTCGTCACACATGACCCGTCCGAGGCAAGCCTGCTCGGTGACCGGGTCCTCTTCCTCGAGGGCGGGCGCATCACCCGACGCACCTCGGCGGCGGAGGCCTTCCCGGGGCGCGGAATCTCGGCTCCGTCCTCGATCTCGGGGGCTGGCGGGTGATACGCTGGACTCCGTGAAGCGCCGGATCCTCCATGCGACCGTCGTCGTCGTCGCCGGCCTCGGCGGGGCCTACGCCGTCCTCGCCGGCTGCGGAGACGTCGCGGCCACGAGCTACGGGAACCCGAACACGCTCGATCGCCGGAACCTACCGGGGGAGGGCGGCGTCGAGGCGCTCGTCTGCTCGCCGGACGCGGGGCGCTACGACGGCGGCACATGCCCCTCGTTCGCAGGGGACATCTACCCGTATTTCGCCGCCCAGGGGGCTTGGCGCTGCGCGGCCGCGGAGTGTCACGGCGGCGCGAGCGCGCCTCCCGTCAGCGGGCAGAGCCCCGCCGCCTGCCTCACCTCGCTCAAGGCCATCTCCGTCGGCGGACAACCCTACATCGCCGACGGCGGCGCCTCGACCCTCCTCTGCAACCTGCAGGGCACGTGCGGCAGCCGGATGCCCAAGCCCCCGGGGACGGATCCGACGAACGACGAGCTGTGCAAGGTGCAAGCATGGCTGAACTGCGGCGCGCCCCCCTGAGTCGCCCTGTCGTGTGACAAACGCTCGCCCCGAGGCGTGCGACTCGGGTACGTTGGCGCCGTGACCTCGCGTGTGCACCGCGTCCTCGTCGCGGCCTTCGTCCTCGTCGCGCTCGCCCTCGGGGCCTCGCGCCGCGCCCAGGCCGGGGAGAAGGAGAGCGCCGCCGTCGTCGCGTCGGTCGACAAGATCCTCGCCAAGGAGGTCGCGAGCGCGAACTTCGGCGAGGCGCGGAAGAAGCTCCAGGCGCTCCTCGCCGGTTGCAACAAGAAGCCCTCGCCGTGCAGCGGCGCGTCCGTCGCCCGCGTCCACGTCGCGCTCGGCATGATCGCCGCCCAGATCGGGCAGGCCGAGGACGCGAAGTCGGCGTGGTCGGACGCGTTCGGCCAGGACCCGGACGCGCAGCTCCCGTCCTCGGGCGTCTCCGCCGACGTGAAGACGAAGTTCGAGGACGCCAGGAAGGCGTGGCTCGTCGCGAACCCCCAGCCCGACGACGCGCAGAAGGCGGGCTGGGTGAACAAGCAGGCCTTCGATCTCGCGAAGGCGGCGATCGCCGCGGAGCAGGCCGGCAACTTCGCCGAGTGCATCGCGAAGGACACCGAGGCGCTCGGGATGGAGGAGAACCTCCGGGCGCGGATGCACCTCGCGCTGTGCGAGGCGAAGTCGGGCAAGGTCGTCGCCGCGCTCCGCGACAACTCGAAGGCGCTCGAGGCGGCGCGCGCGAAGAACGACACCATCGCGACCAAGACGATCCAGGATCGCGTGACGGAGCTCATTCCGCGGCTCGCGCGCGTCAAGTTCGAGCTCCCGAAGGAGGTCGACGACCCGAAGCTCCAGTTCGACGATCGCCCGATCCCGGCCAACCGGCTCGGCGAGAGCTTCACGATCGATCCGGGCACGCACACCGTGAACGCCGAGGGCGTGCTCCGCGGCGTGCGCGTCTCCTACGTCGACAAGGTCGAGGCGAAGGAGGGCGAGACGGTCGTCGTGAAGGTCACGATGAAGCCCGCCGCGCTCACCGAGGGCCAGCTCCAGTGCATGGTCGCGGCGAAGACGCAGGAGGAGATCGTCGCCTGCATCCCGTCCGAGAAGAAGCCGCTCGTGGTCCGGGCTGCGCTCGACGTCAGCGGGTACACCGACACGACCGCCGTGCACGTGCTCACCCCGAGCGTGCGCGGCTCGGTGACGTCCCCGACGGCGGGGTGGAACGTCGGCGCCAGCTACCTCGTCGACATGGTGACGGCCGCCTCTCCCGACGTCGTGTCGACGGCCTCGCGGAGGTTCTACGACGTTCGCCATGCGGTCTCCGCGACCGGCGGCTGGAAGCCGGGGAGCGTCGGTGGGCAGGTCTTCGCGAACTACAGCGAGGAGCGCGACTACATCTCCCGCACGATCGGCGGCATCGCGTCCGTCGACACGATGCAGAAGCAGATCACGCCGTCCCTCGGGTACTCGTACACGTGGGACACGATCGGCCGCGCGGGCACGCCGTACGACGTCTTCAGCAGGCCCTTCGACACCCACGAGATCTCGCTCGCCTCGACGTTCATCCTCTCGCCGACGTCGCTCCTCGTCCTCGGCGGCGGTCTCGCCCTCGAGGGCGGAGATCAGTCGAAGCCCTATCGCTACATCCCCGTCTTCGAGCCGGGCGTCTCCGTCCCGGTCGGCGCGTCCGTCGCCGAGGTGAACGGCGCGCGTCTCGCGGCGAAGCCCCTCGAGCAGCTCCCGCTCGACCGCCAGCGCGTGACGCTCAGCGGTCGCTACGTGCAGCGCGTGCGCGGCTCGTCGACCCTTCGCCTCGAGCAGCGGCTCTACTCCGACTCGTGGGCGAACCACGCGAGCACGACCGACCTCCGCTACCTCATGGACCTCTCGCCGCGGTTTCGCATCTGGCCGCACGCCCACGTCCACGTCCAGAAGGGCGCGAGCTTCTACAATCGCGTCTACGGCGCGACGCTCAACTCCGACGGGTCGGCCACGATCCCGGCGTTCCGGACGAGCGACCGCGAGCTCAGCCCCATGCTCGGCGTCACGCTCGGAGGCGGCGTCCGCTATGCGCTGACGACGCCCGGCGCCAAGTTCCAGCTCGCCCTGTTCTCGACCGCCGACGCGCTCTATAACCAGTACATCAACGCGCTCTACATCACGAACCGCCTGGCCGTGTACGGCACGCTGGGCGTCGAAGCGGAATTCGAATGACGGCGCTCGGTTGGTCGGTCCTCGTGCTCGGGAGCGTCGCCTTCGGCGGCTTGCTCTCGTGCAGCGATCCGGTCCTCGACGACGCGATCGACGCGCAGGGGAACGAAACGGCAGAGATCCCGCAGGGCCCCCTCCACCGTGCGGGGCAGCCGTGCGTCGTCTGTCACCAGGAGGGCGGTCCGGCCGCCGACTTCCCCTTCACGGTGGCGGGGACGATCTTCGCGCAGCCAGCGCGGCAGATCGGCGTCGACGGCGCGGAGGTGCGCATGACCGACGCGGACGGGACGAAGCACACCGCGAAGACGAACTGCGTCGGTAACTTCTTCGTGAAGCCCGACGAGTGGGCGCCGAAGTTCCCCATCCTGGTCGAGGTCGCGAAGGGCAACCTCCGCCGTTCGATGCGGAGCCCCATCGGCCGCGAGCCGTCCTGCGCAGGCTGTCACGTACCCCAGATCCCCGTGAGCGATCCGGCCTCGCAGGTCAGCCACATCTACCTCTTCGCGGGGGACGAGCCGGGCTTCCCCGAGGGAGCCCTCGACTGCGCCGTCGATCCGAAGCGCCCGGGGTCCCCGTGAACGCCCTCAAGGTCGCGCTGGGTGCTTTCGTGGCCGCCTCGCTCGCAGGCTCGTTCGCGTGCAGCGTCGAGAAGGGGGAGCTCGTTCGCGAAGTCACCGCGACGCGTGCAGCGCCTGGCCTCTTCCGCACGGACGGCGTGAGCCGCGTGTTCGAGAAGCGCTGCGGCTCGCTCGACTGTCACGGCAGCACCGCCCGAAACATGCGCATCTACTCGAGCGAGGGGCTCCGCCTCCTCACCCCGGACGCGAGCCTCGGCCCGGGGCTAGGGGACACGACCCTCGACGAGATCACCGCCAACTACCAGTCGATCATGACGCTCGAGCCGGAGCTCTCGAACGACGTCGTCAACGGGGGCGACCCGTACCAGCTGCTCGTCCTGAAGAAGCCGCTCGAGCTCGAGAGGCACAAGGGCGGTCAGTCGATCCGTCGCGGCGACGACGCCGAGCGCTGCATCGTCTCGTGGTTGAAGCGTGATGCGCTCAATGCCCTCGACGTCGGCGCATGCCAGCGCGCCGCGATCTTCCCGAAGGAGTGACCGCGGCGCGTGGGGCCGCGCGGAGCGCGCGAGCCCCGACCCGTCAGAACTGATTCGCGGCGTCGAAGAGACCGGCGTCCGGCGAGATCACGTTCTGGCAGCGATTCGCCTGCATGTTGCTGAGCGTCTCGAGGACGAACGTCGAGAGGTTCGCCGTGATCTCCGAGGGGAGCGAGTAGCGGGGGTGAACGTTCGCCTGCTGCGGCTGGGCCTCCGAGCCCTTCTCGACGATGCGTCGGGCGGGCTCGATGGCGTCGAACGAGCCCGGCGCGACCTTCGGGTTGCTGTCCCCGATGACGCGGCCGACGACGAGTCGCTGGACGTAGGGGAACTCGCGCAGCTTGGCGAAGGTGATGGCGTTGTTGGGCTCGTCGGCCGGATTGTCCGTCCCGCCGGCCGACGGGAAGCTCGCCTGACCGTAGTTGTGACACGACCGACATTGGCCGTTGTTGCCCTCGGTCACGGTCACCGCGATGGTGTGGAGCTTGAGCTCCTTCCAGCGCCCGTAGTCCATGCAGGCGCCGAAGGCCTTGAACGCGGCTCTCAGGTTCTTCGGGACGCCGGGGTCGGAGCCGAGATTACGCTCCTGCACCTCGAGCTTCAGCCATTCGGTGATGAGGGCGCTCTCGTTGGTCGACAGCGCAGGGCCGCTGTGAGGCCCCTTCTGGAGGAGCGGGGAGATGCTCGGAGCCGACAGCAGGCCCGGAAACCCCTCGAGCGCGTTGTACGAGGCCTTGCTGTCGGACGCGACGAAGACGGGCGAGCCGAACGTCCCGGTCGCGTGGCACTTGCCGCAGGACGCCATGAGCGGCTGGTGAACCTTCTCCGTGTAGAAGCCCTTGGCTCCGGCGCTCGTGGCGGCGTCCTCGTCCTCGGACGACGAGCCGCAGGCGATGACGGCCGCGGTCGCACTGGCGACGGCAAGGACGAACGCGAGGCCCCTCTGGTTCGACATCTTCATATCAGCCTCCGCCCGCATCCTTGGGCCCGGCGTCCAGGTTGGTAGGGACGACGATGCCAGAGCTACACGTGTCCGTGACGAGATTCTGCAGCGTCGTGTCCACGAAGCCGCGGACGCCCGCCGTGAAGTTCGGCGGCAGGCCGTACCTGGGATGGCAGGTCGGGCTCTCGGGCGGGCAGAGCTCGGAGGACTTGATGATGAAACGGTTCGACGGCTCGAGGGACTCGAAGCTCCCGTTCCCCCCGAGCTTCGCGACGATCAGCTTCTGGATGTAGGGGAAGTCCTTCGTCCGCTCGAAGGTCTCTCGCGAGGTTGCGCTGAGCCAAGCGCTCCCCTGGCCCGAGCTGTGGCACCCCAGGCACGGGCCTTCCGAGTCCGTTTGGGCGAAGGCCAGGTCGCCCATCCGGTAGTAGCTCCAGACGTCGAAGTTCATGCAATCGGCGAACTGCTTGTACGCCTCCGTCACGGTCTTCGGCTTCTCGACGGCGCCCTCCAGACCTCGCGCGGTGGCCTCCAGGCTGAGCCACTGGGTCAGGATGCTGCGCTGCTCGGGGATCATCACCACAGCAGGATCTCGGTGCACGTACTGCACGAGCGGGCTCGCCTTGGGGGCGCCGATGAGGCCGACCGTCTTCTCGAGCGCGTCGTAGGAGGCCTCTCCGTCGGCTGCCATGAAGCGGGGCGCCGAGCCGCCCGCGTGGCAGCCGATGCAGGTGTCGAGACGAAGATGCACACGCGTGAGGTAGAAGGAGCGCGCGTCGTCGCGTGCCTTCTGCTTGTCCGCCGCTTCCGGGTCTTCGGCGGAGGAATTTCCGCACGACGTCGTCGCGCCCAGGAGGGTCGCGACGACGAGCGCGGTGGCAGTAAGAAAGGAGCGAGTCCGCATGAGGGGAGGTTAGCGGCGACGGCGGCGGCGGGAAAGCGCCAGACCGAAAGCGCCGAGACCGACGACCGCGAGGGCGGAGGAGACCGGCTTGGTCCCGGGGGTCGCGCAGCCGCAACCGCCGTTCGACTCGGCGGCATCGCTCTGGGGCTCGATCGACGTGGGGTCGACGACGGGCTGTTCGCCGAGGGGCACGGAGTTCTGCGGAATGAGCTTCTTGTCGACCTCACCAGGCACGAGCGCGAGGAAGAGCGAGTTCTTCTGGTCGCCGAACTCGCGGCCGTGAACCATCGCGGCGAAGAACGACTTCACGTTGTTCATGTACCCGTTGGGCTTGCCGTACCCGGGGTTCTTGACGTCGCCGATGCAGTTGTTGAACTCGCGCCCCTGACGCATCGGGTTCGCGCCGTACATGTTGGAGAGCTTGCCACCGTCGCCCACCCAGCCCACGGGCCAGAGGTCGAACTTCTCGTCGAAGGTGAACGCCTTCGGGCCCTCGTCGAAGCCGTGCATGGCGATCATGTTGCGGCCGACGCCCTTGCCCGGGGCGGTGTAGATGCCCGCGCCTCGCGCGCCCTTGTCCCCGTAGCCGCCGACGCAGATCGACGCGTGGTTCTGGTAGCCGGCGACGCCGACCTTGTCGGCGAGGACGTTGACCTGGTCCCCGACGACGTCGAGCATCGTCACGTGGGTCTTGCTCTGGCCCTTGTTGTTGGTGCCCTTGCCGCCGCCGTCCGACTCCCAGTCGACCATGACGACGCGCTTGTCGTTCGGATCCTGCGAGTAGCGCGCGAAGTGGGGGGAGTTGAAGTACTTCATCTTCCCCGGATCGCCCTTGTGGACGATGTTCTTCCAGATGGCGAGGCCGGTCGCGGCGTCGACGAGAGCGACCTCGGTGTCGACGGCCGGGCGGTTCCCGTTGTGCGCCGCCGCGATGAGGAAGCGGTCGGGGCCGACCATCTCGACGGCGGGGCGCATGATGCCGCCGTTCATGAAGACCGGCTGGATCCACTCGCGCTTCAGCGTCGGGAGGAGCCCGGTCTGCTCGATCTTGAGGCTCATCGCGACGGAGTAATCGCCGCCCTCTCCCACCCCGGCTTCGCCGGAGCCGATGGCCCACCCGGGGCCGTTGCCGCCGTCCGAGTAGTACGCGCCGACGAACCGGCCGCCGCCGAGGTAGCGGATGTCGAAAGCGCCGTCGTTGGCGTCACGCGGGATGCTCACCATCTGCGGTGCCGCGAGCTGCTCGCACTTCTCGTTGATGATGCCAGCGTACGTGTTCGGCCGGTTGTTGTTGTAGTCCGAGCCGTAGCCCCAGACGATGTTGCCGTTCTCGTCGGCCGCGGCCTTGGGGTGGTTGCACGTGCGGCTCTGGCCCGACGGATAGTCGGTGAGGCGTCGCTCCGGGGTCCGGAGGACGGGACCGGACTCCGTCAGCTCGTAGGCCATGCAGCTGCACTGGACGGGCGCCTTGCCGCGCTCGTTCACGGCTTCCATCGTGATCATCACGAGGTGGTTCTTCGTGTTGACCACCGTCGTCTGTTCGCGGCCCGCGTAGCGGAACTTCACGTCTCCGTCGAGGCGACCGGAGTTTCCAGGAGTGAGCCGGAGGACCTGCGCCGCGCCGCCGGTGAACTCCGGGATGTCGGTCGAGGGCGTGACGACGTCGGCGAAGGCCGGGACTGCCGCAGTGAAAAGCGTGAAGACCAGGCTGGTTCCGAGCGCGTGACGTGTCCTCATGGTGTCCCTCTCCTCTTCCGGGTTACGAAGCAGAAACGTCTTCATTCGTCGTCGGAAGCTCCGCTCGAGCCCTTGCTCGCGCGGTCTCCCGACGGCTGCTGCGCTTCGGGCGCATCGTCGATCGAGGTGAACGCTCGTGAAGGCGGCGTCGACTTCACGAAAAACTGGATGGCGCTGACACGCGCCGGGCGGCTGCCGTCCTTCGTGGGGACGTCCACCATCGCATGCCCGCGGTTGTGGCGGGGCACGCCGAACGTGACCGCGGCGGTCTTCGCGGCGGGCAGGCGCGCGATGACGGCATCACCCGCCACCATGTCGACAGCCTTCGCCTTGCGCGGGTCGACGCCGACCTTCCGCGCGTACGCGTCGAGCGAGAACTTCGATGTCTCCCCGACCTCGAGCCCGCCACCGGCGAGGAGATCGTTCGTCAGGCGCTTGCGCTTGACCGTGTCGAGGAGGACGCCATCGACGTAGACCCGCGTGCCGGTGCCCTGCTCGGGGTTGGTGTAGGGGATGTTCTCGCCGACCTCCGATCCATCCGGCATCACGAGCGTCAGGCCGTCCGCGAGAAGGTGCGGCGGCTCCTTCTCGACATAGAAGGCCACTGCCGAGAGCATGTCGATGAGCGTGCTGACGTGGAGCTTCTTGGACGGCCACTCCATCCGGGGCTTGCCGCCGTCGTCACGCGTGTACGTGAAGGCGAGCTCGTGGCCGATCCGTGCGAGCTCCGCCTGATCGACGATGGAGACGCGCGACCCCCCGTGGAAGTGCGCGGCCCTCAGCTTCTTGAGGTCGAGGCCGAGCATCTTGGCGTAGTCGACGAAGTAGTAGTTCGTGCTCACGCTTCCGCTGCCGTACGTCTCCGTGCGCGGCTTGAACGACGCCGGGAGCTCCTGGATACGGAGGATGCCCTTCTGGACGCCGTCGACGTAGACCGCGGTCTCGCGGAAGCGCGGAGCGCGCGGCTCGGCAGGGTCGGTCGACGCCGAAGCAGGAGCAGGAGCGGTGGCAACTGCCGAAGCCGCCACCTTGGCGGGAACGCGGCCAGCGGTCCGCTTCGCGCAACCCGAGCTCGACACCGCGAGGGTCGCGGCGAGCAGCGTGGCGAGGAGCGAGAGCGTTCGCATCGGGGAGTGACGAAAGCACTTCACGTGCCGCCCGCCGCCGAGCGGCGGTGACGGTGGTCGCTCGTCGAACCAGGACGGCGGTTTTCGACAGGACCTTGTTCCAATGACGTTACACGAATGCGTCCGTTTCGGGGGAAGGGGACCCCCGTTTCGTGGGGACCCGCCCCCATGGATGAGCCGAGGCTCGGGGGCCTCACCGCCATTCGCCGCGAGAAGACGCGTTGTCCTTCGGGCCGCGATCCACGACCGATCCACCCCTCGTCCTGCCGTCGACGTGACGAAGGCGGTGTGGGTCGATAGGATCCATCTCGCGTCGGCGCGCGACTTGCTCGTCCGACCCACCTTGGGAGGCTTTGCGATGATGGCCAACGGCAAGCGCTTGTTTTTCGTCACGGCCGGGCTCGCGGCCTGGACCGTCCTCACGTACGCATGCAGCGTCGAGGACGAGAACCCTGCGACCGGACGGACGCGTGGGGGAGACGCGTCGGTGGAGGGGTCGACCGGCACCGGTCCTCTCCCAGGAGAGGGCACGGGCGGCGTCGCCGTCTGCGAGAAGTATGGTGGCGTCGCGGGCGCGAAGAAGATCGCCGCGTCGATCGTCGCGGACGTCGCGAACGACTGCCGCATCAACGGTCCGTTCGCGTCGATGGACGCCGAGACGACGCGGCACTTCGCCGAGTGCTTCGAGATCCTCATCGGGGGAGCGTTCCTCTGTCCCGGCGTCGCCTACCAGGGCGGAACGACGAAGGACTCGAAGGGACAAGTCTGCCGCTCGATGACGGAGGCCCACAAGGGGCTGAACCTGCGGAAGGCCGACTTCGACGCCTTCTCCGAGGTGATCGCGGGGACCCTCACGAAGGAGGGCGTGACGCCGGAGGACGTTCGCGCGCTCGCGCCGGCGATCGAGGGCTATCGCACCGGCGTCGTCCAGACGAACAACCAGCCGGACAAGAACACGTACTGCGGGTGCCCGAACGGTGTCTACAAGGACAAGCCCTGCCTGCCCATCCTCGATGCGGGCGCGGACGTGCGCGACGGCGGGAACGACGCGGCGCCGCCGGATGCGGGCGACGGGGGCTGATCGCCTGACGGGCTGTGCGCTTCTCTCCGCGTGATCTCGCTCTCTTCGTGTGATCCCATGATGACTCGCAAGCGGCTCTTCGGCGGTCTCCTCGCGGCGGCGTTCCTCGTGACCGCCACCGTGGGGGGCCTCCATGCGACGACACGCGGTCGCGCCCTCCTCGGCCTCGGCGGGTGTCCGTTCGACCCTGCCTCGAAGCCGGCGAGCCCCGAGGCCCTCGAGTCGTTCCGCACGAAGAGCCTCGCCTCGCTCCGCACGGGGGGGACGAGGGCGCCCGCGCGGCCCGCGCTCGGGTTCGTCCTCGGCACGACGGGACGCGCCGAGGTCGTCGCATGGGGCGCCGCGAAGGGGCTCGCGTGCGCCGAGGAGCTCGGGGGCGCAGCGCTCCGCTGCGAGGGGGCCGCCGCGCGCTTCGAGGACGAGACGACGCCGTCCCGCGTGAGGGACGCGTATTTCCGCTTCGCGCCGGGCGGGGGGAGCACCCCCGGGGGCGCGCTCGTCGCCGTCGACGTCGTCCACGAGGGGGCGGGACCCGACGCGGCGCTGGGCGTCGCCAGGCGGCTCGTCGCCTCGACGGAGCGGGCACTGGGTGTGCAGATGCGCACCGTGGGCGACGCGAATGCGGCGTCGCTCTCCGCCGGCCGTGCGAGCCGCGCGGCCTACGAGCTACGCTTCGATGACTACGCCGTCGACGTGAGCGTCACGAACCTCGCCGATCCCGACACGCCGCCGGGTCGCGAGATCGTCGTCCGCGAACAGTACCGTCACCTCGCAGAGCTCCCGAACCGATGAAGAACATCGCTCAACCGAAGACCGTGCCGCTCGTCACGTCCACCACGTCGGCGAGCCTCTCCAGCCAGGTGCCGGCGCAGGCGTACGAGCCGTACGTGCCACCGCCCGCTCCGTCGACGTCGGGGCCCGTGCGCGCACGCCTCGCGTCGGATCGCGCGGTGACGATCGCGAAGCCCGCCCCGTCGGGCGCGAGTCGCTCGAGCACGCTCGCGCTCCTCGTCACGGGCGGGCTCGCCGTGTTCGCGGGCGTGCTCGCGATCACCTTCGCCCGGCGGCAGAACGCGATCGGGTCGGCGAGCGCCGCGACGGCGGCGCCGACCGTCGTGACGACCGCGGCTCCGCCGCCGGCTGCGCCGACGGAGACCGCCGTCGGCTTCGTCGTG